>CAZOJP010000004.1:0-72416 GCA_964580155.1 uncultured Intestinibacillus sp. | reverse complement strand
AAAGGTCAAATATCTGTTTCCGAAGGCCCATGCGGTTGCCTATGTTATGATGGCGTTTCGCATCGCATGGTTCAAGGTGCATCATCCGCTTGCGTTCTATTCCGCGTATTTTTCCATCCGTGCGAAGGGCTTTGACGCCTCTTGCATGGTGCGCGGCGACGCGGTATGCGTGGCAAAGATTGCCGAGCTTGCGGAAAAAGACCGCGATAAGACCATTTCCGCCGCGGAAAAAGAAACCGCGACCACACTCGAAGTGTGCCATGAATTCTATAAGCGCGGCTTCACCTTTGAAACGATGGATGTTTACCGCTCCGACGCGACGAATTTCCTCGTGACCGAAAACGGCCTGATTCCGCCGTTCACCGCCATGCCGGGCGTGGGCGGTTTGGCGGCGCTGGACATTGTTCGCGAGCGCGAGAACGGACCGTTCCTGTCCGCCGAAGAGATGACGATTCGCTGCCCCAAGGTCGGAAAATCGGTTGTCGAGGCGCTGTGCGACATCGGCGCGCTGGGCTCCATGCCCCAAACAACGCAGGTTTCTCTGTTTTAGCGGAGGCCGCCGCACAAGCGGCGGCTTTTTGCTTTTTTGAAAAAGGTTGACAACGCGAATTTCGTATGCTATCATTTTAGCGTAATGAAGTAATAAAGGAGTTGCGGAACATGAACCGTTTTTGTATTTCCACGCCGGAGGGCACGCGCGACCTGCTGTTTGCATCGTGCCGCGCGCTGCGCCAGACCGAAGGCTGCATTCGCGACAAGCTGGAGGAGCGCGGATACAGCGAAATCGTGACCCCCTCCGTCGAATATTATGACGTGTTTGCGCAGGCAAACCCCGAGCTGGATCAGGAGACCATGCTCAAAATCATCGACCGTTCGGGCCGCATCTGCGTCGCGCGTCCGGATAACACAACGCCGATTGCGCGCATTGCCGCGACGCGGCTGGACAGCGCGGCGCTGCCGGTGCGGCTGTATTACAGCCAGAAGGTGTTTCGCTCGGTATGCGGCGACAACGGACACAAGGCGGAATTTTTGCAAATCGGCGCGGAGCTGATGGGTGCGGACGGCTTGCAGGCAGATCTGGACATCCTGTCCGCCGCGTTTGAAGCGCTCGGCGCGACAGGCGCGCACAGCTTCCGCATTGAGCTGGGGCATGCGGAGATTTACAAGGCGCTGATTGAAGCGCTCGATGTCGAAAACGAGATCGCGGAGCACATCCGCCGTCTGATTGAAAACAAGTCCTTTGCGGCCCTCGGCGATGTGCTCGAGCCCTATCGCGACCGTCCCGCCGCAGCCGCGCTGCGCGCGATGCCGCAGCTTTTCGGCGGCATCGAGGTGCTCGACGCGGTGGAAGGGATGACAGGCAATGTGCGTGTGCTCGGCGCGGTTGCGTATTTGCGGCAGCTTTGGACGGCGCTCGACAAGGCGGGCTACGGTGACGCTGTCATGATCGACCTGGGGCTGGTGCACGAGATGGATTACTACACCGGCGTCATGTTCCGCGGCTATATCGGCGGGGCGGGCGCGGCGATCCTCGCCGGCGGACGCTACAACGCACTGTGCGCCAAATTCGGGCGTGATATGCCCGCCGGCGGCTTTGGCATTGATGTCGAAATGGTCGCAGAGTCCATTTCGGGCGCGGATCGTCCGGCCGCGGCGGCGCGGCGGGATACCGTGCGCATTGCACTGACCAAGGGACGGCTGGAAAAAAAGACGCTTGCCCTGCTTAAGGCCTCGGGCTACGACATTTCCGAGCTGGAAAGCGGCTCGCGCAAGCTGATTTTCGCGCTGCCGGACACTGAAATCGAAATTGTGCTCGCCAAGGCGGCGGATGTCATCACCTATGTCGAGCACGGCGTGTGTGACATGGGCGTGGTCGGCAAGGATACGATCATGGAAAAGGGCGGCAGCTTCTATGAAATGGTCGATCTGGGCTTTGGCAAGTGCCGTTTTGCGCTCGCGACGAAAAAAGGGAAAGATGTGTACCGCGATTACAAAACCCCGATTATCGCGACGAAATATCCGGCCGTGACGCGCGCGTTCTTTGCCAAGAAGAACATGGATGTGGAAACCATTAAAATCGAAGGCTCGGTAGAGCTGGCGCCGCTGCTGGAGCTTGCGGACGCGATCGTCGACATTGTCGAAACCGGGACGACGCTGCGCGAAAACGGGCTGGAAATCATCGAGGACGTTGCGCCGGTGTCCGCGCGCATCATCGTCAATCTGGCGAGCGCTAAGATGAAAAAGACCGCGATTCAGCACATCATCGGACAGATGGAAGCCGGTCTGGAGCCGCGCTGACAGGAGGGAAAGAACGGTATGTTTTTGAAAACCGTATGCGCGGACGGCGCTGCCGAGCAGCGTGTGATCCGCGAAATGAAGGCGCGCGCGGACAGCGCACGCGGCGATATTGAAGCGACGGTGCGCGCGATGATGGACGATGTCCGCGATCGCGGCATGGCAGCGGTGGAGGAGTATTCGCAGCAGTTCGATGGCTGCAAGCCGTATGTCATCGAGCGCGCGGTACTCGACCGCGCCTATGCAAGCTGCGATCCCAAGCTGATTGCGGCGCTGGAAAAAGCGGCGGAAAATATCCGCGATTATCACGAGCAGATGCTCGTCAAGAGCTGGGAATACCGCCGCGGGGAAGGGCAGGTGCTCGGCCAGACCGTGCGCGGACTGGACCGCGTCGGCGTTTATGTGCCGGGCGGCACCGCGGCATATCCGTCGAGCGTGCTTATGAATGCAATCCCTGCGAAGGTCGCAGGCGTCCGGCAGATTGTCATGGTCACACCGCCAACCGAAAATTTGAACAGCGCCGTGCTCGCGGCCGCAAAGATTGCGGGCATCGACACCGTCATCGCGTGCGGCGGCGTGCAGGCGGTCGCCGCGCTGACCTATGGCGCAGGCTTTATTCCGCAGGTTGACAAAATTGTGGGGCCGGGCAATGCCTTTGTCGCAGCGGCGAAAAAGCTCGCGTTCGGCGTTGTGGATATTGACATGATTGCCGGACCGTCCGAGGTGCTCGTCATCGCGGACAGCACCGCGGATCCCGTCTGCGTCGCGGCCGACCTGCTGAGTCAGGCGGAGCACGACCGTCTGGCCTCCGCCGTATTGCTGACCGACTCCATGCCGCAGGCACAGGCGATTTCCGCGGAGATGGAGCGTCAGGCAAAGCTGCTGCCGCGTTGGGAAATCATCCGCGAATCGGTGCAAAATTACGGCTGCGCCCTTGTCTTTGAAGAGCTTGCCGACGCGTGCAAGATTGCAAATCAGGTCGCGCCCGAGCACCTTGAAATCATCACGGCGCAGCCGCGCGCGCTGCTGCCGCTGCTGCATAACGCGGGCGCCATTTTCCTCGGCGCGTATGCACCCGAGCCGCTTGGCGACTACATGGCAGGGCCGTGCCATGTGCTGCCGACCTCGGGCACGGCACGCTTTTTCTCTCCGCTTTCAACGGACACCTTCCTCAAAAAGACCAGCATCATCGAATACAGCAGGGAAGCGCTGGAGGCGCTTGCGGACGACATTGTGGCCCTCGCGGAAAGCGAGCATCTGGACGCGCACGCCAATTCCATTAAAGTACGTTTTCGGGAGGTGTAACACCATGCGCAACGCACAAATTACGCGTACAACACGCGAAACTGACATCGCGCTGGCGCTCAATCTGGAGGGCGGCGAGATTTCGGTCGAGACCGGCATCGGCTTTTTCGATCATATGCTCCACTCCTTTGCGGTGCACGGCGGCTTCGGGCTGACGGTGCGCTGCAAGGGCGATTTGCAGGTTGACGGGCATCACACGGTCGAGGACGTGGGCATCGTGCTCGGACAGGCACTTTGCAAGGCGCTGGGGGACAAAGCGGGCATTGCGCGCTTCGGCTCGTCCTTTGTGCCGATGGACGAGGCACTCGGCTTTTGCGCGCTCGATATTTCGGGCAGGCCGTTTCTGGTCTTTGACGCGCCCATGCCGCAGCCGATGTGCGGCGATTACGACACCTGTCTGACCGGTGAATTTATGCGCGCATTTGCGATGCACGGCGGATTGACCCTGCATCTCAAAGCACAGTACGGACAAAATGCGCATCACATCACAGAAGCGCTGTTTAAGGCGACGGCGCGCGCGCTGCGTCAGGCGGTGCAGGCCACAGGCGGCGGCGTGCTCAGCGCAAAGGGCGTACTCTGACCACATAGGAAAATTTGGATTGACAAGCGCGTATGAAACACGGACAATCAACCTAGCACTGGTTGTATGTTTTGCAGATCTGCCGCGGCAGGCGCAGGGGGAATATATGGGTTATATAGCGATTATAGATTACGGTGCGGGCAACCTGATGAGCGTGCAAAATTCTCTGGATTATCTGGGTGTCGACAACCGCATTGCAGCGACGCGCGAGATGATTGAAAACGCCGCGGGCGTAATTCTGCCCGGTGTCGGCGCATTTCCCGATGCCATGCACGCGCTGCACGCCTCCGGCCTGCATGATGCGGTGCGGACTGCTGCGCGGAACAAGCCGTTTTTAGGCATCTGTCTCGGCATGCAAATGCTGTTTACCGAGTCGGACGAGGTGCGCCCGTGCGCCGGACTCGACCTGCTTCCGGGCGGCATCCGCCGCATTCCGACCGCGCTCAAGCTGCCGCAGATCGGCTGGAATGCCCTGTCCGTCCTGCGTCCCAACGCACTGACCGAGGGGCTGCACGATGGCGATTACGTCTATTTTGTGCACAGCTATATGGCTTTTTCGGCGGCGGAAACCGATTTGAGCTGCGTGACCGACTACGAAGCGCGCGTCCCTGCAATCGTCGCACGGGGCCATGTATTCGGCTGCCAGTTTCACCCCGAAAAAAGCGGAGACACGGGTCTGCATATCTTGAAAAACTTTACAAAGCTGACGAAAGGATGAGTAACATATGAAAATATTGCCGGCAATCGATCTCAAGGACGGTAAGTGCGTCCGGCTGACACAGGGGGATTACGCGACCGCGCATCAAGTGGCGGAGGATGCGGTGGAGACCGCGCAGCGTTTTCTTGCGGCGGGTGCGCAGCTCATCCATATGGTGGATCTGGACGGCGCAAAGGACGGCTCGCGCGCAAACTATGATGTTGTGCGCCGTGTCATCTCGGAAACGGGCGCGGCGGTCGAGCTTGGCGGCGGCATTCGCTCGATGGTGGATGTGCGCCATGTGCTCGCGCTCGGTGTGCGGCGCGTCATCATCGGCTCTGCGGCGGTGCGCAATCCGCAGCTTGTCGAGGATGCCTGCCGCGAATATGGTGACCGCATTGCGGTCGGCATCGACGCGCTTGAGGGAACCGTGCGCACGGACGGTTGGCTCCAGGACAGCGGCTTTGAATATCTGGAATTTGCGCGCCGTATGGAAAGCTACGGCGTGCATACGATTATTTTCACCGACATTGGACGCGACGGCATGCTGTCCGGGCCGAATTTTGAGCAGCTGTGTGCGCTGCGCGCCGCGGTCAAATGCGAGATTGTGGCCTCCGGCGGCGTGACTTCGCTGGCGGATATCCGCCGGCTGCGCGCAGATGGAATCGACGCGGCGATTGCAGGAAAAGCGATCTATACGGGCGCGCTCGACTTGGAAGACGCGATTAGGGAGGCAACGTGATGCTGGCAAAACGTATCATTCCGTGTTTGGATGTGAAGGACGGGCGCGTTGTCAAGGGCGTCAACTTTGTCGGGCTGCGGGATGCGGGGGATCCGGTTGAGCTGGCGCGGTTTTACTCCGAGCAGGGCGCGGACGAGATCGTGTTTCTCGATATCACCGCAACGAACGAAAACCGTGATACCATTGCCGATGTGGTGCGGCGCACCTGCCGCGCGGTGTTCGTGCCGCTGACGGTGGGCGGCGGCATTCGCACGGTCGAGGATTTCAGGGAAATTCTGCGCGCGGGCGCGGATAAAATATCAATCAACTCCGCTGCGATCAAAACACCGGAGCTTGTGAATGCCGCGGCGGAAAAGTTCGGCTCGCAGTGCGTGGTTGTTGCGATTGACGGGCGGCGCACCGGAAAAACACCCTCCGGTTTTGAGGTCTATGTGGCCGGCGGACGCACCCCGACCGGGATCGATGCGGTCGCGTGGGCGAAAGAAGTTTACGAACGCGGCGCGGGAGAAATTCTCCTGACCTCGATGGATCGGGACGGCACAAAGTCCGGCTTTGATTTGGAGTTGACCGGCGAAGTCGCGAAGACGGTCGGCATTCCGGTCGTCGCCTCGGGCGGCTGCGGATCGCTTGCGCATTTTTCCGAAGTCTTCGAAAAAACCGATGCCGATGCGGCGCTCGCCGCAAGCCTGTTCCATTATGGCGAGCTGACCGTCGGACAAGTCAAGGCGCATCTTGCCGCATGCAACATTCCGGTGCGCCCATGAGCGCGGCGCAAGGCGTTATCGGCACACTAGACCCGGAGCTGGATCGTATGCTTACCTCATTTCTGCGGTCCGGTCTGCACGGGAACGACATTACAATCATAGAAGAAGGCGAACACACGATGGAATTGAAACGTTTTTTTGCGAAAGCAGCGCTCATTCCGGTTATTTGTCAGGATGAGCGCACAGAGGAAGTGCTGATGCTCGGCTATGCCGACGAGGAGGCCCTGCGTCTGACAATGGAGACCGGAACAGCGTGGTTTTTTTCGCGCTCCCGGCAAAAGCTATGGAACAAGGGCGAGACCTCGGGGAATTATATTGTTGTTTCGCGCATTTTATCGGACTGCGACGATGACACGCTCATTTACCGCGGCGCTCCCAAGGGGCCGGTATGCCACACCGGCAATCAGACCTGCTTTTTTACCGAGCTTTGGCATAAGGAGGAGACGGAATGAATGCGTTTGATAAAATGGAGGCGGTGATCGCGCAGCGCCGCGCTGAGCCGACGGAAGGCTCCTATACCTGCTATCTTTTTGAAAAAGGATTGGATAAAATCCTGAAAAAGGTGGGGGAAGAGTGCACGGAGACGATTATCGCCGCAAAAAACGAGGACAAAACCGAGCTCATCGGCGAGATTAACGATGTGTTCTATCACATGATGGTGATGATGAACGTATGCGGCGTCACCCTGCAGGAAGTGTGCACGGAAATGGATGCACGCGCGGAGAAAATCGGGAATCTGAAGCAATTTCACATCTCAGATCACAATTCATGATAAAAAAAGACAAGCGACGAAGAAAATCGTCGCTTGTCTTTTGCTATGGTGCGAGAAGCTCCTGCTGCTCCGGATGGCGCTCAAACCAGACCTTGGCATAGGAGCAGCTTGCGCGGGCGTGTTGGTTCTGCTCGCGAAGCTGCGCGACTGCCGCGCGCAACAGCGCGTCCGCGATGCCTCGTCCACGCAGGGAATCGTCGACAAAGGTGTGATTGATGTCGACAACGTCGGCGGATACCGGCGGAAACGTTACTTCTGCGAGTAGTTTTCCCTCGGGGGACTTGGCATAGATGCGATGCTTTTCGTGCGTTAGCTGCATACAATATCACCTCTTTTTTATTAGTATACCACATCTGCGCCCGAAATGCGATGGGTCTTGCGGAGGTGTATGAATTGTCGTATAATACTATAAAAATACCGCTTGCGCTTGTCGTTGCGCCCGTGCGAATGCAGGACGCGGTGCGCCGCATCGCGGCAAGCGGAATCTTGAAAGGATGAAAAAATGAAGCTCATTTCATGGAATGTAAACGGTCTGCGCGCGTGCATGGGCAAGGGCTTTTTGGACTTTGTCGCAGCGGAGCAGCCGGATATGCTGTGCTTGCAGGAAACCAAAATGCAGCAGGGGCAGGCGGAGGTTCCGCTTGCGGACACCTACCACGAATACTGGTGCTCCGCAGAAAAGAAGGGCTATTCGGGCACTGCTGTTTTCAGCAAGACAGAGCCGATTGCGGTCACCTATGGCTTGGGAATCGACGAGCACGACCACGAAGGCAGGGTCATTACCGCAGAATATCCGGATTTTTATCTTGTCACAGTCTATACGCCCAATTCACAGGATGCGCTCAAGCGGCTGCCGTACCGCATGGAATGGGACGATGCGTTTCGCGCATATTTGCAGCGGCTGGATGCTGTAAAGCCTGTGATCGCGTGCGGAGACCTGAACGTTGCGCACAAAGAAATTGATCTAAAAAACCCCAAAACCAATCGAAAAAACGCGGGTTTTTCCGATGAAGAGCGCGCGAAAATGACCGAGCTACTGGGCGCGGGCTTTGTGGATACCTTCCGCCACTACTATCCGGAGGCGGAGGGGATGTACTCGTGGTGGAGCTATCGCTTTCAGGCACGAGAAAAGAACGCGGGATGGCGGATCGACTATTTCCTGGTTTCTGAGCGGTTGACGCCGCGCTTAAAGCGCGCTGCGATCCTAAACGAGGTCATGGGCAGCGACCATTGTCCGGTTTTGCTGGAGATTGAGTAATGCTGCGCCAAAATCGGTTTTGACGCGCGCTATGGCTTTACTTTCCGGGGAATTTGTTTTATAATGATCATTAGTTAAATATCAAACAATCTTGCAAGTGATACTCCAATAGCTATGAATGAGGACTACCAACTATGATGAGAGGCATTGAAACCAACCTTACCGACATTCGTCGGAAAATTTTCACCGAGGTCGCGCGGCTAGCCTATGAGGGCGGTGACTATTCGCGCATCGAAAAACTACCCTACCAAATCATCCCCGGCGAAATTGCCGCGCTGCGCGAAAGCATCTTTTTAGAGCGCGCAATCATCGGCGAACGTCTGCGCTTGGAAATCGGTCTGCCGCTGCGCTCTGTCAAGCAGCATGAACCGGTTGCGGAAGGCATCAACGAAAGCGCGATCGCAGAAAAGTACTACGAACCGCCGCTGATCAATATTATCAAATTCGCCTGCCACTCCTGCCCGGATAACGTTGTGCGGGTCACCGACTCCTGTCAGGGCTGTCTGGCGAACCCCTGCGTGGAGGTCTGCCCGACGGGCGCGGTCTCCATCGTCAACCGACGCTCTGTAATCGATCAGGAAAAGTGCATCAAGTGCGGAAAATGCATCAAAGCTTGTCCGTACAATGCCATTATGCGCATGGAGCGTCCCTGCGCCGCTGCGTGCGGCATCGATGCCATTCATTCGGATGAATACGGCCGTGCGGAAATTGATTATGACAAGTGCGTGTCCTGCGGCATGTGCCTTGTAAGCTGTCCCTTCGGAGCCATTGCCGATAAGGGACAGATTTTCCAGACGATTTTGGCGATGAAGAGCGATGTGCCGGTATATGCTGCCATTGCACCCGCCGTCGTCGGGCAGTTTGGACCAAATCTGACACCGGGCAAGCTGCGCAGCGCAATGCAGGCGCTTGGATTTACGGATGTTTATGACGTATCCATTGGCGCGGACTTGTGCTCGATCGAAGAAGCCAAGGATTTTCTGAAGGAAGTGCCGGAGAAACAGCCGTTCATGGGAACCTCGTGCTGCCCTGCATGGTCTGTGATGGCAAAGCAGCAGTTCCCGGAGTTTGCATCCTATATTTCCATGACCATGACCCCGATGGTACTCACCGGTCGCTTAATCAAGCGGCAGCATCCGGAGTGCAAGGTTGTATTTATCGGGCCGTGTGCTGCGAAAAAACTGGAAGCGAGCCGTCGCACTGTGCGCAGTGACGTTGACTTCGTGCTGACGTTTGAAGAGCTGGCGGGTATGTTCCAAGCCAAGGAAGTCGATTTTGCGACGCTTCCGGAGGATGAGGGCTATTCCGACGCAAGCGGAGACGGCCGCAACTTTGCGGTCAGCGGCGGCGTTGCGCAGGCTGTTGTAAACTGTATTCACGACAGCGATCCCACACGCGAGGTCAAGGTCGCGAGCGCGGAAGGGCTGCGCGAATGCAAGAAGATGCTGATGATGGCAAAGCGCGGTACATATGACGGATACCTGCTGGAGGGCATGGCTTGCCCCGGCGGCTGCGTCGGCGGCGCGGGCACCATACAGGCGATCAACAAATCGACCGCGGCCGTTACGAAAAACAAGAATGCCGCAGACTATCAATGTGTCAGCGGAAGCCAATATAAAGAGTATCTGGACGAACTCCATAAATAACAACACGGAAGCACTCGCGATTGGCGGGTGCTTCTGCGTCTTATGAGGCAGCGCGTGCTTGCGCGCAGTGCCGAGTCTGTATCGGACGCCCCTCTCATTTTGAAATCGACCAAAGGACTATTTTCATGAAATTTGCTTTTTATACGCTGGGCTGCAAGGTCAATCGTTTTGAATCACAGGCGCTGTTGCAACTGGCGCAGAGCCGCGGACACGAAATTACAACACAAGACGCAGATGTGTGCATTGTCAACACCTGCACCGTGACTTCGGTGAGCGATCACAAAAACATACGGATGTTTCATAAGATGCGCCGAGAACATCCGCGTGCGATTATCGCAGCGTGCGGCTGTTTTGCGCAGACCGAGCCGGAAAAAGTGCTTGCGCAACCCGAAATCGATTTGATTTGCGGTACGGCCGACCGTGCGGCCATCTTGGACCGCTGCGAGCGCAGAGCGCGCGGTGAGTCAGATGGCGCGCACGCCGCGCCCCCTGCACCGCCCGCCGTATTTGAGTCGCTGCCGGCCGGCGTGCCGCGCGGCAGAACACGCGCCCTGCTTAAAATACAGGATGGATGCGATAATTACTGCACATACTGCATTATTCCCTATGCGCGCGGCCATGTGCGGTCGATGCAGATCGACGAAGTCTTGTTCCAGGTGCGGCAGCTTGCAGATGCAGGTGTTCGCGAAATCGTGCTCACAGGCATTGAAATATCCTCCTATGGACATGATTTGGCGGCAGAGGTCAATCTCGTCACGCTCATTGAGCGGGTGTGCAGCGCAGCTCCTCGGGTTCGCATTCGCCTATCCTCCTTGGAGCCGCGGACGGTGGACGAAGCGTTTTGCCGCAGATTATCTGTGTTCCCGAACTTTATGTACCATTTTCATTTATCGCTGCAAAGCGGCTCTGACACCGTGCTGGAGCGCATGAAACGCAAGTATACGGCAGCAGAATATCGGGCGATCATCGCGCGCTTGCGCACATTTTTTCCGGGGTGCTCTCTCACAACCGATTTGATCGTCGGCTTTCCCGGAGAGACCGAGCAGGAGTTTTGCGACACATTGGAGTTTGTCCGGCAATGCAGTTTTGCCGATATGCACGTTTTTC
Source organism: uncultured Intestinibacillus sp. (assembly GCA_964580155.1). GTDB lineage: Bacteria > Bacillota > Clostridia > Oscillospirales > Butyricicoccaceae > Intestinibacillus. The sequence goes on along the minus strand of CAZOJP010000004.1, from coordinate 61,250 downwards.
CGTATTCACCGCGCAGTGGCACCATTGCGGCGGCCATGCCGGGGCAGCTTGCGCCAAGCGTAAAAGCGCGCCGCGCGGATCAGGTTAAGGCGCTTGCGCGCACGATGCGCAAGGAGTTCCTGGATCCGTTTGTCGGGAAACAGCTGGAAGTGCTGCTCGAGCATCCGGCGGGGGAGGGGATGTGGTCCGGACATTCCATCTATGATTTTCCCGTGCTGGTGCAGACCCCGGGCGTCAAGAACACGCTCGTCACGGCGCGCATCACCGGACGCAATGCCGAAGGACTCATCGGACACGAAGTATCGGTAAAAGAAATATAAAACATTTCACCAGACAGGAACCCACAGCCGTCTTTCTCCATAGGATGTGATGAAATCACTGATAGGAGGAAATATCTTATGTGTAACGCGAATTCTACTATGGGCTGCGACAACTACTGGTGGATTATCATCCTGGTCATCGTGCTGATCTGGTGCTGCAGCGGTAATGGCTTCTGCTTCGGCTGCGGTGGCAACAGCGGCTGCGGCAGCTGCGGCGGAGGCTGCGGAGGCTGCGGTGGCTGCGGCAGATAAGTATCCATAAGAGAACCAAGTCGAAGCGGGCGGCGGGGGCAAAGCTTCTGCCGCCCGCTTCGTGTGCGCGGCACATAGGCAAAATTGTAAAAAACCAACTTTCAGCTAAAATTTACTTGCCAAAACTGCAATTATGGGGTAAGATAAATAGGCATCGACATAAGTTGTCAATTTAAACTTCGTATTGAATTATAGTTTTGGAGGAGACTTTTTATGATATCCGCAGGTGAATTCAGAAACGGTACAACTTTTGAAATGGACGGCCAGGTACTTCAGGTTGTCGAATTTCAGCATGTTAAGCCCGGCAAGGGTGCCGCATTTGTTCGCGTTAAGATGAAGAACGTGATCACGGGTGCAGTCACCGAGCGCAGCTTTAACCCGACCGATAAGTATGAGCCGGCGTTTGTAGAGCGCAAGGATATGCAGTATCTGTACGCGGACGGCGAGCTGTATTACTTCATGGATACAGAAACCTACGACCAGGTGCCGATCAACAAGTCTACTCTGGGCGATGATTTCCGTTTTGTGGCAGAAAATATGACCTGCAAGGTCGCCTCCTATAAGGGTAGCATTTTCGCGGTTGAGCCGCCGCTCTTCGTGGAGCTTGAAATCACCGAAACCGACCCGGGATTCAAGGGTAACACAGCAACGAACACGCTCAAGCCCGCAATCGTGACAACCGGTGCGTCTGTACAGGTGCCGCTGTTCCTTGAGATCGGTGATCGCATCAAGATCGACACGCGCACAGGTGAATATCTGGAGCGCGCCAAGGGCTAATTTACGATCCGCATGCGCTGCGTTTGATTAGCTGCGCTTTTCGGAGATACAATTTAAGACGATGTCTTCATTTTTGCGAAGGAGGATACTGAAATGACAGTGACCGAACATGTAGCCTATTTGAAAGGACTTTACGAGGGTCTGGAAATCGATGGCACCAAAAAAGAAGGCAAGCTCTTAAAGGGGATGCTCGAAGCGATGGAAGAGCTCGCAAACGTCGTTTCTGATTTGGAACGTCAGAACGCAGACCTAATGGATGAGTTGGACGATGTCTACGAGGAACTATCCTCTGTCGCAGACGAACTCCATCCGGACTTTGATGCAGAGGACGACCTTGATTTTGATCCGGAAGCGGATTTGTATCAGGTCATTTGTCCCACCTGCGGTGAGAGTCTGTTCATCGATGAAGGCACATTGGATGAAGGAAGTATCCAGTGCCCTGCATGCGGTGAAGAGCTGGAATTCGATCTTTCCGCGCTCTATGACGATGAGCTGGAGGACGCGGAGGAAGAGGACGGCGCAACCGAATAACCCGAATCAGACCGGCGGCAGGCTTTTGATCCTGCCGCCGGTTTTTGTGTCGCGCATTCATGGTATACCGGCCATCCGCAATCGCATACCCTATGAAAAGGAGGCGATTGCATGGATGATTTGTTGTCGTTTGTCAAGCCGGAATTTGCGATTCTGATTGCGGTTTTATACTGCCTGGGTATGGTGTTTAAGCGTTCAAAGTCCATTCCGGATCACTGCATTCCGTTGCTGCTCACAGGATGCGGCGTCGGTCTTGCCGCGCTTTCTGTCGCGGCACGTTTTTGCTGCTATGAGAATTTCGCCGCTGCCGCGTACGATGCAGTTGTACAGGGATGCCTGTGCGCGGGCATGTCGGTTTACATCAATCAACTGATCAAGCAGCATATGTCGGGCAAATAAGCGGAAATGCTTGAGGTTTCGATAGGAATGGTATAAAATATAAGAGATTGAAAATCACATTGGATACTGGAGAGAAAACTGTGAAAACTGCAAGTATTCTGGGCGTGCAATTTCATGCGGTCACACTGGACCAAGCCGTGGACGCTGCAATCACGCAAATCGATACGCACCAAAAGGGATACGTTGTGACACCGAATGCCGAGATTGTGTATCTGTGCCGCAGCGAACCCGACTTAACGCAGCTGCTGAACAATGCGAGTCTGGTGCTGCCGGACGGCATCGGGATTATCTACGCCGCGAAGATTCTGCGTGAAACACTGTACGGCAAAGTCGCAGGTGTCGACTTTGCCGATGCGCTGATGGCGCGTATGGCGCAGGAGGGGAAGAGCCTCTTTCTGCTCGGCGCAAAGCCCGGTGTGGCGCAGCAGGCGGCGGCAGCCTTGCAAAAAAAGCACCCGGGCCTTGTTGTGAAGGGCTGTAAAGACGGATATTTTCGCACCGATGAGGAAGCGATTTCCGCGATTAATGCGGCAGGCGGCGCGGACGTTGTGTTCGTGTGCCTGGGCGCGCCCAAGCAAGAGCGCTTTATGTCCGCCTACGCAGAGCGCATCAACGCGACGCTGCTCTGCGGATTGGGCGGCTCGCTGGATGTTTTCGCGGGTACCGTACAGCGCGCGCCCGATATTTTTATCAGGCTGGGGCTGGAGTGGTTTTATCGGCTGCTCAAGGAGCCAACGCGCATCGGCCGCATGATGAGCCTGCCCAAGTTCATGCTGATCGTGCTCGGAACACGTCTTTCCAACCTGAAAAAGAAGGGAATCACCCCATGATGAATGTACAGCTGCTGGCATACACGCCCGACCCGGAAAGACTGATCGCCGCTGCGGCAAAAAACTGCTATTCGGCGAGCGGTGTCGATGGGATACTGGACGGCTTGACCAAGGAAAAAACCGACCGGTTTTTGGAGATGCTCGCCGATCTGGGGCACGAAAGCCCCATTGAGCATGTGAGTTTTTCGTTTGCGATCGAGGGGGTTTCCCGCTCCCTGCTTGCGCAGATCACAAGGCACCGCATCGCGTCCTTTTCGGTGCAGTCGCAGCGCTATGTGCGCGAGCGCGGCTTTGAATATGTGGCGCCGCCCGAGATTGAAAACCTGCCGGAAGCCAAAGCCCTTTTCGATCGGGCGATGGAAGAGGATCAGAAAACCTACGAGACGCTGACCGCCATGCTTGCGGACAAGCACTTACAAGCCCTGTTGGGGCAGGGGATTCCGGAAAAAAAGGCGCGCGCACAAGCGGAGAAAATGGCGATTGAGGATGCGCGCTATGTGCTGCCGAATGCGTGCGCCACGCGCATCGTGATGACGGCAAATGCACGCTCGCTACAGAATTTTTTCCGTCTGCGCTGCTGCGAACGTGCGCAGTGGGAGATCCGTGCGTTGGCCGAGGAAATGTATAAGCTCGTTTATGCGGTTGCCCCCACACTTTTTCGCAAGAGCGGACCGCCCTGCGTGGCAGGTCCGTGCACGGAAGGGAAAATGACCTGCGGCCGTGCGCAGGAAGTGTGCGCGCACTACGAGGCTCTTCGGCAGCCGGAGTAATTTGTGTAACAAATGCGCATACTAATCAAACAGTCTTGCAAAGGAAGATTATATGTTATCTTTTCATCGAATCACCCTCGCAGATAAGGAAACAGTAGAGCGCTATACTTTAAGCGTGTCTACGATGCTCTGCGAGCATTGCTTTACCGATCTCTATATCTGGGAAGACCACTACAATACCGAAATGTGCGAGTATAATGGTTTTTTGCTCATTCGGTGCGTGACCTTTCCGGAAAAAAGACCGATTTATCTCGCTCCGATTGGACACGGCGATTTGAAGGCAGCCATTCAGGCATTGGAGGAGGATGCTGCCTCCCGCGACATAGAATTTCAGATGGTCGCCATTCCCGAGGCACTTTTGCCGGAATGCGAACAAGCTGTCGGTGACCGGTATTCCTTCGATTGGTCGGAGGACAGCGCCGATTATATTTATCTGAGCGAAAAACTGTCGACGCTGTCAGGCAAAAAGTTGCAATCCAAGCGCAATATGATTAACCGTTTCCGCGGCGCGTATGACGGACGCTGGGAGTATCGCGCCATCACCCCGGAAAATGTCGACATTGCACGCGCATACCATGAAAAATGGTGTCATGCGCATAAATGTGCGCGCGATAATTCCTTTTTGGGCGAAGCATGCGCTGTGCGCCGCATGTTGGATCACTTTGAGCGGCTGGGTATGCGCGGCGGCCTGCTGTATCTGGACGGCGAGGTCATCGCGTACACGCTCGGATGCCGCGCGCGGGAAGATCTCTACGTCGTGCAGATTGAAAAGGCCAACTCGGAAATTGACGGCGCCTATCAGATGATTAACCAGCAGTTTGTGCTGGCGAACTGTCAGGAGGTGCGCTACGTCAACCGTGAGGAGGATCTCGGGCTGCCCGGCCTGAAGCAGGCAAAGCAGTCCTATAAACCCGTTATGATGGGCAAGAAATTCTTCACCATCCCGCGCGCGGAGGACAACGCATGATTCGCTTTGCGACGGCGGCAGACACGCCTGCGGTGCGCGCCCTGTGGGAGACTTGCTTTCCGGATGACAGCGGCTTTAACCCCTACTTTTTTACGCACCGCTATAATCCGGCGCAAACACTGCTGCTGCTCGAGGGGACAACCCTATCCGCCATGCTGCAAATGCTGCCGTATGAGATGCGTATTGGCGATAGCACCGCCACCGCGACCTATATATACGGTGCGTGCACTGCGCCGCAGGCGCGCCGCCGCGGACTGATGGCGCAGCTGCTGTCCGCCAGCTTCGAATGGGATCGGGCGCATGCGCGTGCGGCCTCGATTTTGATTCCGCAGGAGGCATGGCTGTTTGATTTCTATCAAAAATATGGGTATGAGCCCTGCTTCTATATTTCGGAATCGACCCATACCCGCGATCAAGCAGGCGGAGATTTTTCTATACGGATATGCGGAAAGCAGGATCTTGCTGCGGTACAGGTGCTGTATGCGCAGCGGATGCGCGAAACTTCCCCGCTTGTCCTGAAAAGCGAAGCGCAGTGGCTGGAGCAGATGGATATGTTCTCCGCGCTGGGCGGCGCGCTGTACGGAGCGTTTGACGCAAGCGGGCTATGCGCCTATGCGTTTGTTTGGCCGGACGCGCAGTCGCCGTGGGCGCAGGAAACCGTGTCCCTCGACGAGAACGCTGCGCACGCGCTCTTAAACGGAATCTGCCGCGCGCTTGCGTGCGACACGGTGCGCGTTACGGCTCCGGGTGCAGATCACGCGCTCGGCTCTGCAAAATTTTATCATCCTACGGCTTCTTTAAGCGGATATATGAACTTAATGTGGAATTAAGGAGTGATTGACATGGTACTAATGATGTTGGCAGACGGTTTTGAGGAAATTGAAGCATTTGCACCACTCGATATTCTGCGCCGTGCCGGTGTTGAGGTGCGCACGGTCGGCATCACCGGCGCGCAGGTCACCGGCGCACACGGCGTGCGCGTTCTGGCGGACATCATGCCCGAGCAGGCAGACGTAGCACAGGCGGACATGGTGATTCTGCCGGGAGGTATGCCGGGCACCAAAAATCTCTATGCGTCCGATTTTGTGCGGGAGGCCGTTACCCAGTGTGTCAACCAGTCGCGTTATGTGGCGGCAATCTGCGCCGCGCCTTCGATCATTCTCGGCGGCATGGGGCTGCTGGAAGGTAAAAATGCGACTTGCTATCCCGGCATGGAAGCGGGTATGGTGGGCGCCAACGCCCTCGACCAGCCTGTTTGTGTGGACGGCAAAATCATCACGGGCCGCGCGGCAGGTGCGGCGCTGGATTTTGGCCTTGCGCTTTGCACGGTGCTGTGCGGACCGGATGCGGCAGCCACGGTGCGGCATGACATCCACTATGCCGAATAAAGAGGAAAAGCAGGCGCTGCGCACGCATATGCTTGCGCAGCGCCGTGCGCGCAGCACTGCGGAGCGGGTCGCGCTCAGCGATGCCATTCAGGCGCAGTTTCTGCGCAGTGGCCTGCTGCAAAGCTGCCGCTGCGTCTTTCTGTATATTTCGGTTGAAGATGAAATCGGCACACGGCAGATTTTGCAGGAGGCACTGCGCTTAAAAAAGATTGTATGCGCGCCGCGGTGCGTCTCGAAGGGTGTAATGACCGCGCACCGCATACAATCCGCTGCCGATCTGCAAGAGGGGAAATACGGCATTCCCGAGCCGCGGGAAACCTGTGAGCAGATTGCGCCCGAGCTGATCGACCTCATCATTGCGCCCTGCCTGTGCGCGGAGCGCAGCGGATACCGCCTGGGCTACGGGGGCGGATATTACGACCGCTTTCTCGCGCAGACACCGCACGCTGTGATCTGCGCTCTGTGTGCGGAATCCGCGATCGTGCCGACGGTATACCCCCAGCCCTTTGATCAGAAATGCAACAAAATCGTGACCGAAAGAGAGGTGCTGTCGGTTGCCCAATCATAAAACGGCGCTTTTTTCCGGATTATCACTTTTTTTGTGCTTTTGTCTGCTGTCCGGTGCGGGCTGGCTCGCGGGGCAGTTCACAGGGCGCGCGCTCTTCCTTGCACTCATCGGCGGTGAGCTGCTTGCGTTTCTGCTGCCGATTCTGCTGCTGCGCCTTGGCAGTGCGCGCACGGGTCCCATTCATATGCGCGCCTTTTTAAAAATCAGCAAACCGGCGGTCATCGGATTTACGTTTTTCGCAGCGCTTGCCGTGTCCATTATGACGTTTTTAATCGATTACGCATTTTTGCGCATGGGCGCGGTCGCTCCGGTTTCCATGATGGATATCACGCGGGATGTTTCAATTACAGATGGCTACATGGCAGCATTGTTTGCTGGTGTTTTCATAGTCATGCCGGCAATTCTGGAAGAGCTGTTTGTGCGCGGAGCGTTATTTTCCGCATACGAGCAGTATATTGGTACCGGTGGCTGCATTGTTATTTCCGCGCTTTGCTTTGCCATGCTGCACGGCACATTGAGCAATTTTATCGGCCCGCTTCTGGCAGGACTGTTATATGCGTATATGACCTATTCGTTCGACTGCGTCTGGCCTGCGATAGCGGCGCATTGCATAAACAACCTCTATTATGTGCTGATTTTATGGCTGACGAATACTTATGGCGCGTTTGGGATTTGGAAGTACTTCCCTGCAATCAGCGGTATCCTTTTTCTGATTTGCGCCTATTTGGCGTTTTGTATGCTGGAAAGCCTGCTCGCAAGCGGCCACATGCGCCGCTTTTCCAAGAGAGAGAACGCAGCGTCCGGATTGCTTGCCATTCTCATCAATCCGGGCTTTACCGTGTTCGCACTTGCGTTTGCCGCAAAAGCAATTTTCAAGCTGTATTGAAACGATTCTAGTTACCGAGGTGAATTTTATGGACAACGAAACCAGACAGCCCGCGCCCCAGCGCCGCGCATCCCGGAAGGACAACGCGGGGTGCGGCGGCGCACTGCTGTATTTGATTATCATTTTGGGCATTTCCATCATTCTGTCAATGATACTTCTCTTTTCCGCAAATGACGTCTTTGCCTTTATCAAAGAAAATCGCCCTGTTACCGTTACGGTGGAGCAGCCGACCACAGTGACGGCGCTGAGCGACCGGCTGGATGAGGAGGGCATCGTGCACTATGGCACGCTGTTCAAGCTGTTTGCCAAGGTCACCGGAAAAGATGATGCCGTTCCGGCAGGGGACTATGTGCTCAATCCTGCGATGGACTATAACGCCATTGTGCGCAATCTCAAACTGCCGGGGGATTCCACCAAGGTTTCAATCACGATTCCGGAAGGCTATACACTGCAGCAGATTCGCACGCTGCTAATCGACCGTTACGTTTGCACCGAAGCCGATTTGGATCAGGCGCTCACGACCTATCCGTTCAAGCATGATTGTCTGAAATCGATGACACCGGGCAACAACTGGCTGGAGGGTTATCTGTTCCCTGACACCTACGAATTTCTCAAGGGGGAAGATCCGGTCATGGCGCTCAATAAAATGCTTCTCAACTACGAATCCAAGTACGATGCTTCCATCGCGGACGGTGCAAAGCAGCTCAACCGCACGCAGCATGAGATTACAAGCATTGCGTCGATGCTGGAGCGTGAAGCGCAGAAGCAGGACGAGCTTGCGACGATTGCAGGTGTTATTTATAACCGCTTGCAAAGCGATATGCCGCTGCAAATCGACGCGACCATTCAATATGCAGTCGGTCACAAGGAAAAGCTCACGACTGCCGATCTCGAGGTCGAAAGCCCGTACAACACCTATCTGCACAAGGGGCTGCCGCCCGGACCGATTGCAAACCCGGGGTATAGCGCGCTCTATGCCGCATCCCATCCGCAATCGCATGATTACTATTACTATGTGGCGATGCCGGACGGCTCGCATCTCTTTGCACGCACGCTGACACAGCACAACCGCAACGTGCAGCTCGCCAAAGAAGCATTTACAAAGGCAGGAAAATAATGACGACACCTATCCAAAAACCCGAAATTCTCTCGCCGGCCGGCGACTATGAAAAAATGCGTTATGCCATCGCCTATGGCGCGGACGCGGTCTATCTTTCCGGGCGCTTGTTCGGTATGCGTGCGGCTGCGGGTAATTTCGACAATCAGCAGCTGCGCGACGCGATTTCGTACGCGCATGCCCGCCATGTCAAGTGCTATGTCACGCTCAACATCATGCCGTCAAACCGCGATTTGGACGCGCTGCCTGCCTATCTTGAGCTGCTGCAGGAGATTGGGGCGGATGCGCTGATCATCGCAGACACCGGCGTGCTTGCAATGGCGCGTCGATACGCGCCGCGCATCCCCGTGCACATCAGCACACAGACCAGCATCCTCAATTACGAAGCCGCAAATTTCTGGGCGGAGCTGGGCGCCGAGCGCATTGTGCTGGCGCGCGAGCTTTCCCTTGAGGAGATTGCGGAAATTCGCGCGAAAACGCCCAAGACACTGGAGATTGAAGCATTTGTGCACGGCGCGATGTGCATTTCGTATTCGGGCCGCTGCCTGATCTCGCAGTATCTGACAGATCGCGATGCCAACCACGGCGCGTGCGCGCAGCCGTGCCGCTGGCAGTACAGCCTTGTCGAAGAAAAACGGCCGGGGGAGTATTTTCCGGTTGAGGAGGACGCGCGCGGTACTTATCTGTACAATTCCAAGGATCTGTGCATGATCGAGCATATTCCGGAGCTGATACGCGCGGGTATCGATTCTTTTAAGATTGAAGGACGCGCAAAAACCGCCTATTATGCGGCGGGCATCACAAGTGCATATCGGCGCGCGGTAGATGCCTACGCGGCACAGCCGGAGGGCTTTGTGCTTCCGGAAGAAATCCGACAGGAAATAGGCAAGGTCAGCCACCGCAACTACTATACCGGCTTCTATTTTGGCGAGCGGGACGGTCAGTTTTATGAGGACAGCCATTACATCCGCGATTGGGAAATCAGCGGCTTGCTGCAATCGTGCGACGCGCATGGCGACGCGGTATTCACGCTGAAAAACCGCTTTTTTGTGGGAGAAACGCTCGAGCTGATGCAGCCCGGACAGCCGCCCTACCGCTTCACGGTCGACGCCATGACCGACGACGAGGGGACGGCAATCGAGGTCGCGCAGCATCCGGAAATGCGGTTTCACTTGCGGCTGCCGTTTGCCGCAGCACCGTTCTCAATTTTGCGCCGAGAAACGCTGCCGAGAGATTGACAAATGCCGCGAATATGGTACAATAGAAAAGTAAATTGTAAATGCGATGAAGAAACGAGTCTTGCGGACGCAGCCCAAAGCGAGAGGGGACAGTGAAAGCCCTCGGCAGGCACGCAGGACAGCCATTTCCGAGCGGTCCGGAAAACCGGAACGTTTGATCCACGTTAAGGATCGCTGAGATGCCCGCTTGGGCAGATCAGGGTGGTACCGTGGAATATTATTCCGCCCCTGACACTGGTGTTGGGGGCGGATTTTTTTCGTAAATGCAAAATAAATAATATATTTTGGGAGGCAATTACCACTATGCAGTATATGGGATTAAATGAAATTCGTGAAAAATTCCTGTCGTTTATGGAATCAAAGGATCATCTGCGGCTGCCGAGCTTTTCGCTCATTCCGCAGGGGGACGCGTCGCTGCTGCTCATCAACTCCGGCATGGCGCCGATGAAGCCGTACTTCACAGGTGAGCAGGAGCCACCCCATCACCGTGTGACAACGTGCCAGAAGTGCATCCGCACCGGCGATATTGAAAACGTCGGCAAGACCGCGCGCCATGGCACGTTCTTCGAAATGCTGGGCAACTTCTCCTTCGGTGATTATTTTAAGCACGAGGCGATTGCCTGGAGCTGGGAGTTCCTGACTTCTCCGGAGTGGATGGCGATTGACCCCGACCGCCTGTATCCCTCGGTCTACGAAGAAGATGACGAGGCATTTGCGATTTGGCGCGACGAAATCGGCATCGCACCCGAGCGCATTTTCCGCTTCGGAAAAGCCGATAACTTCTGGGAGCACGGCGCGGGTCCGTGCGGCCCGTGCTCGGAGATTTACTATGACCGCGGCGAGCGCTTCGGATGCGGAGAGCCCACCTGCACGGTCGGCTGCGAATGTGACCGCTATATGGAAGTGTGGAACAACGTGTTCTCGCAGTTCAATAACGACGGACAGTGCCACTACACCGAGCTGGCTCAAAAGAACATCGATACCGGTATGGGACTGGAGCGTCTGGCAGTTGTGGTGCAGGATGTCGGATCGCTGTTTGAAGTTGATACCGTGCGCAACATCATGACGCACATCTCCGATATTGCGCAGATCCACTATGGTGACGGCGAAAAAACGGATATTTCGCTGCGCGTTATCACCGACCACATCCGCTCTACCGTTATGATGGTTTGCGACGGCGTGCTGCCGTCTAACGAAGGCCGCGGCTATGTGCTGCGCCGCCTGCTGCGCCGCGCGGCACGTCATGGCAAGCTGCTCGGCATCGACCGTCCGTTCCTGTCCGAGGTTGCCGCGACGGTCATCAAGGAGTCGGGCAGCGCTTATCCCGAACTGATCGAAAAGCAGGACTTCATCCATAAGGTCATCACGATGGAGGAGACGAGCTTTGACAAAACCATCGACAGCGGCCTGTCCATTCTCAACGACATGATCGTCGCGGTTCAGGCGGAGGGCAAGGCTGTGCTTGCCGCCGCGGACGCGTTCAAGCTGTATGACACCTACGGCTTCCCGATCGATCTCACCCTTGAGCTGCTTGAAGAGCAGGGCATGACGACCGACCGCGAGGGATTTGACGCGCTCATGAACGAGCAGCGCGAGCGCGCACGCGAAGCACGCAAAAAGCTCGGTGATCTGGGCTGGGCATCGCATAATCTGGGTCTGGACAAGACGATCAAGACTGTTTTTGACGGATATGAGACTCTGTGCGAAGAGGCGAAAATTCTGGCGCTGATTGCAGACGGTGAGATTTCTGCCGCCGCAACAGCCGGAAATGATGTCACAATCGTACTGGATCGCACACCGTTCTATGCGGAAAGCGGCGGACAGGTGCCCGATCACGGCACGCTCACCACCCCGTCGGGCGCGCAGGTTCATGTCACCGATGTGCAGAAAACCAAGGACGGTAAGGTCATGCATCGGGGCATTTTGGTCACCGGAGCGCTTGCGGTCGGCGAGACCGTAACAGCGCAGGTCGACGAAACGCGCCGTCAGGCGATTCGCCGCGCACACACCGCGACACATTTGCTGCAAAAAGCACTGCGCATGGTGCTGGGCAGCCACGTTGAGCAGGCGGGTTCCTATACCGATGCGGATCATATTCGCTTCGACTTTACCCATTTTGCCGCGATGACACCGGAGGAAATCCAGCAGGTCGAAGATATTGTAAACGATGCCATCCTTTCCGGCATCGAAGTGGAAACGCGCGAAATGCCCATCGAAGAAGCAAAGCAGCTCGGTGCGACCGCGCTCTTTGGCGAAAAGTACGGAAATATCGTCCGTGTTGTGCGCGCAGGTGATTTTTCGATCGAGTTCTGCGGCGGCACGCACCTTGACAACACCGCAAAGGCGGGTGTATTCAAGATCATCGGCGAAAACTCGGTTGCAGCCGGTGTGCGCCGCGTCGAGGCGATCACAGGGCGCGGTGTGCTGAAAATGCTGAGCGACCGCCAGGCCGCCCTTACCAAAATCTCCAAGGCGCTCAAGGCTTCGCCGAGCGAGCTGCTGCAAAGAGCGGATCAGGTCATGGACGAGCTGCGTGACATGGCGAAGAATGTCGACCGCATGAGCACGCGTCTCGCGAATATGCAGATTGTCGATTTGCTCAATGTGTCGCGGAATATCAAGGGTGTCAACGTCGTTGCAGCCAAACTCGAGGACACGTCGCTTGAGACGATGCGCGCAATGGGAGACGGCATCAAAAACCGTGCGCCCAAAATGATTGCCGTGCTCTCGACCGTAGGCGAAGACGGAAAAATCACATTCCTGTGCGTGTGCGGCGCAGAAGCTGTCAAGGCAGGCGCGCATGCGGGCAAGATTGTCAAAGAGGTCGCCAAGCTGTGCGGCGGCGGCGGCGGTGGTCGTCCCGATAGCGCAACAGCAGGCGGCAAGGATGTCAGCCGCTTGGAGGAAGCGCTCGAGGCGGTCAACAATATCGTCGAAGCGCAGCTCTAATCACCAAACAGGACAACAGGGAGGAGTGGAAACAGCATGGAAGATTGTATTTTTTGTAAGATCGCAGCAAAAGCAATTCCCTCAAAGCCGGTTTACGAGGATGAACTCGTATATGCGTTCTATGACCTTGATCCGCAGGCTCCGACGCACTTTTTGGTCATTCCGAAGCAGCATATCGCGGGTGCGCTCGAGCTGACGGAGGAGCATGCGCCCTTAATCGGGCATGTTTACGCTGTGATTGCGCAGCTTGCACGGCAGCTGGGGTTTGACAGCTATCGTGTGGTGACGAATTGCGGCGAAAGCGCGGGACAGTCGGTTTTCCATTTGCATTTTCATGTGCTGGCCGGCCGCGATATGACCTGGCCGCCGGGCTGATGAGCTTTGTAGAGCGGCGCTTGATGCGCCGCTCTATTTTTCGATCGTGGAAGGTAAGGACAGCATGAAACGACCGCTCATTTATTTTACCGTTTTTTTCGCCCTGGGTATCGCGTGTCTTGTGTGGGCGAACCGCGTGCAGATACGCCTTCCGGAGATGTCGCTGCTGCTTCCTCTCGGCATGATTGCAGCAGGGGCTTTGCTGTGCTGCACCAAAACACGCCGGATTGGAATCGCAGGGTGCGCGCTGCTCTGCGGAGTTGCCTATATGTCGTCTTACACGAAGCTGATTGTAGCGCCGATTACCCAGCTGAGCGGCAAGCACCTTTCCGCGGTTACCGCGGTCGTATGCGATTATCCGGATGTTTACGAGGAGTATCAGCGCGTGCAGGTCAAAATAGATGCCGCGTCTCTGGGATTGGATGTGCGCCAGCCGCGCGTGCGCGCAGTCCTCTCGGTTCCGCTCACCGCAGACGCGATCGTGCCGGGGGACATCGTGTATGCGGATCTCACCTGCTACCGTCCCAACACGCTGGATGGTTTTGATCGCCGCACCTACTACGAGGGAAACGGCGTGTTCATCATGGCGCAGAGCGGCAAAGACAGCGATGGGAATTTGCGTCCGATTCTGATTGAACACCCCGAAACCATGCCTTTATGGACTTATCCGCTCCGCATGGCGCAGCACCTTAAAACCAGCATTGCCCAGATTTTGCCTGAGCGATTTGCAGGCATTACGACCGCGATTCTGATTGGCGATAAGACCGGCTTTACAAGACAGGATCAGCTTGCGCTGCGCAAAGCCGGACTTTCCCATGTGACCGCGGTTTCGGGTATGCATGTGGGTTTTCTGGTCAGCTTCTTTTTTGCCATGATGGGACGCAAATGGGGCTCTGTCTGCTCTATACTGGCCATTTTGTTCTTCATTCCGATGGCAGGGGCGTCCCCGTCCGTTGTGCGCGCGGGCATCATGTATCTGGTTGCTTGCGTCGGCTTTTGCATCGATCGGGAAAAGGACAGCCTGAACTCCCTCGCGTTGGCGCTGCTGGTGCTGCTGATTGCCAACCCGTATGCCGTGCAAAGCCTGAGCTTGCAGCTTTCCTTTGCCGCTACGCTGGGGATGCTGCTTTTCAGCGCGCGCTTTCAGCGTCGGTTCTCCCAACCGTTCGAGCACAGACCCAAATGGTTGCAGCGCGCGATTGCACCCGTTTTGACCAGCTTGGCATGCTCGTGCAGTGCCATGTTTTTCACAACACCGATTTTATTTGCGTGCTTCGGCTATGTATCGGTCTTTGCACCGCTCGCGAACCTATTGACCGTTCCGGTTGTCGGCATACTCTTTATTGCGGGGCATGTAAGCCATCTGCTTGTGTCCGTTTTTCCGGGAGCGCACGTGCTATGTCTTACAGTGCTCAGGCTGCTTTCAAAGTGGATCCTGGACGTTTCCGCGTGGGTCGCCGCGCTGCCGTACGGTGTGCTGTCGTGGGATGACGCGTATGGATTGGGCGCGCTGCTGCTGCTATATGGCATTTTATTGCTGTATTTTCTGCACCTGCCCTCTGTTAAAATGAGCATGCTCGTTCCGCTGGCGAGCGTTGCAGTCGTCGCCTTGAGCATGCTCAGCGTGCAGCAGCAAATGAATACACTGTCCGTATCCTATATGCCAAGCGGAAGCGGACAAGCGATTTTGGTGGCGCAGGGAACGGAAAAATTGACACTCATTGACTGCGGAGCGAGCGGCTTTCGCAATGCCGCACAAAATGTCAAAGAATATATGGCATGGAACAATTTCGAGCGCATCGATACGCTCATATTGACCTCGGTCGATAAAACGCACGCGCGCAACGCGGCCGAACTGCTGGATCGTGTCCCGATTGAGCAACTGATCGTTCCGCCCGATATTCGCGAGAGCGACACTGCGGCGGAGATTTTTGCCGCAGCGCAGCGGTGCGGCACGCCTGTCATCCGCTGGCAGCAGGAAGGGGAGTGCGCGCTGCCGGAAACGGAATATCTGTCGCTCAATAACGCGATCCCGCGGAAGCTGGTGGTGCGGATTGTGCTTCGCGACGAGGAGCGAGACCGTGACATTCTCATCCTGCATAGCCTGACGCAAAAAATGCTGGAGCAGCTTGCGCAGCAGCAGCCGCTGCACGGGGATACGCTTGTCATTTCAGAGGGTATGCTAAAGGACGAGGACTTACTCGGTCTACGGCTATCTGCAATGCAGCCGCAAAAGATCGTGCTGGAGTCCGGATATTCCACCACGGATGAGCTTTTCAGAACGTATCCGGTGCAAAACACTCTTTTGGAGGGCGAAATCGTCGAAAAGAGCAGTTTTATTGAAAAAAGGGGGTGGTTCATGCCATGGCAGCGACTACAAGCAATCAAGCAGGGCAGCTAAAACGGGATATTCAGTCGAAAAAAATCGGCAAGCTGTATTTCATTTACGGAGAGGAAACCTATCTCAAAAAGCACTATCGGGACGCGCTGATAAACGCTGCCTTAGACGAAACGTTTCGTGAATTTAATTTGCAGGTGTTTGACGGCGCAAGCCTGTCTCCCGAGCAGTTAAATGACGCAATCGAAAGCTATCCCGCCATGGCGGAGCGCCGCGTTGTCGTGGTGAATGACCTGGACCCCTATAAACCGCCTGCTGCTTTTCAGCCTGTTTTAACGGATATGCTGGCCGATCTGCCGGAGTATCTGTGTCTGATTTTCTATTTTGACATCGCAGAGTTTAAGCCGGATAAGCGCATGAAGCTGCATGGAATGTTGGAGAAAAGCGCTTGCTTTGCGGAGTTTTCGCATCTGGAAGGCCGCGAGCTAATGGATTGGGTGCGGCGGCGCGTCAATGCGCTTCATAAGGAAATTGATGACGCAACCTGCGAGCATCTTCTCTTCCTATGCGGCAACTCCATGACCAACCTGCTGACTGAAATCGAAAAGGTCTGTGCGTTTTCCACGCTCGGCCACATCACAACGTACCACATTGAGCAGGTGTGCACGCGTGTGCTGGACGCCGTGATATTCGATTTGACAGATGCGATTGCAAGCGGAAAGTTCGCGCGCGCAATCGATATTTTTCGAGAGTTACTGGCGCAGAAAAACGAAGAAATTCAGATTTTCTCCTCCATTCTCCGACATATGCAGCGTCTATACGCGTCAAAACTGGTCGAGCAATCACGCGCCGGAGAAAAGCTGCTGATGGATTTGGTCGGTTCGCGATCGCCCTATTATGTGCGAAAACTCGCCGCATCGGCGCGCCGCCTGCCGCTGCCGTGGCTGCGCCGCACAGTGCTGCTCTGTGCGGAAACAGATGCCTCGCTCAAAAGCGGCGCATCCGACCGCCAAAAGCAAGTCGAGCTGACACTTTTGCAAATGGCAGCGTATTTCAAGGAGAAAACATGATTAAAATCAAGGAAGCGATTCTCGTCGAGGGTAAATATGATGTTAATACACTGCGTCAAGTGGTGGATACCGTTGTCATCGAGACGGGCGGATTTCGCATCTTTAACGACAAAGAGCGCATGCAAATGATTCGGCGCATTGCCGCCAAGCGCGGCATTCTCATTTTAACAGACAGCGACGGCGCCGGTTTTGTGATTCGCAATTTTTTGAAAGGCGCGCTTCCGGCCTCGCAGGTGAAGCACGCCTACATTCCGGACATCATGGGCAAGGAATCGCGCAAAGCGCATGCGTCCAAGGAAGGAAAGCTCGGCGTGGAGGGAATGCGCCCTGACGTGTTGCGAAGCGTCCTTGCCCGCGCGGGCGCGACGCTGCTGGACGGCGGCGCGGAAGCGGGCGTCTGTCCCGCCATCACAAAGGCGGATTTATATGCGCTGGGCTTGTCCGGCGGACCGCAGAGCGCCAAGCGTCGGCAGCTTTTGTTAAAAGAACTCGAGCTACCGGCGCATATGTCTGCAAACGCACTCCTTGACTTTCTCAATGCCGTGTCTGATACGGGCGAAATCCAAAACATCCTCGCAAACTTTCAGTGCAGTCCGGATGCCCCTGCAAAGTGACAGAAAGGGATGGAGCGGCATAGAAGCCCCGAACATACGGCGACCGACAAGCCGGAAACGATGTTCTGAAAGTACGTCCGTTTTCATAGCTTTAGGACGAGGGGGTGCAGCAAATGAAAAAAGTACTGTGTGCGCTGCTCGGCGCAATCATGCTGACCGGCGGCGCGTCGGCTCTGCCGGACATGGGGCCGCTATATGCCAAGTCCGCGGCGCTATATGACACTTCGGGTAAAATGCTGTATGAATTTAACGCGGAGGAACGCTTGCAGCCTGCGTCTGTGACCAAAATTATGACCATGCTGCTGGCAATCGAAGCGGTTGACCGCGGCGACGTGACCCTAACCGATATGGTGACCGGCAGTGCCCATGCCGCCTCGATGGGCGGCACGCAAATCTGGCTCAAAGAAGGGGAGCAGCTGTCACTTGATGAAATGATGAAGGCGATTGCGGTCGGCTCGGCGAACGACTGCTCTGTCGCGGTGGCGGAGCATTTATCGGGCACGGAAGCTGCGTTTGTTGAGAAAATGAACACGCGCGCCCAAGAACTCGGCTGCGCGGGAACGACATTCGTCAATGCCAACGGCCTGGATGCAGGAGAGCAAAAGACCATGACGACGGCACGCGACCTCGCGCTGATTTCGGTCGAGCTGCTGAGGCACCCTAAAATTTTGGATTATACGACAATCTGGATGGACAGCATCCGCGGGGGAGAATTTCAGCTCGCCAACACGAACAAGATGCTGCGCAGCTATAAAGGGCTGATTGGCCTTAAGACCGGCTATATTTCCGAGGCGGGCTTTTGTATTTCTGCCGCGGCGCGGCGCGATAACATGACGCTGATTGCAACGGTCATGGCTGCGCCGACAAAGGAGAACCGCATGGCGGATGCCTCCGCGCTGCTCAATTACGGATTTGCACACTTTGTCAGCTACACGCCCGACTTGAGCGCGTTGCCGCAGTCGCTGCCGGTCAGCCTCGGCAAGGCGGATACGGTGAAGCTGGCGGCGGATACGGTGGACAGCGTGACGGTTGAAAAAGAAAAGACGAGCACCATCGAAACCCGCGTCACCGTGCCCGAGCAGCTTGCGGCGCCGATTGTGCAGGGGCAGCGCGTAGGGGAGATCGTCATTCTATCGGACGGCGTGGAGCTGATGAAAGTACCGGTGACCGCGGCGCACACGGTCGAGCGGAAGAGTTTGTTCGGAATTTACGCAGATTTTCTGCGTGCGGCATTGATGAAGGGCGCATAAGGTACAGAGGGTGATTATTCATAAAATCCTGTAGGAAATCAGCCGAAAATTATTGTAATCTTACGAAAACTATGGTAACATATGAGTAACCTCAAAGGTTGGGAGGAAAACGATATGGTAAAACTGATTATGGGTAGCAAGGGTACGGGCAAGACAAAAAAGATTATTGATCTTGTCAATACCGCGGTCTCAGAAGAAAAGGGCAGTGTCGTTTGCATCGCAAAGGGCAACAAGCTGACGTTCGACATTTCTCACGGCGCCAGACTGATAGACGTCAGTGATTACATGGTTCATGGTTGCGAGGGCCTTCTGGGATTTTTGTCCGGCGTGCACGCGGGCAACTATGATATTACGCATTTCTTTATTGACAGCCTATATAAGATCGTTGAGGATGACAAGCCGGATCACGCGGAAAAATTCCTGAAAGAGCTTGATGCTTTTGCAACGAAGCACAGCGTAAAGTTTACCGTCGCAATCAGTGCAGACGAGAACAGTGCTACGGAGGCAATGAAGAAGTATCTCTAAAACCATTCCTTGGTTTTCGGAAAAAGACAGATGCAATCTTGTCGACTGCATCTGTCTTTTTATTTGCAACAGAATATTTTCGCTGTGATGACTAAAAATGATGAGAAAATTCTGCAAAAAGTGTTTCCCTTTTTGGTCAATTCCGGTATAATGGTAGAGATGTATGCGGTGTGCGACTGTGCCTTTACCTGCGCGAACGCCGCCGTGATATGTCACCGCAAAACAAAGGATGGGTTGCTCTTGAAACGAAAGACGAACTGGGCTGCTGCTCTCCGGTATCTTGTGTATTTCACACAATTCGGCTTGAATATGATTACTCCGCCGGTGTTATATACCTTTGCAGCGTGGTGGCTCCGTAACCGCTTCGATCTGGGCGACTGGGTCGTGATTGTCGGTATCCTTCTGGGTATCGCAACAGCAGGCCTCAACCTGTGGAAATTCATGCAATTCACTGCAAAGAAAGCCAAAGAAAGCGAGCGTGAGCACAAACCATGAAGGATTACGAAATCGTCCGGGAAGAGGCCGCTCGTTTGAAAAGGGGCATGGTGCTGCTAGCGGTGCTGACCGGCATCGTGCTTGCACTGTGCGGACAGGCATCCTGGCGCGTTGCAATCAGTGTCGCGCTTGGAACTTGCTACGCCTGGGCTTTGTTTGTACTGATGGGCAGGAATGTCGTGCGTTCGGTAGCGCTTCCTCCCGGACAGGCGGAGGCATGCATGCGCAAAGGCTATATGCTGCGCTATGTATTGACGGGCGCTGTCATTCTTGCGGTTCTCAAGTTGCCGTTTTTCCATCCTCTGGCAGCCATCCTGCCGCTGTTTTTTCCTAAGCTGGTGCTGCTGTTTGGCAGTGCATTCCAAAGGAAAGGAGGGAAAACGAGTGGGTGAGATAGTAATCAACGGTCCAAAAATTCTATATGAGATCCCGCTGTTCGGCGGTCTGCCAATCACGGAGACCATGCGCAACGCATGGATCGTAATGGGATTCATTCTGATCTTGTGTCTGGTATTGACACGGGGTATGAAAAAAATTCCGACCGGCAAGCAAACGATTGCAGAAAAGGCGGTTCTCACTGTGGACAAGCTGGTCGATCAGACCATGGGGCCGGATTGCCGTCACTATGCACCGTATATCGCGACGCTGCTAATGTTTTCATTTTGCGGCAGCCTTGCGTCGTTATTTTTGATGCGTCCGGTTACGGGCGACCTGAATACGACGCTGGGATGGGCACTGATGACTTTTATACTGATTACCTATAACAATATTAAGTATAAGGGCATCGGCGGGTATCTCAAGGGCTTCATTCAGCCGATTTTTGTCATGGCGCCGCTCAACGTGCTCAGTGAGATCGCAACACCGGTTTCAATGTCGTTCCGTCACTTCGGCAATATTGCGGGCGGTCTGGTCATTACGACACTGCTGATGGGCGCTTTAAAGGCGCTGAGCGGTTTTGTGCTCGGCTTTTTGCCGGTGCCGCTGCTGCAAATCGGTATCCCCGGCGTTCTGTCGTTGTATTTCGACATCTTCACCTCTGCGATGCAAGCATTCATTTTCAGCATGCTGACGATGTCTTATGTCGGCAACGCACGATCGGCGGATTAAATTCCGCTCAAAACCTTTTCACAAGTATTTAGGAGGAAAAGATTATGAATCCCAAGGCATTTGTATTAGGTATGTCCGCTCTCGGCGCAGGCATGGCAATGATCGCCGGCCTCGGCCCCGGTATCGGTGAAGGCTACACCGCAGGTCAGGCATGCGCCGCGATCGGCCGTCAGCCGGAAGCGCAGGCAGACATCACCCGTACCATGATTCTCGGTATCGCAATGGCGGAGTCCACCGGCATTTATGCGCTCGTCATCGCGCTGATCCTGCTGTTCGCTAACCCGTTTAAGAATATCGAATACTAAGAAAACCGTACTTTAACGGGAAGGAGGGCAAAGCTGTGATGCATTCTTTTTTGGGACTGGGTGTACTGACCGCGCAGGGAACACAGGCGATTGCCGAGGCGGCGACGCAGTCCTTCGTCGGCTTTAGTGCATGGGAGCTCATCGTGACGATCTGCAACACACTCATCACGTTCCTCATCATCAGAAAGTTTTTGTTCAGACCGGTCCACAAAATGATGGCGTCGCGCGAGGAAGAAGTGCGCGCCATGTACGCCGATGCCGAGCGCAGCCAGACCGAGGCAGACAGCCTGCGCACCGAATATACCGCGCGTCTGTCCAAGGCAAAAGAGGAAGCGGCGGAGATTACGCGCAGCGCAACACGCCGTGCAACCGTGCGTTCGGAAGAAATTCTGAAGGACGCGGCCAAGCAGTCCGCCGAAATGGTGCAAAAGGCAGAGGCTTCGATCGAGCAGGAACGCAAGAAGACCATGAACGACATCAAAAACGAAATTGGTGGTCTGTCTGTTATGATTGCGGCGAAGGTCGTCGAAAAGGACATCAACGAAGCCGATCACAAGCGCCTGATCGAAGACTTCATCGACAAGGTGGGGTGAGATTAAATGGCGACGATTGTCAACGAGCGCTATGCGAATTCGCTTTATGAAATCGCTCAGGAAGAGGGAAGCATTCCGAAAATGCTCGATGAGCTGACCGCGATCGCGCAGGCCGCACGCGAAACGCCCGCATTTTTGAAGATGCTGCAAACACCGTCAATCGCGTTCGGGGACAAGAAAAAAGTCCTCACGCAGACCTTTGACGGTAAAATCAACCCATATCTGCTTAATTTCCTCATGCTCATCACCGAGAAGGGCCGCGTCGGCGGTCTGCTCGAGATGCAGGAGGCATACAAGCAGCGCTATTACGGCGAGCAGGGCATCTGTGAGGTGCACGCGACCACGGCTGTGCCGATGGACGAGGAGCTGACAGAAAAACTGCGCGTCAAGCTGGAAAAAATCACAGGCAAAACCGTCATTTTGCTCACAAAGGTCGATGCGTCTATTTTGGGCGGTGTCGTGCTCAAGCTGGGCAACGAACAAATTGACACCAGCATCAAGGCAAAGCTGAACGAACTGGCGGGCAAAATGACACAAATTATTGCGTAAGGAAGTAGGTGACTTCATGGAATTACGCCCGGAAGAGATCAGTACAATTCTCAAGCAGCAGATCAAGGACTATCAGAGCCAGATTAAGCAGACCAATATCGGTACTGTTATGGAGGTTGGCGACGGTATTGCCAAGATCTACGGCCTTGAGGACTGTATGTCCGGCGAGCTTTTGGAGTTCGACGGCGGCGTATATGGCATGGCACAAAACCTCGAAGAGGATTATGTCGGTGCCGTCCTGCTGGGTTCCGATCGGGACATCCGCGAGGGCGACACGGTCAAGCGCACACAGCGCATTGTAGAAGTTCCGGTGGGCGAGGCGATGCTCGGACGCGTCGTGGACGCTCTCGGCATGCCGATTGACGGAAAGGGCCCGATTGCAACAACCGAGTCCCGCCCGATTGAAATGCCCGCTCCCGGCATCATTGAACGTGTACCGGTCAATGTGCCGCTGCAAACCGGCATCAAGGCAATCGACTCGATGATTCCGATTGGCCGCGGTCAGCGCGAGCTCATCATCGGTGACCGTCAGACGGGTAAGACTGCAATCTGCCTGGATACGATCATCAACCAAAAGGGCAACGGCGTGCTCTGCGTTTATGTTGCGATCGGGCAAAAGCGCTCGACCGTTGCACAGGTCGCGGAAACACTTGCACAAAACGGCGCGCTCGATTATACGATCATCGTTGCCGCAACCGCATCGGAGTCCGCTCCGCTCCAGTATATCGCCCCCTATGCAGGCTGCTCGATGGGCGAATACTTTATGCACAAGGGCAAGGATGTGCTGGTCATTTATGATGATTTGTCCAAGCACGCGGTCGCTTATCGTGCAATTTCTTTGCTGCTGCACCGTCCGCCCGGACGTGAAGCGTATCCCGGCGACGTATTCTATCTGCACTCCCGCCTTCTGGAGCGCGCTGCGAACATCAAGGACGGCGGAAGCCTGACCGCGCTCCCGATTATTGAGACGCAGGCGGGTGACGTTGCAGCGTATATCCCGACGAACGTCATCTCCATCACGGACGGCCAGATTTTCCTCGAGACCGAGCTCTTTAACGCCGGCATCCGTCCTGCGGTCAACCCCGGTATTTCGGTATCGCGCGTCGGCGGCAACGCACAGATTAAGGCGATGAAAAAGGTCGCGGGCACGCTCAAGCTGGCATACTCACAGTATCGTGAGCTGCAGTCGTTCTCGCAGTTCGGCTCTGACCTTGACGAGGACACCAAGAAGCGTCTGGCACAGGGCGAGCGCATCGTAGAGGTGCTCAAGCAGCCGCAGAACAGCCCGATTTCCGTTGAAAATCAGGTTATTATGATCTATGCTGTCATTTCCGGTCTGCTCACAGAGGTTCCGGTCGCAAAGATCGGCGAGTTCGAGCGTGAGCTGTTTGAGTATATCGACGTGACCTACGGCGATATTCCGCAGACCATTCACGCGACGGGTAAGCTGGATGACGATATCAAGACAAAGCTGCACGATGCCATCATCGAGTTTAAGGATAAATTCCTGAGCGAGAGATAATCCTCCCTGAGGGTTAACACAAACAGAAAGGGAGGTGGCGCCATATGGCGAATATGAAGCAAATTCGGCGCCGCATCAAGAGCGTCCAGTCCACAATGCAGATTACAAAAGCGATGGAACTGGTCGCCTCCAGCAAGGTGCGTCGCGCCAAAGAGCGTGTTGAGCGGTCGAGACCGTATTTTGACACGCTGTATGAAACGATCTCCCGCATTGCGGCGGAAAACCGCGAAACCGGTTCGGTTTACACCCGCCCCCGCGAGGTGAAGAACAGTGTGTTCCTTGTCATCGCAGGTGATCGCGGGCTGGCCGGCGGCTATAATGCGAATATTTTCAAGCTCGCAGCCGCGCAGATGAAGGGGAAAAGCGCTTCGGTCATCACAATCGGCAAAAAGGCGCAGGAGCATTACGCAAAGCGCAAAGTGCGCGTGATTGCCGATTATCCGGGGATTGCGGAGACCATGCGCATCTCGGATACCCATGCGATCGTTGGCCAATACCTCAAGCTGTTTCAGCAGGGCGAGGTGGACGAGGTGTTCCTGTGCTATACGCAGTATCAGTCTCCGCTGGTGCAGGAAGCGCGCTGCATTCAGCTTTTACCCGTTAATTTCGGGCAAAAGCCTGAGACGCAGGAAGTCACGGGCAGCCGCGTGCTGACCGAGTACGATCCCTCTCCCGAGGCCGTGTTCGATGCGATTATTCCGGAATACCTCAACGGCGTGCTGTATGGCGCGATCGTTGAGTCCTACGCTTCGGAGCAGAGCGCGCGGCGCATGGCGATGGAGTCGGCATCGGACAATGCCAGCGAAATGATCGACACCCTCAATCTTTCCTATAACCGCGCGCGTCAGGCATCCATTACGCAGGAGATCACAGAAATTGTCGCGGGCAGCGGCGCTGTCGGCGGCTTATAAATTTCGCGAAACGCCGCGAAAACCAATCAAGAATCAGGGCCGATCCCATGCGTGTATTGCACGCGCAGCGGATGGCTCATAGGGAGTTTTGCCAATGAATGAGCAGAATCTTGGTACAGTCATCCAAATTATTGGACCTGTACTCGACATTAAATTTGCTGCGGATGCGCTGCCTAAGCTCCTGAACGCGATCACAATCGACAATCACGGCAACAAGATCACGGTCGAGGTCGCGCAGCACGTTGGCGAGGATACGGTTCGCTGCATCGCGATGCAGTCGACCGACGGTCTGGTGCGTGGCATGCAGGCTGTTGACACCGGTTCCTCGATCACCGTGCCGGTCGGACACGCAAACTTAGGACGCATCTTTAACCTGCTCGGTGAGCCGGTCGACCAGAAGCCGCCCGTTGATACGGAAGAGCGCTGGCCGATTCATCGGGACGCGCCTGCTTATGAGGAGCAGGAATCCACAACCGCGATTTTGGAAACCGGCATCAAGGTCGTTGACCTGGTTGCACCGTTTGCAAAGGGCGGTAAGGTCGGTCTGTTCGGTGGTGCGGGCGTCGGTAAGACGGTCATTATCATGGAGCTGATCAACAATATCGCGAAGCAGCACGGCGGCATTTCGGTCTTCACCGGTGTCGGCGAGCGCACGCGTGAAGGCAACGACCTGTATAACGAAATGCAGGAATCCGGCGTTATTGACAAGACCGTGCTGGTTTACGGTCAGATGAACGAGCCGCCCGGAGCGCGTATGCGCGTCGGCCTGTCCGGTCTGACGATGGCGGAGTATTTCCGCGATCGCGAGGGGCAGGATGTACTGCTGTTTATCGATAATATTTTCCGTTTCACACAGGCGGGCTCCGAGGTATCCGCGCTGCTCGGCCGTATGCCGTCCGCGGTTGGTTATCAGCCCACGCTGGCAACCGAAATGGGCACGCTGCAGGAGCGCATCACGTCAACCAAGCGCGGCTCGATCACCTCGGTG
Source organism: uncultured Intestinibacillus sp. (assembly GCA_964580155.1). GTDB lineage: Bacteria > Bacillota > Clostridia > Oscillospirales > Butyricicoccaceae > Intestinibacillus. The sequence goes on along the minus strand of CAZOJP010000004.1, from coordinate 35,616 downwards.
CAGGCGGTCTATGTCCCTGCGGATGACCTGACCGACCCCGCTCCGGCAACCACGTTCTCGCATCTGGATGCTAAGGTTGTTCTGTCGCGCGAGATTGCATCGATGGGTATCTATCCCGCGGTCGATCCGCTGGACTCCAGCTCGCGCATTCTTTCGGCGGATGTCGTCGGTGTCGAGCACTACGAAGTCGCGCGTTCGGTGCAGTCGATTCTTCAGAAGTATAAGGATCTGCAGGACATCATCGCGATCCTCGGCATGGATGAGCTGTCTGATGAGGACAAGCTGACGGTTGCGCGTGCGCGTAAGATCCAGAACTTCCTGTCGCAGCCGTTCCATGTTGCGGAGCAGTTCACCGGCATGGCAGGCAAGTATGTTCCGCTCAAGGAGACCATCCGCGGTTTCCGCGAGATTTTGGAAGGCAAGCACGATGACATGCCCGAATCTGCGTTCTTGTTTGTGGGCAGTATCGACGAGGTAGTGGAAAAAGCCAAGAAGGGAGAGTAGTCTATGTCTACTTTTCATCTCAAGGTGGTCACTGCCGACCGCGTGTTCTTTGACGGCGAGGCGGACCGCATCGTCGTGCGCACGACCCAAGGGGATGTCGGTATTTTACCGAATCACATCCCCTATGTTGCCGCGCTTGGCATCGGCGGGCTGACGATCTTCACGGGTGACAGCAGCCGTGTCGCGGCGGTCGCGGGCGGCTTCGTCCAAACCGACAAGCAGGGGACGACTGTTTTGGCGCGCACCTGCGAGTGGGCGGACGAGATTGACATCAATCGCGCCCGCGAAGCGGCAGAGCGCGCAAAGGAGCTGCTGCATCAGCAGCTCAGCGAACACGCGCAAAATATTGCAGACGTGAAGCTGAAAAAGGCGATTAACCGCATCCGTATTGCAGGAGAATAAAAAAACAGGCTGCTCTTTTATGCGAAGAGCAGCCTGTTTTTGCGTGTTCGGTGCTAAAAAATATTCTGAATCGAGGGTCTTTCCATCTCGGGCAGGTGGGCAATCGTGCCCTGCAGCTCTCGCGCGTACAGACGGTATGCGGACCATTCTCCGTCGTGCATGCTCTGCATTGCGCGCAGAAAAAGTTTTTCGATGTCCTCCAGCTCATTGTGGCGCACCAATGAGCCGAGAAGTGCCTGTTTGCTGCGCCATAGCTGGTAGGCTTCGAGCAAATCAGCGTAAGCGGTGTCATGCTCACTGATTCCGAGCCGCGCGTCCGCTTCCGCAATGTGGTTGCCGATTTCCTGCGAAAGCAGGTCCAGCTTTTGATAACCGTAAAAGCATCCGATAATCAGGAGAAGCAGCATGCTCACCGCAACGATCATCCGTTTCATTTGTGCGCCTCCTTTGCCTGAATAAAGACGTTTCCGCAGTCGTCGAGCGTCATCAAAAAAACCTCTCGGATTTCATGCAAGCCCGCATTTTTCACCTGATGCAGCACATCCTCCTGCGTTTTATTGAGCAGCGCCATATTGCGGCCGATTAGCTTGCCGTCGTTTATGATAATCAGAGGCACGCCGCTGTCCTGCGGACTCACCTGCATGAGATCTGCGGTGAGGGGACGATGCGGTGTTTGCAGGACGTAGCTGAGCTTGCCGCTGGATTCGATAATACCATATTTGATGTTGCTGATGGATTCGACATTGCTTTGCCGCAGAGTTTCGAGAACTTCATCTACTGTGACCCGCATCTGCTGCATTTTTTTGCGGTCGAGCTTGCCGCTGCGGATGATGACTGCCGGATGCCCATTGAGCAGGCGGCGCAGCGTAATACTTTTGAGACAAACAAAGGACACCAGAATTTCGAGCGCAATGAGGGTGATAATCGGGATGATACCCGCAAGCAGCGGCGTTCCCAGGTCCTGCATGGGCACAGCCGCGAGCTCGCTGACCAGAATTGTAATAACAAGCTCGCTGGGTTCCAGCTCCCCAATCTGCCGCTTGCCCATCAGCCGCAGTGCGAAAATAACACAAAAATAGAGTATAAGCGTACGAATAAAAGAAATTGACATACAAAAGCCCCTTTAAACGTTGTTATAAGTAGTTTGCCCGATTGGGTGCAAAAGCATACGCGGGATAATTTTGCTGTGCTAAAGCAAAAAATCGTAAAAAGAGGTTGACTTTTGGGGGTGGGGTAACTATAATATAAACCAACATCAACAAATGCAGTGACCGGGAAAAGTAGCGTCCGGAACCTACACAGAGAGCCGTCGGCTGGTGCAAGACGGTAGAGGACGGAAAGCGCGAAAGTCTCCCCGAGAGCAGTTGGCTGAAGGGCTGCAATGCCTGCGTAGGCTGGAACGGCTGACCCCCGTTATGTGGTCTCGTATTCAAGAAATTGGATACGGCTGAGCGGTCGCCTTTGGCGGCAATTAAGAGTGGTACCGCAGAGAACGTAAAAGTCTTTGTCTCTTATCTATAGGAGACGAGGGCTTTTTTATTATTTGTGCTAAAAGTATGAAAAGGGTGATGAAATGCAGCGAAATGGTTCGGAAATTTTGATCGATGTGTTGGTGGAGCAGGGTGTTGATACCATTTTTGGTTATCCCGGCGGTTCGGTTCTGAATATTTACGATGCGCTGTATAAGAACAGCGACCGTATCCGTCATATTATTACGGCACACGAGCAGGGAGCCGCACACGCGGCAGACGGGTATGCCCGCGCAACCGGAAAAACCGGTGTCTGCCTTGCAACAAGCGGCCCGGGCGCAACCAACCTTGTCACAGGCATTGCGACCGCGTACATGGACTCTATCCCAATGGTCGCAATCACGGGCAACGTCGGCACTGCCCTGATCGGGAAGGACTCCTTTCAGGAGGTTTACATCGCCGGCATCACAATGCCCATCACCAAGCACAACTTTGTGGTGCGCCGCGTGGAAGAGCTGGCGGACATACTGCGCGATGCTTTCCGCATCGCAAACACAGGCCGCCCGGGTCCGGTTCTGGTCGACATCCCCAAGGATGTGACCTCTGCATTGTATGAATATACACCCAAGCCGGTGATGAGTACGGAGCAGGAATACGACCTTGCCGCACAAACCCTCGAGGAAGTTGCGGCGATTATCAACCATGCCGATCGCCCTGTCATTTATTTCGGCGGCGGTGTGCAGGCTTCGGGTGCTTCGGAAGCACTGCTCGCATTTATGAAAAAGGCGCAGATTCCCGCTTCGAGCACGATGATGGCACTTGGCACGCTGCGCTCGGACGAGCCGCTCAACCTCGGTCTGATCGGCATGCACGGCCTGGTTTCTGCCGATCGCGCGGTGGACGAAGCGGACGTGTTAATCACCATTGGAGCGCGTTTTTCCGACCGTGTTGCAACAAATCCAAACCGTTTCGCAACCCGAGCGAAGATCATTCATATAGACATTGATGCGGCGGAAATCAATAAAAATATCGCGACCGATTATCCGGTTGTGTCCGACGCAAAGACCTTTTTGCAGGAGATCCTGCCCTATATCAAGCAGACCGAGCATCCGCAGTGGATGCGGCAGATTGAAGTGTGGCGCTCCCGTCTGGATTATCGTCCGAAGGACAGCGAAACCGTGCTCAAGCCGCATCGCATCATGGATATTATAGTCAAGGCAACGGATGAAAATACAATCATCGCGACCGATGTCGGGCAGCACCAAATGTGGGCTGCGCAGTACTGTAAGCGTAACTCTCCGCATCTGTTTGTCTCTTCCGGCGGATTGGGCACCATGGGCTTTGGCTACGGCGCGGCGATTGGCGCTCAGATTGCAAGTCCGAATCAGCGCGTCGTTCATGTGACGGGCGATGGTAGCTTCCACATGAATCTCAACGAGCTGTGCACCTCGGTGACCTATAATCTGCCCATTATTACGGTTATTATGAACAATCAGGTGCTCGGAATGGTGCGGCAGTGGCAGACAATCTTTTACAGCCAGCGGTATTCCTCGACCACCCTCGAGCGCAAGACCGATTATGTCAAGCTGGCGGAAGCGTTCGGTGCGACAGGGCTGCGATGCACCACCCCCGCGGAATTTGAAGAGGCCATGCGCCACGCGCTGACAGTCGGCGGGCCCGTGGTTATCGACTGCGAGGTGGACCGCGATGAGCGCGTGCTGCCCATGATTCCGGCGGGTGGCTCGATCGAAAACATCATCATGGACTGAGGAGGACGCTGCAAATGGATAATAAATATATCTTGTCTATCATGGTGCAGAACAATGCCGGCGTTCTGGCGCGCGTAGCTAGTCTGTTTGGTCGCCGCAGCTATAACATTGATTCATTAACGGTTTCGGCGACGACGAACCCGCGCATCTCCCGCATCACAATCGTCGTGACCGGAGACGACACGATTTTGGAGCAGATTATCAAGCAGGTTTCCAAGCTTGAAGAGGTCATCAGCATTGCCCATCTGCACGAAGACAATGCGCACTGCCGTGAGCTCGTCTTCGTCAAAGTCTGCGAGCCGGATGCGGATACCCGCGAAAGCGCACGCGAGGTTGCGGAGGTATACGGCGCCCGGGTCATACAGGCGAAGGAGGATGTGCTGCTTCTGGAGCTTACCGAGGTGCCCAGCCGCATTGATGCCTTTCTCTCTGTGATTGCAAACTTTCATATTATCGAAACCTGCCGCTCCGGTGTCACCGCAATGAACTACTAAAGGACGGTTTCGGATTGTCCCACAACGAAGTTTTCCAATTTATAATTTACATACAGCGATGGAGGAAATGAAAATGGTTAAAATGTTCTACGATTCGGATTGTAATCTCGGCATCCTCGACGGCAAGACCGTTGCGATTATCGGCTTTGGTTCGCAGGGCCACGCACATGCGATGAACCTGCACGATTCCGGTGTCAAGGTCGTTGTCGGCCTGCGCCCGGGCTCCCAGCATGAGAAGAAGGCAAAGGACTACGGCCTGACCGTCATGTCCCCGGCCGAGGCTGCCAAGGCTGGCGATATCATCATGATGCTGACACCGGACGAGAAGCAGGCGGACATCTACAAGGATGTCATTGAGCCCAACCTTGAGGCAGGTAATGTTCTGGCGTTTGCGCACGGCTTCAACATCCACTTTAAGCAAATCGTTCCGCCGGCAAATGTTGACGTTATCATGATTGCGCCCAAGGGACCGGGTCACACGGTTCGCACGCAGTATATGGAAGGCCAGGGCGTTCCGGCACTGGTTTGCATTCATCAGGATGCTTCGGGCAAGGCAATGGAAATCGCACTCGCATATGCGTCCGGCATCGGCGGCGGCCGTGCGGGCATCCTCGAGTCCACCTTCCGCACCGAGACCGAGACCGACCTGTTCGGCGAGCAGGCAGTGCTGTGCGGCGGCGTTTGTGAGCTTATGAAGGCGGGCTTTGAGACGCTGGTCGAGGCAGGCTATGCACCGGAAAACGCATATTTTGAGTGCATCCACGAGATGAAGCTCATCGTTGACCTGATTAACGAGGGCGGCTTTGCAAAGATGCGTTATTCCATCTCCGATACCGCGGAGTACGGCGACTATCGCACGGGCAAGCGCATCATCACCGAGGAAACCCGCAAGGAAATGAAAAAGATCCTGCGCGAGATTCAGGACGGCACCTTTGCCTCTGAGTGGATTCAGGAGAATCGCGCGGGCGGCCGTGCGAAGTTCCTCGCGACCCGTCAGCTCGAATCCGAAATTGAGCTGGAGAAGACCGGCAAGAGCCTGCGCGGCATGATGAGCTGGCTTAAGAAGTAAGATTTTCCCACGCATCATATTCCGAATGGGCGGACGGTTTGAGCGCCGTTCGCCCATTTTGGATTCAAAAAGGAGGAATCCCTATGTCTAAAAGAAGTGATAACATCACCGCCGGAGCGGAGCGTATGCCCAATCGGTCACTGCTGCGCGCATGCGGCCTGACCGATGAGGAGCTTGGCCGGCCAATTATCGGCGTTGTTTCGGCATATTCGGAAATCATTCCGGGGCATATCAACCTGGATAAAATCACGGACGCGGCAAAGGCAGGCGTGCGTATGGCGGGCGGCACACCGGTCATGGTGCCTGCAATCGGCGTTTGCGATGGCATCGCAATGGGGCATATCGGCATGAAATACTCGCTGCCGTCGCGTGAGCTCATTGCCGACAGCGTGGAAACGCTGGCACAGGCGCATCAGTTCGATGGTCTGGTGCTGATTCCGAACTGCGACAAAATCGTGCCGGGCATGATGATGGCTGCGGCGCGTCTGAACATTCCGTCGATCGTTATTTCCGGCGGACCGATGCTGGCAGGCCACTATGACGGCGAGGAAATTTCACTTTCCAAGACGTTTGAAACGGTCGGCGCCTACAAGGCCGGTCTGATCGACGACGCAAAGCTGCTTGAATGCGAGCTGGGCTCCTGCCCGGGATGCGGCTCCTGCTCCGGCATGTACACCGCAAATTCCATGAACTGTCTTGCGGAGGCCATCGGCTTTGCGCTTCCCGGCAACGGCACAATCCCTGCGGTGCACGCAGCGCGCATTCAGCTCGCCAAGCATGCGGGTATGAAGATTTTGGAGCTCGTTCAAAAGGATATCAAGCCCCGCGATATTCTGACGGCGGCGGCATTTCGCAACGCGCTGACCTGCGAAATGGCGATCGGCTGTTCGACAAACTCGGTGCTGCATCTGCTCGCGCTTGCGCACGAGGCAGGCGTCGAGCTCGACCTGAGCATGCTCAATGAACTGTCCGGAAAAGTGCCGAATATCTGTCATCTTGCACCGGCAGGCCCACACCATATTGAAGAATTGTACATGGCAGGCGGAGTGCCCGCGATCATGAAGGAGTTGACGAAGCGCGACTTCCTCGATCTGACGCTGCCGACCGTAACCGGAAAAACCGTGGGTGAAAACCTCGAAGGCGTCAAGAATCGCAACGAGCAGATCATTCGTCCCCTCGAAAACCCGTATTCCGAGACCGGCGGCATCGCTGTGCTGTGGGGCAATCTGGCTCAAAATGGATGCGTCGTCAAGCGCTCCGCGGTTGCGCCCGAAATGATGGTGCACGAGGGACCGGCGCGCGTGTTTGAAAGCGAGGACGATGCAATCACGGCGATTTACGGCGGTCAAATCCAAAAGGGCGACGTCGTCGTAATCCGGTACGAGGGCCCGAAGGGCGGACCCGGTATGCGCGAGATGCTCAACCCGACATCTGCACTTGCGGGCATGGAGCTCGACAAGGATTGCGCGCTGATTACGGATGGTCGGTTCTCCGGCGCGTCGCGCGGCGCTTCCATCGGTCACGTCTCGCCCGAGGCGGCCGCAGGCGGCAACATCGCCCTCGTCGAAGAGGGGGATACCATCGCGATTGACATTCCAAACAGCAGCGTGAAGGTGCTTGTTTCCGACGAAGAGCTGTCGGCACGTCGCGCACGCTTTGTGCCCCGTGAACCGAAGATCAAAACCGGCTGGCTGTCCCGCTATGCCCGCTTGGTTTCCTCGGCGGACAAGGGCGCGGTATTGGAATAATGCAGAAAAACCCGAAGCGCCTTGCGGCGTTTCGGGTTTTCCGCGCTTGTGAGGCGTGCGAAGGTCTGCTATAATGGTCATACAGAATAAAAAAGGGGATTATAATCATGCTGACTGCGGAAAAGAAGAATTTTATCGAATTTATGATGGCGGCAGATGTGCTGCGCTTCGGTGATTTCACAACCAAATCCGGACGCAAAACGCCGTATTTTATCAACACCGGCAACTACCGTACCGGGCTGCAAAACTCCCGACTGGGTGAGTTTTACGCTGCGCTGATTGAGCAAACGCTCGGCGACGATTTTGATGCGATGTTCGGGCCTGCCTATAAGGGCATCCCGCTTGCGACCTCGACCGCAGGTGCGCTCGCACGCCTGCACAACATTGACAAGCCGTTTTTCTTCAACCGCAAGGAAGCGAAGGATCACGGTGAGGGCGGCAGCATTGTAGGCTATAAGCCGCAAAATGGCGACCGCATTATTATCATCGAGGATGTGATTACGGCGGGCACGGCAATCCGGGAGACGATGCCGGTACTGCAGAGCAGTGCGCAGGTGCGCGTCACCGATATGTTCATCTCGGTCAACCGCTGCGAGGTCGGCACGACGCCGGGCAAGACCGCGGTCATGGAGGTCGGAGAGGAATTTGGCATCCGCGTCCACTCACTGGTGTCGGTGCAGGATATTCATGAGTACCTCAAGGCACAGGGCGGTTATGAGGATATTTTGCCGCTGATGGAAGTATATATGCAGCAGTATTGCGTGCTGTAAAGCGTGATCCCCTTCGGAAGAAAAACCGAAGGGGATGCTTCTTTTTTCCCTCCTGCGCGCATAAATTATGGGGGAGGGATGAAAAATGGCGGAAATGCGTGCGAAAAAAACATCCAAGCAGGTGCTCACACGGGGGGATCGCAAGCTGATTGCGTGTGTCTGCATTTTTGCTTTATCGGTTGCGCTCAAGTATGCGGGCGGAGAGACGGCGCAAACAGTGCGCGCGCGCGCGGCATATTTGCTGCACGGCGGTACGGATACCAACGCGGTGATTGCGACCATCGGCCGCACGGTAGAGGATGATGGGCTGGCGAAGGTCTTTGCGAAAAGTGAGATTTTAGCCGCTGTTTTTTCTGCGGAGAAAGAACAGACAGAAGCGGATACCCCTGCGCAAATCACGCAGCCGGAATCGGCGGAAACCCTTGCTGATACGCAGGAGGCGCAAGACACAGCGGAAGCGGCGCAGCCTGTTTACAGCGAAAGCGGATACAGCGAGGATTTGGAAGATCGCGCGCAGACTATTTTTCCGAAGCAGGCAGACTTAACGGCATACGCGATGGCTTTTGCGCATGTGAAACCGGTAGACGCAACGCTGAGTTCGGATTTTGGCACGCGCACGCATCCGATCAGCGGAAAAGTTAGCTATCACTTCGGTCTGGATCTTGCCGCACCGAAGGGAACGGCGATTTTGGCATTTGCGGACGGAAAAGTGCGTCAAACCGGCTCGGGCAGCTATGGAAACTACCTGATTGTCGATCATGCGGATGGTTTTTCCACGCTTTATGCGCATTGCAGCAAATTGATCGCCAAAGAGGACAGTATCGTCAAGGCGGGAGAGGAAATCGCGCAGGTGGGCTCGACAGGGAATTCAACGGGCAATCACCTGCACTTCGAGGTTTGGAGAGATGGAAAAGCACTGAATCCGCACCACTATGTGCAGTACTGATGGGGCGGATACAGGTGTGCGACTCTTTTGTGCTGCTGCTATCCTTGCTGTTTCTGGCGGACGATCAGCACAATCTGTGGCTGTTTCTGGCGGCGGCAGGCCTGCATGAGTGCGGACATTACATGGCGCTGCGCTGCGTGGGCGGCAAGCTGATCGACCTGCGTTTGACCGCAGCGGGGGCGGTCATGCGGTATCGTCTGCGCGACAGTGCCCCGCGGCGCGCTGCGATTGCGCTTGCAGGGCCGCTTGCCAACATGCTGGCAGCGCTCATCGCGGCGCACCTGGGGGCATATCCCTTTGCCGGCGCGAACGTCATCTTAGGCGCTTTTAATTTGCTTCCGATTTTGCCGCTTGACGGCGGCACGGTGCTGTGCTGCCTGCTCGGCCCGTTCGGACGCGCTACGGAACAACTTTCGGTCGGCTGCGCGGTGCTGCTCGGCCTGCTCGGGATTGTTTGCGCATACAGCGGATATGGTGTAATGCCGCTTTTGATGGCAGGGATTTTGCTGACACAGCAAAAAAACTTGCCAAAACAAGCAAAAAGGGATACAATATTATTGTATAGGAAGATCAACCGCGGTGTGTAAAGCGGGGTGAAGCCAGTGTTTACAGTTGGAGATCAGATCGTCCATCCGATGCACGGAGCAGGCATTGTGGAGAAGATCGTGGAGCGCAGGATCGACGGCGTGACCATCTACTACTATGCCTTACAGCTGACGCTTGACGACGTTATTTTGTTCGTGCCGGTCGACACCAGTGATGAAATCGGCTTGCGCCGCATTTGCACTGCGCCGCAAGCGCGTGCGCTACTTGACGGCTTACCTGCGCTTGCACGCGACGCGGATCAAGGCTGGAATCGGCGGTATCGCGAAAACATGCTGCGCATTCGCTCCGGTGACATCGAGGAGGTCGCCAAGGTGGTGAAGAATCTGATCGCCAGACAAAGTGAACGCGGGCTGTCCACCGGCGAGAAAAAAATGCTCGATTCGGCCAAGCGGATTTTAATATCCGAGCTGGCATTGGCACTTCGACGGGAGCCGGCCGAAATCGAACACAGTCTTGATACACAGCTCTGTCTGTAATGGGGCAGGGCTTTTTTTGTTACATCTTACAGGAGGCAATCCGAATATGTTGGGACGGGGCAAACACAAAAAAGAAAACGAAGGGGCACCGGTTTGCGTTGTCATTCCGGCGGCGGGTTCTTCGCGCCGCATGGGCGGAGAAAACAAGCTCTTACTGGAGTTGTGCGATATTCCGGTGCTGGTGCGCACGGTCTCGGCATTTGAGCGCTGTGACTGCATCGACTGCATCGTTTTGACCTGCCGCGAGCAGGATATCATTCCATACGGCAGGCTCATGCGCGCGTATGGCTTTTCAAAAGTCAAGCACATTGTGCGGGGCGGAAAAACACGCACCGAATCGGTCTTGGCGGGTGCGCGCGCGTGCCCTGCGCATGCATCCTTGATTGCGGTGCATGACGGTGCGCGTCCTCTTGTCACGGAGGAGGTCATCCGCGAGGCGGTGGAGCAGGCGGCGCAATCCGGCGCGGCGGCACCGGTCGTGCCGCTGAAGGACAGCATCAAACGCGTAGAAAAGGGCAAAATCCTCGCAGACGTGCCGCGTGTGGCAATCGCCGCCGTGCAGACCCCGCAGGTTTTTACGCGTGCGCTGCTGCTGGAAGCGCTTGAAGCCGCGGAAAAGTCCGAGCATGCCTTTACGGATGATTGCGCCGCAGTCGAAGCATTGGGCGCGGAGGTGTGTGCCACCACGGGCAGTTACGAAAACATCAAAATTACGACACCGGAGGATATTGCAATCGGTGAGGCGATTTTGCGCAGAAGGGAAGAACACGGATGAGAATTGGGCACGGATATGACGTACACAGACTGGTCGAAGGTCGCAAATGCATCATTGGTGGCGTAGAAATCGCACATGAGACCGGTCTGCTCGGCCACAGTGACGCGGATGTGCTGACCCATGCGGTCATGGATGCCCTGCTTGGCGCGGCGGCGCTCGGCGACATTGGCAAGCTGTTTCCGGATACCGACGCCCGCTTTGCGGGTGCGGACAGCATTGCGCTGCTGGGCGAGGTCGCGTCACTTCTGGATGCGCACGGCTGGAGCCTGTGCAATTTAGATGCAACGATTTTGGCGCAGGCCCCCAAGATGGCGCCGCATATCACAAATATGCGTGAAAATCTCGCGCAAGCGCTGCGGGTGGATGTAAACCGCGTCAATGTCAAGGCAACGACCGAGGAGGGTCTGGGCTTCACCGGTGCGAAGCAGGGCATTGCGGCACATGCGGTTTGTCTGCTCGCGGCAAAGGGGTGAGTGACCGGTGGCAGTCTATCACGAGATTGTCTGTGAGCAGGCGCTGGAGGAGCAGAGCGCTTCGCGCGCAGCATTGGCGCCCTATCGGGGGTGCGAGCACGGCTGTGCGTACTGCTATCTGGCAGGAATGCGGCCGATACAAGCGGGCGCAGATGCTTTCGCAGATGTTTTTGTTCAGAAAAATCTGCTGGAAAAGCTGGAGGAGGAGCTGTCGCAGCGCACGAAGCAGACGATCGTGCATGTGGGCGGTTTGACGGATTGTTACCAGCCTGCAGAAAAAATTCATGCGCTGATGCCGGAAATTTTAAAGCTGCTGCTGCGGTATCGTGTGCCGATGACGCTGTGCACGCAGTCGACCCTATTGCTGCGCGATTACGACCTAATCGACGCATTATCCCGCGAAACCTATGTGGAAATCTCGACAAGTGTCACGACTTTGGACGAGTCCCTGCAGCGCAAGCTGGAACCGCACAGCGCGCCGGCGGCGGATCGGCTGGACATGCTGCAAGCACTCCGTCAGACCGGCGCCGCAACCGGATTGCAAATCGCACCGGCGATTCCGTATCTGACGGATGCAGAAGAGCAGGTGTCGGCTCTGCTGCAGGCCGCACACGCATGCGGCACAGACTATGTGCAGAGCACCATGCTATATTTGCGCGGCGCGACAAAAGAGCGGTTCTTTGCATGGATGGGGCGGGCATATCCGCAGATGGAAGAGGATTTTCGGCGGCTTTATAAAACCGGCGGCGCAGAGCGGCACTATAAAAATGCGTATTATGAGCGATTTCATGCGCTGCGTAAGCAGCTTGGGCTGGCGGACAGCCCCCGCAGGATTCAGCGCGACAAGATGGGGGAGGAGACAGCACAAATCACGCTGTTTTGATGCAATGACTACAAAAGGGGACTCAATGAATGCTGAAAGTTGCACATTTTGAAAAAATCAGTCGGGAGCAGTTCCGCGCGGATTGGGAGCACACCTTTGCTGCCGCGCCCTCATCGGACGTGTATGAGCGGATTCTTCTGCCCAAACGGGCGACGCGCGGCTCGGCAGGCTACGACTTTTTTGCGCCGATGGATTTTGTGCTTGCGCCCGGTGAAACGCTTCAAATTCCCACCGGCATACGCGTGCAGATTGAGGATGGCTGGGTGCTGCTGCTGTTTCCGCGATCCAGCTTGGGGTTTCGGTATCGGCTGCAACTGGACAACACCGTCGGTGTGATTGACAGCGATTATTTTCATGCGGATAACGAAGGGCACATTTTCATTAAAATCACCAATGATTCGCGCGCACAGCGAATACTGACAGTCGCCGCAGGAGAAGCATTTGCGCAGGGCGTGTTTGTGCCGTTTGGGCTTACGGACGACGATGTCGCAGAGAAAGAACGCCGCGGGGGACTCGGAAGTACAAATTAGCAAAAGATCGGGAACACTCCCGATCTTTTTTATTGAGCCGTAAACTGATAAAGGTGCTTGTGCGGCGCTGCGGGCGGCAATCCGATAAACTTTAAATTTTCATGCACACTTGAGGGTGCGGTTACTTATACTGCATTAGGAGAGTGATCGTCATGGGATGCCGTCAATGGGTGTTGGGGCTGGCACTTGCCGCGCTCGGCGTGGGCATCCTGGTCGGAGGCCTGATGCCTTCGTGGCTTGTCGTTTGTCTGCTCGGCGCGCTGCTTATCGCGCTCGGCTTCATACTGATGCGATGAATCGCGGCGAGATCACATAGAGGAGGTGGGTTTGCGTGAAGGTTGTCATCTGGAAAAGCCCGAAATGTCTCAGCGGGATATTGCGCCGTCTGTTTGGCATCTCGAAAACCGAAGACTGATGCGCCAAGAAAAAAGCAGGGGATTTTCCCTGCTTTTTTTCATATCCCATGCTTGTCAGCAATATACATGGGATAGAAGCAGGAACAAAGGAGGAGCGTATCGCCATGGAACTCATCAAAAATCAGATACAGTTCTGCGACCGTATTCTGGATCGTACAACGGTCTATGAGGAAAGCACAGACGCGATCGTGCCCGATTCCTTTCCGGATATCGCGCACATCGTATATGCCGCCGGCAACACGTTGATCAAAGACGAGTCGCCGCAAACCGATCGGATACTGGTTTCCGGTACGGTTCGCACCACGATTTTGTATCAGCCGGAGGGGGAGGAAGGGCTGCGCGAACTGAGCATTCCGCTCAGCTTTGCCCACATCGAAGAGGGGAAGGGCATCACGGCGGACAGCCCGTGCTTTGTCTCCTGCCGCGTCGTGGGTGTGGATGCGCGCGCGGTCAATTCCCGCAAGGTCAGCGTCACCGCACGCATGTGCTGCGAAGCAAATGCCTACACCCCGCGCGAACTGGAAATCACGCAGGATGTCGACAGCGGCGAGCTGCCGATTGAGCTGCGGTACGAGGAAGTTTCCGTGCCGCTGCTGCGCATGGCTGCCGTACGGGATTTCACCGTGCTGGACGATTTGGAAACATCGGCGACGGGAGACACCCGTCTCATCCACACGCGCTGCACGCTCAGCGCAAATGAGGTGCGCACGATGCGCGGCAAAGCAGTCGTCAAGGGGGATGCCCGCGTACATACGCTGCTGCTGGAGGGGGATGGTTTACGCACCGCAGAGCATACCGTTCCGTTCACGCAGATTTTGGATTGCGAAAGCTTAACCGAGGAGCAGCCGGTCGCGGTGCGCTTCGCTGTGCGCAATATCGACAGTGAGCTGCACGAGGGCGGTATTTTGTCAATCGGAATCGGCGCATGTGCGCTGCTCACTGTGACGCAGGAGCAAACGGTGCGCACGATTGCCGATCTGTATCAGACCACGCATCCGCTTGAGGTACAGTCGCGCGTCGCGCATCTCATCGGGATGGAACCGCTCGGAGAGCTGCATGCAGACACCGGGGACACCGTGCAGATTGGGATACGCCCGGTGCGTGTGATCGATGCCCACGCGACATGCTACGCCATTACGCAGGAGGATCCGCGCACACTGCGCATGACGACGGCCGTAAACCTGCTCGTGCAGCAGGAGGATGGACGCATTTACGGCATTAGCCGCACAGCGTCACTGCCGGTATCCCTGCCGCAGCCCATGGAGGGCGGAACCGCACAGTCGCTGGCATTGTCTGTCAGTGCAACACCTTCGGGTGAGGACAGCCTCAACCTTCGTGTGCACGTCGACGGCAAGCTCTATCACCGCACGGATTATGCGCTCAACGACATTACGCAGATCGAAGTCGGCTCACCCGAGCAGGATACGCGCGATGCGGTGACGCTGGTGCTGCGCTATATTGACGAAACAGAAGCGCTATGGGATATTGCCAAGCACTATCATACGACGGCGCGGGCAATTCGGGGTGCGAACGATTTGGCATCGGACGCGGCAGAGGTGTCCAAACGTATGCTGCTGATACCGATTTGCGAAAAATAGGGGAGGGCGGAAAATGGAGCAGAACAGTCTGTATGAGGACATCGGCCGGCGCACAGGCGGCGACATCTATATCGGTGTCGTAGGGCCGGTGCGCACCGGTAAGTCAACTTTTATCAAGCGCTTCATGGAAACGATGGTCATTCCGGGCATCGAAAACGTCTATAAGCGCGAGCGCGCGAAGGACGAACTGCCGCAGTCGGGCTCGGGACGCACCATCATGACGGCGGAGCCGAAATTTGTGCCGGAGGAAGCGGCGGAAATCAAGACTGCAGGCGGCGGAAGCTGCCGGGTGCGTCTGGTTGACTGCGTGGGATATTTGGTAGACGGCGCGCTCGGCGCAACCGAAGATGATGAGCCGCGCATGGTATCGACCCCGTGGAGCGATGAGCCGATTGCGATGAGCGTTGCGGCGGAGATTGGCACGCGCAAGGTCGTGGCCGAGCATTCAACGATTGCGCTGGTTGTAACAACGGATGGCAGTATCACGGAAATTCCGCGCGAGAGCTATGTTGCAGCGGAAGATCGTGTTATTTCTGAGCTGCAAACACTGGGGAAGCCCTTCCTGACGCTGGTCAATTCGCGCGATCCGAATGGACCTGCGGCACAGGCGGTGTGCGAGGAGCTCCGCGCAAAGCACGGCATTGAGCCGATGGCCGTCGACTGCATGGCGCTCGATACGCGCGGAATTGCGGATATTTTGACAAGTGTGCTGTATGAGTTTCCGGTGCGTGAAATCAGCGTGGAGCTGCCGCGCTTCATCGGCTCGCTGCCGCAGGGGCATGCCGTGCAGAGTGCCATTTACAGTACGATTCGCGACACCGCAGCGCGCATCGGCAAAATGCGTGACCTGTCCGCCGCCACTGCCGCCATTGCGCAGAACGAATACGTCTCCGCATCCGCGGTCAGCGATATGAACCTGGGCAGCGGAAACGCGCGGCTGCGCGTGGAAGTGCCGAGCGAAGTGTTCTACGGCATCGTAGGGGAGCAGACCGGCGTTGATATCCGCGATGAAGCCGATCTTATTCCCATTCTGGCAGAGCTTTCCGATGCGCAAAAGCGGTATGAACGCATCAGCGGCGCATTGGAGCAGGCGCGCGCGACCGGATACGGCATCGTGATGCCCTCGCTCGACGAGCTCACGCTCGAAGAGCCGGAAATCGTGCGGCAGGGTGGGCGATATGGCGTCAAGCTGAGAGCGAGTGCGCCGTCTATACACCTGATTCGCGCGGATATCCAGACCGAGGTTTCTCCGATTGTCGGCAGCGAAAAGCAGTCCGAAGATCTTGTGCATTATCTGCTGAGCGGCTTTGACGAGCAGCCCGAGAAGATTTGGGAGAGCAATATTTTCGGAAAATCTCTCAGCGAATTGGTGGGCGAGGGGCTCAACAACAAACTCAGCCGCATGCCGGAGGCCGCGCGCGGCAAGATTCAGGAAACACTCGCAAAGATCATCAACGAGGGAAGCGGCGGACTGATTTGTATCATTTTGTGACATAGACTAGGCGAGTCGTGCATATCGTTCTCCGGAAGGGGCTGATATATTTTGATCTATCACTATTTTCTCAGCGCCAATAGCGCGCAAGGTTATGTAGACCTTGCGCCTGCGCGCTTGTCTGCGCTGCCGCACGCTGTCCAGGTGACGGGATATCCGTCCGGCGTTCTGCGTGCGGTTGAAGGCGCTGCTATCACATTGGCGGCGGAGCAGAACCGGCGGCTGGATATCGTGCATCGCCCGCTCGACGGCGCAGTGACCGGCTTTATCCTGCCGGAAACCGGCCGCGCGGTGCTCAGCACGCCGCTCTGGCTCGATCACAGCCGGCATGTGCATGATTTGCTGCACAGCGATGCACGCGACGGCATCCAAGAGGCTCTTGACGGCGCATACGCGCAGTCAGCGGCTGCTTTGCGTGTGCATGATGAATGGGAAGCGGTTTATATGCGTGAGATGGATCGCGCGCAGCTTGATACGCTCGCCGCTGCTTTTTGCGGTCGATTGACCGAGGGCGCAAGCACGGATGTGACCGCAGGCACACGCACCGACGCCTTTTTCGGCGCGAGCACACCAGACGGTGCGGTCGACTATATCGCATGCCTCACTGCAGATCTTGCGCACCGCTATTTTCTCAAAGGGCGGCCGGGAACCGGAAAATCCACTTTTTTGCGTAAGGTTGCGCAGACAGCGCAGCGCGCAGGCTGGGATGTTGAGGTTTATCACTGCTCATTCGATACCGACAGCCTTGACATGGTCATCATCCGCAGCCGGGGGCTGTGTCTTTTCGACAGTACATCCCCCCATGAGTATTTTCCGACACGCACCGGAGATGAAATCATCGACCTGTATGCGGCGGCGGTGCAAGCCGGCACAGATGAACGGCACGTTGCGCAGCTGCATATGATTGCGCGGCGTTATGCCGCATGCCGGGCATCCGCAACCGCACATCTGCGGCAGGCCCACGCGCTCTCATCCGCCCTCGACGCAGAACTTGAAGAGCAGCTCTCCCCGAAGCGGGCGGCGCTTGCAATTGAGCAGCTCGTTGGTCATCTGTTTGCCCCTTAAACAAGTAACAGTGTAATCTTAAAAATACATACGAAAACCCTCCCAGAAACTTAAACTGCACCCCAACGTTAGACAGCGCGACAAGCTGCTTAACAAGCGGGGTGCTTTTTTGTTTTTAAAAGCGGTGCCCTCGCGGAAATATGTAAGCACCGTAAAGATACGATTATATAGTGTCATATCCTGCAAAGATCCTGTGGATCAAGCAGAAAAGTAGAAAAGTCCGTCGATACATGCAAGGTTGCGAATAAACCTGACGAAGAAAAAAATAGAAAGATTTGGATTTACACTTGCCGACTGTGGTAATATATGGTAAGTTTATGAGGGTCGTATTTGATGACTTGTCAGAAAATAATGTTGGAATGGTAGACATCATGGATAACAGAATTCGCGTGCTGATCACGGACAACGATAGAGAGTATCGCACTCTGCTTGAAGAGGCGCTGTCCCGTGTAGCGAGCATTGAAATCGTCGGCTCGACCGGAGACGGCGCGCAGGCACTGCGTTTGTGCGAAGAACTTGCGCCCGATTTGCTGCTGATGGATCTCGTGCTGCCGGGCTTGGACGGCATGACGCTCATCCAGCGTGTGCAAGCGCTGCCGAAGGTGCCGGGCATCTTTGTACAAACTGCGTTTTCCAGTGCGGATGTGATGGCGGAGTGCACCGAGCTCGGCGTGAACTTCTTTCTGTGCAAGCCTCTTGATGCGGATGTGCTTGCGGAGCGCATCTCACAGTGGGGCGCGGGGCGCAAGAATACGGCCGCACGGACTGCTTCCGGGATGGACAGCGAGCTTGCGCTTGAGATTCGGGTGACCGATGTCATTCATCAGATCGGTGTGCCGGCGCATATCAAGGGCTATCAATATCTGCGCGAAGCGATTATGATGTCGGTGGGTGATATGAGCGCTGTCGGCGCGATCACTAAAATTTTGTATCCCTCGATTGCGAAAAAGGCACACACAACACCGTCGCGCGTCGAGCGCGCAATTCGTCATGCGATTGAGGTCGCGTGGGATCGCGGTGACATCGAGACACTGCAATCCTATTTCGGCTACACGGTGTCCGGTGTCAAGGGCAAGCCGACAAACAGCGAATTTATTTCCATGATCGCGGATCGTATCCGTCTGCAAATGAAGGTCAGCGGCTGATTGCTTTTACCGAAATCCACAGTTCAACAGGAATGCTCCGACGCGCCGTGATGAGGCGATGTCGGGGCATTTTACGTTTATAACAGCAGTGCACGGGCACCTTGCGCTATGTGTATTGGTTTACGCTTGGGGGTGGAAATTTGTCGCCGGATGGCGTATACTATAGAGGATCCTATATTTTGAAAAGATGAGGTTTCCACTATGAAGATCATGGCCATCGACGGCAACAGCATCCTCAACCGCGCATTTTACGGTGTGCGGCTGCTGACAAACCGCGAGGGACTATATACCAATGCCATTTATGGCTTTCTATCAACCCTGTTTAAATTGCAGGATGACGAGCAGCCCGACCGCATCGTGATCTGCTTTGACGTGCGCGAAAAAACCTTCCGCCACGAGCGCTTCGATACCTACAAGGCGACCCGTAAAGGTATGCCGGAGGAGCTCGCCATGCAGATGCCGATACTCAAAGAGGTGCTGGACGCGATGGGGATCACTCGGTGTGAGCTGCCCGGCTTCGAAGCAGACGATCTTCTCGGCACGATCAGCCGCGTGGTGTGCGAGCACGGAGACACCTGCGTTGTGGTCACAGGCGATCGCGATAGCTTGCAGCTTGTCGGAAACGGCACGGTCGTGCGCTTGGTCACCAGCAAAAACGGGCAGACAATCTACAAAAACTATGACGCCGAGGCCTTTCGTGAGGAATATGGCTTTGATCCCATCCGTCTGATCGATCTCAAAAGCCTGATGGGCGACTCTTCGGACAATATTACCGGCGTGCCGGGTGTCGGGGAAAAGACTGCGAAGACGCTGATGGAGGAGTTTGGTACGCTCGATAAAATCTACGAAAACATCGAAGATGCGCGAATCAAAAAGGGTGTACGGGAAAAGCTGCGCAGTGGAGAACAGTCTGCGCGTGACAGTTATTGGCTCGCGACAATCGATCGCAATGTGGATTTGCCGATCGACCCGACCGCGCTTCCGCCTGCCTTTGTCGATCAGGATGCGTTGTCTGCGCTGCTAACGCGGCTCGAATTTAAGAATTTTATCAAGAAGTTCGAGCTGCAGCCGGATATGCAACCGGAGCAACCGCAGGCGGAGCATATCGCACCGCAATCCGTCACCGGAGAAGCAGAAGCCTTCGCGCTGCTGGCGGCATTGCGCGAGGCAAAAGCAGTGCCCGCAATCGTCCCGGTCGATCGTGCGGCAATCGCGCTTCTTTCCGCGGGCACGCCGTATGTACTTTCGGAGAGCGATTTTTCCGCCGAGACCTGGCGCGAGATTCTACGCCGCCTGTTTGACGGCGGCATTGCCCTTGTGCTGCATGATGCGCGTGAATTGCTTGCTGCGCTCATGCGAGATGGTATCGAGCCGCGCGGCATCATCTTCGATACCTGTATTGCTGCATATCTGCTCGATGCGACACAGGGCAGCTACGATTTGGAACGCGTTACATTGAGCTACCTCAACCGGCAGCTTCCGGATCCTGTGTTCGAGGGGGAAAATGCCTTTTCTCCGCTTGGCGGCCGTGAGGACGCGATTGCGGCAATGGCGCAGCATGTGTGCGCGGTAGACGCGCTGCATGACGAACTCGCCCCCAAGCTCGAAGAGCACAATATGCGCACGCTCTATGACACGATCGAGCTGCCGCTCATGACCGTGCTTGCGGATATGCAGCGTATTGGCTGTAAGGTCGACCCGGTGCAGCTCCGCGCATTTGGAGATACGCTCGATACGCGCATTGCAGAGCTGACAGCCGCAATTTACGCGCATACGGGCGAGGAGTTTAACATCAACTCCACCAAAATGCTCGGTGCCATTCTGTTTGAAAAACTCGGACTTCCTGCACGCAAAAAAACCAAAACCGGTTATTCTACCAATGCGGACGTGCTCGAGGAGCTGCGCGGATACCATCCCATAGTCGGGGACGTTTTGGAATATCGCCAGCTGACCAAGCTCAAAAGCACCTATGTCGACGGGCTACTCAAGGTCATTGATCCGCATGATGGGCGCATTCACTCTCATTTTCAGCAAACCGTAACCGCGACGGGGCGTCTGTCCTCTACCGATCCCAATCTGCAAAATATCCCGGTGCGCACCGAATTGGGGCGTGAGCTGCGTCGTATGTTTGTTGCGGAGGACGAAAACACCGTGCTCATCGACGCGGATTATTCGCAGATTGAACTGCGCGTGCTCGCGCATATTGCGCACGATACGGTGATGATTGAGGCCTTCCGCGCAGGCAAGGACATCCATGCCGCAACCGCGTCGCAGGTATTCCATGTGCCGCTCGAGGAAGTGACGCCGCAGATGCGCTCAAGCTGCAAGGCGGTCAATTTTGGCATCGTATATGGGATTTCTGACTTTTCTTTGGCGCAGGATATCGGCGTTTCCCGCAAAGAAGCGGGCGAATATATCGAAAAATATCTGCACACCTACAGCGGTGTCAAGCAATATATGGAGGAGGCAAAGGTGCGCGCCCGTGAAGCGGGCTATGCGGAAACGCTGCTTGGCAGGCGGCGGTACCTGCCCGAGCTGCAATCTAAAAACCACAACATCCGATCCTTCGGCGAGCGCGTCGCGATGAACGCACCCATTCAGGGCACGGCAGCGGATATCATCAAAATTGCGATGGTGCGCGTGTGGAACCGTCTGCGCGCGGAAAATCGTCGTGCGCGTCTGATTTTGCAGGTGCATGACGAGCTGATTGTGGAGACGCCGGAGGAGGAGCGCGAAGCGGTCCTGTCTCTGCTGCGCGAGGAGATGGAGGGTGCGCTCGAGATGGACGCGCCGCTGATTGCGGAAGCCAGAGCCGGATACGACTGGTACACCGCGCATTGACAAGGAGGCTTTGATGATGGACAAAATCATCTTTATCTGCACGGGAAACACCTGCCGCAGCCCCATGTGCGAAGGTTTTTTCCGCAAGCACAACGGACAGAACCGGCTGGGGCTGGAGGTGCAGTCCGCAGGGCTATTTACGACCGCAGGCATGCCTGCCTCAGAAAACGCGGTGCAGGCGGCACAGGAGCGCGGCGCAGACCTGACAGCGCATCGCTCGCAGCCTCTGACCCCTGCACTCGCGGCGCAGGCAAAATACCTTGTGGGCATGACGGCGGCGCATTATGACCGTTTGACCGAAGCGTTCCCGCAATATGAAAACAAGATTTTCACCCTTGCGCAGCACGATATAAACGATCCCTTCGGCGGCGATTTGGAGACCTACCGCCGCGCGGCGGCGGACATTGAAAGTGCGGTTGAAGCGCTGATCGAAGGAATGGAAAAGCGCGCATGACGATAAAACCAATGGAGGAAGCGCACCTTGCCGCGCTTGCACGGCTGGAAAAAGCATGCTTTTCCGAGCCGTGGAGTGAGCAGGCGCTGCGCGAAGAACTGCACAATCCTGCTGCGCTATTTCTGGTCGCGCAGGGGGAGGGCGGCGAGGTACTCGGCTATGTCGGCTGCCATACCGTGCTGGATGAGGGCTACATCACCAATGTTGCAGCCGCCCCTTCCATGCGGCGGAAGGGCATCGGCAAAGCACTTGTTGCCGCACTCGTTGACCGCGCGTGCGCGCGTGCGCTTGCGTTTGTCACGCTGGAGGTGCGCATGTCCAACGCGCCTGCGATTGCGCTGTACACGCAGGCGGGCTTTCATCCGGTCGGCACCAGAAAAAACTATTACAGTGCGCCGCGCGAGGACGCGCTGCTCATGACGAGGGACTTATAAATGGAATTGAAATTTGTCGATTTGGATCATGCCGATCTGCGCGAGCTGATTGACGAGCTGGACCGTTGGTTTGTGCAGCGCTATGGCGCGGAATATGAGAATTACCGCGGTCGCAACAGCATAGCCGATGTTTCGTGCGCGATTGTGGCATATGAGGATGGGCATCCGGTGGGGTGCGGCTGCTGGCGCGCGCTCGACGAGGTCACGGCCGAGCTCAAACGCGTTTATGTGCGCGCTGCCGCGCGAAAAAGCGGCATTGCAGCGCATATCGTCACCGAACTTGAGAATCATGCCGCCGCAACCGGTGCACATCGCATGGTGCTTGAGACCGCCGCAGACATGGCACAGGCCATTGCATGCTATCGTGCGCTCGGCTACACGGAAACAGCGCGCTACGGCTCTTATGCTGAGGACGAAACCGTGTGCTGCATGGAAAAAGTCATTTCTGACGGCACGATGCGCTGAAACAGCGCACAAGCAAAGATATAAAACAGAGATTCAGGTGGAAATATGCGAATTTTAGCAATTGAGTCCTCGTGCGACGAGACCGCCGCGGCGGTCGTCGAGGATGGACGAACCATACGATCCAACATAATCGATACGCAGGTTGAAACGCATGCGCTGTACGGCGGTGTCGTACCCGAGATTGCGTCGCGGCGGCACATGGAGGCAATCTGCCGCGTAACCGAGCTTGCGCTGCGTGAGGCGGATATGGAAGCGAGTGCGATCGATGCAATCGCCGCAACCTGCGCGCCTGGGCTGATCGGCGCGCTGCTCGTCGGTGCGAACTTCGGCAAGTCCTACGCCTATGCGCTGGGTAAGCCGTTCGTACCGGTGCACCACATCCGCGGACATATCGCGGCGAATTACCTTGCATTTCCTGATTTGCAGCCGCCGTTTTTGACGCTGGTCGCGTCGGGCGGACACTCGATGCTCGTGCGTGTCGATGATTATACGAGTTTTACGGTGTTGGGCGGCACCCGTGACGATGCGGCAGGCGAAGCGTTTGACAAGGTCGCGCGCGTGCTGGGTCTGGGCTACCCCGGCGGACCGAAAATTGACGCGTTGGCGCAGCAGGGCGATCCGACGCGCTATAAGCTGCCCATTTCCCATATCAAGGATGCGCCGCTCGATTTCTCCTTTTCGGGACTGAAAACTGCGGTTATCAACCTGGCGCACAATGCCGAGCAAAAGGGGGAAGCGCTCGACCGTGCGGGTCTTGCGGCATCCTTCTGTCACGCGGTCGTTGAAACGCTCGTGCCCCGTCTTACACAGGCGCTTCGGGAGACCGGACTGCGCCAGGTTTCCTGCGCCGGGGGAGTGGCGGCGAATTCGGCGCTGCGTGCGGCGCTGGAAAGCATGGCGCAGCGCACCGGTGTAACGCTCTATCTGCCGCCGCTGTCTCTTTGCGGAGACAACGCCGCAATGATCGGCAGTCAGGCGTTTTATGAGTTTTGCGCGGGACAACGCGGCGCAACTTCGCAGAACGCTTTTGCCACCGCAGACATATGCGAAAATATTTGTGTTAAAAGCGACAAGGAAGCACTGGTCAAACGTCGGAAAATGCGTTAAAATAAAGGGGTATATGTCATTCTCTTTTTTCACTGCGGTTACGTGATGAAAAAAGAGAGACACGCACTCATTTTTTTGAATGGGCACGACGCTCTTACAAGGCGACGTGGAGAAGGCTGTGGAAGCCGCCATCCTTATGGTATAAATTTAGGAGCGATGAACATGGGTAAAACAATAGCGGAGAAAATTCTCGCCGCACATCTGATCGACGGGGAGATGCTCCCCGGGCAGGAAATAGGTCTGCGCATCGATCAGACACTGACGCAGGATGCGACCGGTACCATGGCATATCTTCAGTTTGAAGCCATGGGTGTCGAGCAAGTCAAGACCGAGCGTTCGGTCGCCTATATCGACCACAATACCCTGCAATCCGGCTTCGAAAATGCGGACGATCACAAGTACATCGGCACGGTTGCACGCAAGCACGGCATCTATTACTCCAAGGCCGGAAACGGTATTTGCCATCAGGTACATCTCGAACGCTTCGGCGCGCCGGGCAAGACCCTGATTGGTTCGGACAGCCACACCCCGACCGGCGGCGGCATCGGCATGCTCGCCTTTGGCGCGGGCGGTTTGGACGTTGCAGTCGCGATGGGCGGCGGCGCGTATTACATCCCCATGCCCAAAATGGTGCGCATCAACCTGATCGGTGCGCTCAAACCGTGGATCTCTGCCAAGGACATCATTCTCGAAGTGTTGCGCCGCATGAGCGTCAAGGGCGGCGTGGGCAAGATCATCGAATACGCGGGCGAGGGCGTGGCAACGCTGTCGGTTCCCGAGCGCGCAACGATTACCAACATGGGCACGGAGCTGGGCGCAACCACTTCGGTGTTTCCGTCTGACGATGTGACCCGTGCGTTCCTCGAAGCGCAGGGGCGCGGCGACGTGTGGGTTCCGCTCGCCTCTGACCCCGACGCGGTCTACGATGAGGAGCTGACCATCGACCTGGGCACGCTCAAGGCGCTTGCGGCAAAGCCGCATATGCCGGACAACGTCGAAACGATCGAGGGGATTGGCGCAATCAAGGTCAACCAGGTGTGCATCGGCTCGTGCACCAACTCCTCCTACTACGATATGATGAAGGTTGCCGCAATCCTCAAGGGAAAGCGCGTCCATCCGGATGTCTCGCTGACCATCAGCCCGGGCTCTATGCAGGTGCTCAATATGCTCGCCAAGAGCGGCGCGCTGTCGGATATCATCGCGGCGGGTGCGCGCATCCTTGAGTGTGCATGCGGTCCGTGCATCGGCATGGGACAGTCGCCGGAGTCCGCCGGTGTTTCGCTGCGCACCTTCAACCGCAACTTTGAAGGCCGGTCGGGCACGCAGGACGCGAAAATCTATCTGGTTTCTCCGGAAACCGCTGCCGCTTCCGCGATTGCGGGCGTGCTGACCGACCCGAGCACACTGGGCGATATGCCGCACATCGAAATGCCGCTGCACTTTGACATTAACGACGACATGATCATCAAGCCTGCGGAGCATCCGGAGGAAGTCGAGGTCGTGCGCGGTCCGAATATTCAGCCGTTCCCGCTCGGCAAGGCACTTGAATCCTCCTATACGGGCAAGATTGTACTCAAAACTGAGGATAATATCACGACCGACCATATTCTGCCCGCGGGTGCAAAACTGCTGCCGTATCGTTCCAACATCCCCTTCTATGCAAACTACTGCTTCGTGAACGTCGATCCCACATTCTCGGAGCGTTGCAAGCAGGAGGGCGGCGGCATCATCGTTGGCGGCGCGAACTACGGACAGGGTTCCTCGCGTGAGCATGCTGCACTCGTTCCGCTGTACCTCGGTGTTAAGGCGGTGCTCACCAAGTCCTTTGCGCGTATCCACAAGGCAAATCTCGTAAACTCCGGCATTCTGCCGCTGACGTTTACAGATCCCGCCGATTATGACGCAGTTGCACTCGGCGACACGATTACACTGCCGCATGTGCTCGAAGAGGTCAAAAACGGGGGCCAAATCACGGTGCAGGTCGGGGAAAAGACCTTTATGGCGGATTGCGAAGTGTCCGAACGTCAGCGGGCAGCGCTGCTTGCAGGCGGCACACTGAACTATGCCAAGCAGCAGGCGAAGTAAGCTTTACTTGACAAGCGGACAAAACATCGTTAAAATATTATCCATCTAAGGGAGTGCTACTATGGAAACCATCTCTCAGCAAGCGATTGCCCAATACGAAAAGATCATTCGCAGCCAGCTTGAGCGCGTTGAGCGCATGAAGCAGCAGGGTGACTTCGTTGACTACGCAAAGCTCGATAAAATCATCATTGGTGTGTGCGGCGGCGACGGCATTGGCCCGATGATCACCGCAATGGCGGAAAAGGCGCTGCGCGTCCTGCTTGCGGATGAAATTTCCGCAGGCAAGGTGGAGTTTAAGCAGATTGACGGCCTGACCATTGAGCGCCGCGCCGAGCTGGGCTGCGCCATCCCGCCGGATACGCTTGAGGAGCTCAAAAGCTGCCACGTCATCCTGAAGGGGCCGACCACAACCCCGCGCGCGGGCGATCCGTGGCCCAACGTGGAATCCGCGAACGTCGCCATGCGCAAGGAGCTTGATCTGTTTGCCAACGTGCGTCCGGTTAAGATTCCCGAGGAGGGCATTGACTGGCGCTTCTACCGTGAAAACACCGAGGGTGGTTACGCGGTCGGCAGTCAGGGCGTCGCGTATAACGATGATCTGTTCATCGATTTCACCATCGCAACCGCGCAGGGCTGCGATCGTATCGCACGCTTGGCGTTCGATTATGCGCGCGCGGCGGGCAGAACCCGCGTCACCTGCGTGACCAAGGCGAACATCATCAAAACGACCGATGGCAAGTTTCTCAAGACCTGCCAGAAGATCGCGGAAGAATACCCCGAAATCACTTTTGACGACTGGTACATCGATATTATGACGGCAAAGCTCATCGATGAGAAGCGCCGTCGCGATTTTCAGGTCGTTGTGCTTCCCAACCTCTACGGCGATATTATTACCGATGAGGCGGCGGAAATGATGGGCGGTGTCGGCACTGCCGGCTCTGCCAACATCGGCAAACGCTACGCAATGTTCGAGGCGATTCACGGCTCTGCGCCGCGCATGGTTGCAGAGGGACGCGGCCAGTATGCCGATCCGGCATCTATGCTGCGTGCGGCTGTCATGCTGCTTGAGCATATCGGTCAGATTGAAAAGGCAAGAAAACTCGAGCGTGCGCTGGATCACTGCATGTTTGAAGATCCCAAATATGCGATCACCGGACGCGATACGGGCGCAACAGCAGAGCAGTTTACGAATTTTGTGCTAGAGACTGTCGCTGCACTTTAAATCACCTATAAATCAGTCTGGAGGCTTACGTTTTGGCAAATAGAAAAGACATTTCAAGAGCGGTTATACAGCGCATTCCCCGCTATTATCGCCATATCTGCGACCTCCAGGTCGAAGGAGTACAACGTATTTCCTCCCGCGCCCTTGCGGAAAGAATGGGGCTGACAGCATCACAGATACGGCAGGACTTCAACTGCTTCGGCGGGTTTGGGCAGCAGGGTTACGGTTACAACGTTGACAAGCTCAAGGAAGAACTCGCGGATATTCTAGGCATTGACCGCGATCGCACAGCGGTTCTGGTCGGTGTCGGCAATATCGGACGCGCACTCATCAAAAATTTCCGCTTTGGGGCCTCGGGCTTTCGTCTTTTGTGTGCGTTTGATGCCGATCGAACCGTGATCGGCACCGAGCCAGGCGGCGTGACGGTGCGTGATACGGCGGAGCTATACGATTATGTATCCGGACACAGGCCGGATATTGCGGTGCTTACGGTGCCGCGTGGCCTTGCGCCTGAGATGGCGCGTATGCTGGTGGAACGAGGGATTAAGGGTTTGTGGAACTTCACCGGCGAGGATCTCCACCTGGAAGGGCTGGGCGTGCCGGTAGAAAACGTGCATTTTTCGGATAGCCTGATGACCTTGTGCTACCGTGTAGATGAGGCCGATCATACAGCTGCAAAACCGTCTACACAGGCATGATTTTTGTATTTTCTGCAATCTCCAGAAGCAAGCAAGCCCCCTGCCACATCTTGTATGGATGCGGCAGGGGGCTGTTTTTTTAGCTGACGCAAGGCTGCTTACATATGCGTGGCCCAATCGGCCTCTCGAAAACCAACGAGAACATAGTCGTCCGCTACGACGATCGGTCGCTTGACAAGCATGCCGTCTGTCGCAAGGAGCGCAAACTGTTCGTCCTCGGTCATCGTAGGCAATTTTTGAGCGAGTTCCAGCGTCCTATATTGCAGGCCGCTTGTGTTGAAAAAGCGCTTGAGCGGCAGACCGCTTTTGCGATGCCACAGGCGAAGTTCTTCTTCGGTCGGGTTTTCGGTCTTGATATCGCGCATAGTATATGCTACGTTGCGCGCATCGAGAAACGTACGGGCCTTTTGGCAGGTAGAGCATTTGGGATAACAAACAAATAGCATTTTAATCTCCTCGCTTGATTTCGTCCAGATCGTTTTCTTCAGTATAACACGTTATCCGAAAAAAGCATAGCTGAAAGCAGTCTGGTACAAGATCGCATAGCCGTGAGAGGGGATGTACTCTTGTTTGATTACAGAATGTCTGTTATAATAAAAATACAGTAGCAGGCAAAAAGAAACAGTACGATAAGCTGATGTGAGCGCCGGCACCTTGTGCACCGGCGCTTTATGCTGGGAGGATAAAAATGGATCGAAATTTCATGCGCCTTTATGCGATTACAGATCGCACATGGCTGAACGGACGCACGTTGGAGGAAGCCGTTGAATGCGCACTGCGTGGCGGCGCAACAATTCTGCAACTGCGGGAAAAATATCTGGAAGATGACGCTTTCCTTGCGCAAGCGCGTGCGTTGCGGCCTATTTGCACCAAGTATGGCGTGCCGCTGATTATCAATGATCGGCCGGATATTGCCGCGGCCTGTGATGCGGACGGTGTGCACGTTGGGCAAAGCGACATGGACATCCGGCAGGCGCGCCGGATTTTAGGCGCAGGAAAATACATCGGCACTTCTGCGCACTCGGTTGAGGAGGCGCTGCGCGCGCAAGAAAGCGGTGCAGATTATCTCGGTACAGGAAGCGTGTTTTGTACATCGACCAAGCCGGATGCAGGACATCTGCCGCGGACGACGCTGGAAGGGATCTGCCGCGCCGTTTCCATTCCGGTTGTGGCGATCGGCGGCATCACAGAAGAGAATCTGCCGCAGCTGGCAGGCAGCGGTGTGGATGGTGTGGCACTGGTTTCGGCAATTTTTGCTCAGCCCGATGTTGAAGCTGCCGCACGCCGTCTGCGCACACTTTCCGATGCGCTATAAGGCGGTGGGAACATGACAACGGTACTAAGCATTGCGGGAACCGACCCAAGCGGCGGCGCAGGGATTCAGGCGGATTTAAAAACGTTCGCGGCACATAACTGCTACGGTATGTGCGTGATTACCGCACTGGTCGCGCAAAACACGATGGGAGTGCGTGCGGTGGAGCCCGCTTCGGCCGGCATAGTGCGCGCGCAGATGGACTGCGTTTTTCAGGATATTTTTCCGGATGCGGTCAAAATCGGTATGCTGGCCTCGTATGATATCGCATCAACTGTTGCCGATGGACTGGAGACCTGGAAAGCGCAGCGCGTTGTGGTCGATCCGGTCATGGTGTCGTCGAGCGGACACCGCCTTCTGTCCGAAGAGGCAATCGCAGTTTTGACCGATCGCATCTTGCCTTGCGCGACACTGGTTACACCCAACATCCCGGAAGCGGAGGTGCTGTGCGGAACCGTTATTTCTTGTCGTGCTGACATGGAGCGCGCAGCGTGTGCGTTACAACAGAAATTTGGGTGCGCCGTGCTGCTAAAGGGTGGACATGCGGCAGGCGGGGCGGATGATGTCTTGTGCGACGGCAATGCGCCGCAGTGGTTCTGCGGAACGCGCGTGGAAAGCGACAATACCCACGGAACAGGCTGCACCCTGTCTTCCGCGATTGCGTGCGGACTGGGTGATGGGCACACACTGTCCGAGAGTGTTGCGGCGGCAAAAAGCTATCTGACCGGTGCGCTGCGCGCCGGGCTGGACCTCGGCCACGGGAATGGCCCGCTAAACCATCTTTATACTAGGGTTTGAGAAACATGGGGAAAAGGATAGAATATGGTTGTAAAAGCAACTTAAAAATGCTATAATTTTCAAAGCGATAGGTGGTAGATTAAGCGCATACTTCCAAATATTTATCTGGTGCCGGGGGGCTTCAGCCGGATGCGCACGGGCGGTGCTTACAGATACCATTCCTCCGCTTAAGTGCAGTACAACAACTCAACGAGGAGAGCGGCGCACTACATCATTATTGAAAAGACAGGAGCACAGATCCGTTACAAGAAACAAAGCGGCTGTGGCTCAGCAAGCATTCAGGTTTCGGCCACAAGACGCTCACGGGTTATCTCGTGTTTCAGGCGGTTTTCCGACTGCGAAAGAGATAGTGCGAGAAAGGAATATGATTTATGAAGCCTGCCAAAAAGCGTATCAAAGCAGGCAGACATATACGCCGGCGAGGAGAGAAAAGCAGACGCCAAACCACGATTCGTGCAGAATTGCTGCTCAAAATTTGTGTTTTGGTCTCGGTTCCCATGATGATTTTGGGTGCCTCGACCGCTTATTTGGGGTATCACAATACCACCTCCATGCTGAAACAATCCATGCAGGAGCTGGCAAAAACCGCGAGCCAGGAAGTGGGTGCAAAACTGAGCGGCATCGAAAATGTCGCAATAGACACCGGCTGCGTGGCGCGGCTGTCCGATCCGGAAACCACCGTTGCACAAAAGAAAGCAATCGTTGATCAGCGTGCAACAAGCCACGGGTTTCAGCGCGGAAATATACTGGATACAAACGGCCGCAGCATTATAGATGGCAAAGACTTTTCCGATCGTGAGTATTTTCAGCAAGCGCTAAAGGGAGAGGCTTGGATTTCCGAGCCGCTTGTGAGTAAACAAACCGGCGAGATGTCCATTCCGATTGCCGCTCCCATCTGGAGTAACGGCGTGGTCGGTACGACTGTTGTAGGCGTTGTGTATTTTATACCGCCCGAAACGCTACTGAATGATATCGTCGGTGAAATCAAGATCAGCCCGAATGCAGGCGCATATATGCTCGATAAAGATGGCTACACCATTGCGCATCGGGAGGTCGAACGGGTAGAAAACCGCGAAAACAGAATCGAGCAGTCCAAGACCGATTCGACCCTGGCACAGTTAGCCAAGTACGAGACAGCGATGACCAAGGGAGAATCCGGTTTCGGCAGATATAGGCACCAAGGAGAATCCAAATTTCTGTCCTATGCGCCGATATCCGGAACAGACGGCTGGAGCATCAGCATCAATGCGCCGATTATGGATTTTATGAGCGCAACATACCGTAGTATCATCATCACGATCATTCTGTGTCTGCTTTCGATTGGCGCGGCAATCGTCATTGCAACGCGTGTTGCGGCACGCATTGGCGATCCGGTGGCGCAATGCACCGCACGGCTGGAGCTGTTGGCACAAGGCGATTTGACCACGCCTGCACCGGAAATCAGCAGCCGCAACGAGACGGGACGCCTGGCAACTGCGACTATGAGCATTACACAAACAGTGACGGATATTATCGGAGATATCGGATATTGTCTGAATGAAATTGCAAACGGCAATTTCCGAGTGAAAAGCACAAACACAGAGATGTACCGTGGAGATTTTGCGGTTTTACATCAGAATATTGAGAGCTTGATTGCACATCAGAGTGATATTATGCGTCGCATCGAGTTGTCTGCCGATCATGTGGCATCGGGTAGCGATCAGGTGTCGGCAGGCGCGCAAGCACTCAGTCAAGGCGCAACCGAGCAGGCCTCCGCCGTGGAGGAACTTGCCGCGAGCATTAGCTCTATTTCCGGACAGGTTACTGAAACGGCAGAAAACGCCGGCAACGCAAGCGAAAAGGTTGGGCAGGTCGGCGTACTGATGGATCAGTGTGACAACCAGATGAAGCAAATGGTTGCTGCGATGGACGAGATCAGCGACAACTCAAAGCAAATCAGCCGCATCATCAAGACTATCGAGGATATTGCGTTCCAAACCAACATTCTATCGCTTAATGCCGCAGTAGAGGCTGCGCGTGCAGGTGAAGCAGGCAAGGGCTTTGCTGTTGTGGCAGATGAAGTGCGCAACTTGGCAGGCAAATCTGCTGCAGCGGCCAAGGATACTTCGGAGCTGATTGAAGCAGCGGTGCAATCGGTCGGAAATGGCGCGGTGATTGCGGAAAATACCGCAGCGACCCTATCTTCTGTATCTGAAAACGCACGCGAGACAGCTGAAATGGTCGAAAAAATTGCAGATGCCGCCCAACAAGAAGCGGAGTCCATTATGCAAATCAGCACGGGTATCGATCAAATTTCTATCGTGGTGCAGACAAACTCTGCGACTTCTCAGGAGAGCGCTGCATCCAGCGAGGAAATGTCCGCTCAGGCACAGATGCTCAAGGAGCTGGTCAGCCGCTTCAAGCTCCCGGAATGAAGGAGCAATCAATATAACTTAGTCGATACAGGTTAAAAAAGCCCTTCCGTTGCGGTGCTGCTGCAACGGAAGGGCTTTCTGATGCGAAAAATACGGCTCAGCCTTTACGCAATACCTTTCTAACACCCAGTAAAATCTCTTTGGAGCCGAGAAGCGTAATCAAGAGAAAGAGGGCGATTTGCTGTGTCAGCCAATAAGGACCGTTGTGCAGCATCAGTGCACTTTGGACACACAAGAGAATAAAGGTCGCGCCAAATCGCGGAATATTCCAATGTACGATCAGATATTTACGGCTGTGTACCGCGCGAATCAAGAACATGACGATATAGCTGATCAGTGTTGCGAGCGCTGCACCGTTTGCACCCATAGCCGGAATCATAAGATAGTTTAAAATCAAATTGAGCACTGCGCCGATGGTCGCAGTCAAAAAAGAGTAGGAGGTCTTTTTATGTAACGTATAGATGCTGTTTTGGAAGTTTGACAAACATGCAAATGCCGAGCCAAAGATCAGCAGCGGAACATACTTCCATGCGTCATAGTAGCTTGCTTGCCCTGCTAAAATATAGACCGCAGGTTTCGCGATCAGAATAACACCGGATGCCATGACGAATACCAGAGACTGATATACATTGCCCACCTTGGAGAAGAAGTTGACTTGCTCCTGATGGCTATTATCGTTGATTGTAGAAATCTGCCACGCATCAATAAAAATACCGGACACCAGCACGAGGATTGTCGGCAACTTGTTGGCGAGTGCATAGAGGCCGTTTGCCTCTAGTCCGACCATGTGCTGGATGAAGATGCGATCGGACGCACTGAATACCCATACGCAAATCTGGGTTGGAATGAGCGGAATTGCATAGCTCAGCATGCGTCTCCATGTATTGCGGTTGAGTGCGCGCATATGCACAAAACGCGACAGCTGGCCGATGATAGATAGGCAAATCGCGGACAGCAAATCGGACGCAATGATTGCGAGGATATAACCGAGAATGCCCCAATTCAGTTTAGCAAGGAATAAAATGTTGAGAAGGATGATAATCGCGGTGCGGAAAATGCCGTCGATGGCATACAGCTTAACATAGCCGCGCGCACGGATAAAGTTACTGCAAAGAGATTGCAGACTGGCAGTGAGCACATAGATGTAAATAATCAGTGTGTAAACGGGGAGACTTTCCGCACCTTGCGTAAAATCGACGAGTGGAAAAAACGGGATCGTGAGGGCAAAGCCAATTAAAATTGTGAAAAGGCCGATTGAGAAAACCTCATGTTTGTTTTCGGTTTTTTCCAGCCCATAGCGAATGACGGCCTGCGGAATACAGAGCGATGCGATCGGAATCATGACATTTGCAATCGATGTGATCACGTCGATCATGCCATAATCCGCGCTTGCCAGATAAGCCGTGTAGAACCGTGTCATGAAAAACACGAGCAGCTTGGAGCTGAATGTGCCGATCGCAAAAATCATGGTGTTCGACATCAGCTTTTTATATTGATTCACAAAAACGCTCCTTAACGCAATTTGGCATAATGAATACGGTCACCGATGCGCTTGACCACGCATACTGCAACGCTGCCGCACACAATGCCGAGCACCGCGCCGGCAGCAACATCGGTTGGAAAATGCACGCATAGATACAGCCGTGAAAACCCAATCAGCACCGCGACAGCACATGCTGCAAGCCCTGACCGATGGCTTTGCGAGAAAATTACGGTTGCTGCAGCAAAGCTAGAGCTTGTATGCCCGGAGGGAAAGGAAAAGCTCAAGGGAGGCGAAACCAGCGCGGCCAGATCATGATATTGTACAAAGGGGCGCGCACGTGCGATCAGCGGCTTGAGTGCGACTTCACCGATCACGGTTGTCAGCACGAGTGCGACCGCGATTGCAGCGCCCAAGCGGCGCGTGCGCGGCATCAGGAGCAGGATCAGGGTAAGCGCGATCCAAACAGCACCGTGGTTTCCGAGGGTGGTAATGACGCGCATGATAGTTGTGAGCCAATCCGCATGAAGATGCTGCTCGATCATCAGCAATATAGAATGATCAAGCATCAAAATGGTTTCCATGACGTTTCTCCTTTGATGGGAATAATTACTTGCATCTGCCGACAAAATTTTGTATACTAAAAATGCGGCCATAATATTTCTATTTTACATGTTTTACTCGATGATTTCAACATTTTTCTGGAGGATTTGATGCTATATACGATTCTTATGCTGCTTGGTGTTGTCGTCGGCGCGCGATTGCTGCCGGAAAAGTATCACCGTTGGAACGGTTTGCTGCAAATCATCATCACAATTGCTTTGCTTTTTACGATGGGCGTTTCTTTGGGAGCCCAGCCTGATTTTTTCACGAATTTGCGCACGATGGGCTGCATCAGCCTGCTTTATGCGGCAGGAGGAATCGTTTTTTCCGTAGCGCTTGTATGGCTGCTTAGCAAGCTCTTTTTACATGAAAAGGAGGAGAAAAAATGATTCTGGCAGCGCTGTTTGCATTGATGATTGGTGTTTTATGTGGTGCGTTCTGGTTCCCGGTGACTTGGGCAACACTGGTTGCGCAGGGTGCGGATTGGATTTTATGTGCGCTGATGGTTTCGGTAGGGGTCAGCATTGGTGCAAACCGGAAGATGCTGCTTCGCTTGCGCGCATGTGGTGTGCGCGTCCTTGCCGTGCCGCTTGGTGTCGTGATTGGCTCGCTGCTGGCAGGAGCGGTGCTCGCGCCGCTCGCAGGGGACTCTGTACAGCAGGGGATGGCCGTGACCGCCGGTATGGGCTGGTATAGCTTGGGCGGCATTATGGTCACCGAGCTGCTCGGTGCGCGCACAGGCACGGTTGCGTTTCTGTCTAACGTGCTACGTGAACTGTTGGCATTTGCGCTCATCCCTTTGCTGATGAAAAAAATGGGCGCGTACAGTGCGATCGCGGCGGCAGGCGCGACGAGCGAGGATACGACGCTTCCGGTCATGATTCGCTATGGAGGAGAAGATGCCGCGCTGATTGCCGTGCTTAGCGGGATACTGGTTTCTGCCGCAGTGCCAATTTGCATCAATCTTGTCTGTCAGGGATTTTAAAAAATATCTTGACAGATTGGATGAACTTATTATATACTAATAAACAGTGCAAGCAGTGTCGATGAAAAATTTGCCTCTGTAGCTCAGT
>CAZOJP010000003.1:46943-80406 GCA_964580155.1 uncultured Intestinibacillus sp. | reverse complement strand
CGCTCTCCCAGCTGAGCTATACCCCCAGAGATACGGCCGAACGGAATACCGCTTCGTTCGACAATGATTATTATATCGTATCTCGCGGGGGCTGTCAATCGGTTTATCGCAATTTTCTTTTATTCCTCGGTAAAAGGCTGACGCCCGCTCAGGCGCAAAACAAGCTGCTGCGCCGTGCGCCCGGACACGCTGCCGCGCCGCACCGCCCATTTATTCGCTTCGCGGTCCAGCTCGGCTTCGGATAGGGTGATGGACGGCTCGCGCGCGGCGAGCTCATGTACAATACGGAGGTATTCCTTTTGGCTCGGTGCGGAATAGTTGATGGCGATGCCAAAGCGCGCGGCAAGCGACAGCTTTTCCTGCATGGTATCGGAGTGGTGCAGCTCGTCCTGCGACATGTCCGAACGATCCGACCAGGTCTCCCGAATGAGGTGGCGGCGGTTGGAAGTCGCATAGATGAGCACGTTGTCCGGCCGCGTCTCCAGTCCGCCCTCGATGACGGCCTTTAGATATTTGTACTCAATCTCAAATTCCTCAAAGGACAGATCGTCCATATAAATGATAAAGCGATAGTTGCGATTTTTGATGCGTGCGATGACCGCGGACAAATCCCGAAACTGGTGCTTATAAATTTCAATCATGCGCAGCCCCTGCGGATAGTACGCGTTGAGAATCGCCTTAATGCTGGTCGATTTGCCCGTGCCCGCGTCGCCGAAGAGCAGGCAGTTGTTGGCCTTGCCGCCCGCCACAAAGGTCTCCGTGTTTTCAATGAGCATCTGCTTTTGCAGCTCATAGCCGACGAGATCATCCAGCCGCACATCGTCCGTATTTTTGATGGCCTCCAGACGCAGCGCCTCCTCGTCCTCATGCACAACGCGAAACGCCTTGTTCAGTCCGAACATGCCTACACCGTGCACGCGGTAAAACTCCGTCACAATCGTGAACACCTCGTCCTCATCCTGCGCCGCATCAATCTGCAGGGCAAGCTGTCTGACCTTGTCGCTCACGCTCTTATTATAACGCTGCTCTTTTTTGGGGATTGCATGATACTGCTGCACGACGGAAAAGCAGTTGATGCCAAGCGCACGCTCCAGCGCGGAAAAGTCATAGTGAAACAGGTTTTTAAAAATGCGGAAATCCGATTTTGCAAACGCATTGACCGAGCCGTCCGTCGCGCCGCATTTTTCGCAGGTGATGGAAAACGGATTTTCATTCGTCGCAAGTAAATATGCCAGATAGCAGTGCCACAGGTTGTTATCAAATCCATACTGCGTGGACAGGTCGAGCAGCTTGCCAATTTCGCCGTAAATGCGGCTGACAAGCGCTTCCGCCTGATACGCGCCGCGGTCGAACGCTTCGCAGCAGTCCGCAAGCGCGCGCAGGATGGAATGCTCCCCCAGCTCGCGATAAATAATCAAGCGTGAAATATCACGGTACATCATCAAAACCCCTTTACACAGAATGTGTTTTTTTCTATTATACACCGGCGGCCGCGCAACCGCAAAGAAAAAAACAGAGACCGCCTGCCGATAGGCGATCTCTGTTTGAAGCATTATCTGCTGTTTTCCACATGCAGTGCGCGCATCGCGTTCAAAATTGCGATTACCGCGACACCGACATCGGCAAACACCGCCGCCCACATCGTGGCGAAGCCGGTCGCACCGAGCAGCAGCACCAGTGCCTTGACACCGAGTGCAAACGCGATATTCTGCTTAACAATGCGCAGCGTTTTGCGGGAAATGTGCATCGCAGTCGCGATTTTGGAGGGCTGATCGTCCATGAGCACGATATCCGCCGCTTCAATCGCCGCGTCCGATCCCATGCCGCCCATCGCGATGCCAACATCCGCGCGCGACAGCACGGGCGCGTCGTTGATGCCGTCCCCCACGAAGGCGAGCCGGCCCGACGCATGCGCGAGCAGCTCCTCGACCGCGCTGACCTTGTCTGCGGGCAGCAGCTCCGCGCGGAACTCATCCAGGCCGAGCTGCGCCGCAACCGCCTGCGCGACCTCCCTGCTGTCACCCGTCAGCATAACCGTCTTGCGCACACCCGCCGCCTTCAGCGCGGCAATCGCGCGCGCGGAATCGGGCTTCACCTCGTCGGAAATGATGATATGCCCTGCGTAAAAGCCGTCAATTGTCACATGGACGCTCGTGCCGGTCAGCTCGCACGCGTGCCAGGTCGCGCCCTCGCGTTCCATCAGGCGGCCGTTGCCCGCGCATACAACGCGGCCGTCAACCTTGGCGCGCACGCCGTGCCCTGCGATTTCCTCCACCTCACGCAGGCGCGCCGCATCAATCGGCTTGCCGTATGCCTGCTTGAGCGAAAGCGAAATCGGATGGTCGGAGTAGCTTTCCGCGAGCGCCGCACATTCCAGCAGCTCGTCGGGTGACACCCCCTCGGTCGGATGAATCGCGGACACGCGGAACGTGCCCTGCGTCAGCGTGCCGGTCTTGTCAAACACAATGGTATCGGTCTGGGCGAGCGTTTCCATATAGGCCGCACCCTTGACCAGAATACCGCACTTGGACGCGCCGCCGATTCCGCCGAAGAAGCTGAGCGGCACCGAAATAACAAGGGCGCACGGACACGAAATAACAAGGAAGATGAGCGCGCGGTGCAGCCATTCGGTCCATACCGTGCCTGCGAGGAACGCAGGCTGCGCCGCCACGGGCACAAGCGCCAGCGCAAGGGACGGCAGCAGGGTAAGCAGCACGGCCGCGATGACGACCGCGGGCGTGTAGTAGCGCGCAAAGCGCGTGATGAAATTCTCGGTCTTTGCCTTCTTTTCGCTTGCATTTTCGACCAGATCCAGAATTTTCGCCACGGTTGACTGTCCGAATTCCTTTGTCGTGCGCACGCGCAGCAGTCCGGACAGGTTGACGCAGCCGCTGATAATCGCGTCGCCTGCGGATACGTCGCGCGGCGCGGACTCCCCGGTCAGCGCGGCGGTGTCAAGCGCGCTCGCGCCCTCGAGGATGATGCCGTCAAGCGGTACACGCTCGCCCGCCTTGATTACGATGATGTCTCCGACCGCGACCTCCTCGGGGTCAACCTCCTCGAGCTGTCCGTCAATTTCGACATTCGCATAGTCGGGCCGGATGTCCATGAGCGCCGCAATCGAGCGGCGGGATTTGCCGACGGCATAGCTTTGGAACAGCTCGCCCACCTGATAAAACAGCATGACCGCAACGCCCTCGAGGTATTCGCCGGTCGCGAACGCGCCCACCGTTGCAATCGCCATCAGGAATTTTTCGTCAAACAGTTGCCCGTTCACGATGCCGTGCACCGCATCGCGCAGCACATCCCAGCCGATGACCGCATAGGGCACCAGATAGGCGAGCAGGGCGGCCAGCGGGGACAGCTGCGGCGTCAGCACGCGAAGGAGCACAAAGAGCGCCGCGGCGATCAGGATGCGCCGCAGCATCCGCTTCTGCTTTTTTGTCATTTCTAGCCCATCCTTACAGTCGATTTAAAACGCGACCTCGCAGTGCGCATCAATTTTCTTAACCGTCTTGAGAATTTCCTGCTGGATCGCGTCCATGCGCGCCTCGTCCGCATCGAGCGTCAGCTTTTGCGACAGGAAATTGACCTGCGCGCTCTTGACGCCGTCAATCTTGCGAATCGCCTCCTCGATCTTGGCGGCGCAGTGCGCGCAGTCGAGTTCCATCATGTCATAACGCTTTTTCATTGTAATATCCTCCCATAATAACGCCTGTTGTTTATTCTACAACGTGTTCCAGCCCCTGGTTGATGATGGTGCGGACGTGTCCGTCCGCGAGGGAATAAAACACGGTCTTGCCCTCTCTGCGGGATTTGACGAGCTTTGCCGCCTTGAGCGCGCGCAATTGATGCGAAATCGCGGACTGTGTCATCCCGAGAAGCTGCGCAATGTCACATACGCACATTTCCGACGCAAACAGCACATATAAAATCCGAATACGCGTGGAATCTCCGAAAATACGGAATAATTCCGTCAGATCGTACAGCAAATCCTCATCGGGCATCTCCTGCCGCACCTTGGCGACGATGTCCTCGTGCGCGCATATGAATTCACAGCACTCGGCGCTGCGACGCTCCTCCATGTTATCACATCCTTTCATATGAGCACCTGTTCATATGTTTAGGATACTACTCGCTTGCCGCTCTGTCAAGAGGGTTTATAAAAAAAGTGCACTTGCTCCGGTGCCGCAAAACGGGTACAATAGAAAAAGTAATCAATTTGGCGTGGAGGACAGATTATGGAAGCAAATATCGCAATTTTAGCGCAGGAACTGCAGGTGCGCCCCGAGCATGCCGAAGCGGTCGTGCGCCTGCTCGACGAGGGCAACACCGTGCCGTTCATCGCGCGCTATCGCAAGGAGCAGCACGGCACGATGGACGACCAGACCATCCGCGCGCTCGCCGACCGCCTGAGCTATCTGCGCGGACTGGACGCGCGGCGCGCCGAGGTCAAAGCGCAGATTGACGCGCAGGGCAAGCTGACGGACGAGCTGTGCGCATCCATCGACCGCGCCGCGACGCTCGCCGAGGTTGACGACCTCTATCGCCCCTATCGCCCCAAACGCCGCACGCGGGCGAGCATGGCACGCGAGCGCGGTCTGGCACCGCTTGCGGACATGCTGTGGTCGGGCAAGGCACCGCTGCATGACGCGCTGGCGCTCGCGGCGGATTTTATTTCCCCTGAGCACAGCGTGCCCGACGCGGCGAGCGCGCTTGCGGGCGCAAGCGATATTTTGGCGGAGCTGCTGTCCGACGATGCGGCCTTGCGCAAGACGCTGCGCGCACAGGTGCAGCGCACGGGCGTGCTGCGCACGGTGAGCGCCACCGAGGAGGACACGGTCT
This sequence comes from uncultured Intestinibacillus sp., assembly GCA_964580155.1. Lineage (GTDB taxonomy): Bacteria > Bacillota > Clostridia > Oscillospirales > Butyricicoccaceae > Intestinibacillus. The sequence goes on along the minus strand of CAZOJP010000003.1, from coordinate 75,561 downwards.
ACCGCTTATATTATGACTTCAAAGCGCCGCTCAACCGCGTGCACGGCTACCAGATCCTGGCGATCGACCGCGGCGAGCGCGAAGGGGTGCTCAAGGTTGCGGTCGCATGTGACGATGCGGCTGCGCAGGTTGCCATTTTGCGTGCGGTGCTCCATCCGCGCAATCCCTTCGGCGATGTGATCCGCAGCGTCGCGCGCGACGCGTGGAGCCGGCTGATTTTTCCCTCACTCGAGCGCGAGGTGCGCGGCGATTTGACCGCGCAGGCGGCGGAGCAGGCGATTCACACCTTTGCGCTCAATCTGCGTCCGCTCCTGCTGCAGCCGCCCGTCAAAAACAAGGTGACGCTCGGCTTTGATCCCGCGTACCGCACGGGCTGCAAGCTCGCGGTTGTGGACGGCATGGGGCGCGTACTCGAAACCGCGGTCATCTATCCCACACCGCCGCACAGCAAAACCGAGCCGGCAAAGCGCGAGCTGCGCCGCCTGTGCGATCGGCACAGCATCCGGTGCATCGCGATTGGCAACGGCACCGCCTCGCGCGAATCCGAGATTTTCGTCAGCGAATTCATCAAAGAATACGGCGGTGAGCTGTCCTACATGGTCGTTTCCGAGGCAGGCGCGTCGGTTTATTCCGCCTCCAAGCTGGGCGCGGAGGAATTTCCGGACTTTGACGTGTCGCTGCGCTCCGCGGTGTCCATCGCGCGGCGGCTGCAGGATCCGCTTGCCGAGCTTGTTAAAATCGATCCCAAGGCGATCGGGGTCGGGCAGTATCAGCACGATATGCCGCAGGCGCGGCTGGGTGAAGCACTCGACGGCGTGGTCGAGGACTGCGTGGGCGCGGTTGGTGTCGATCTCAACACCGCGTCGCCTGCGCTGCTCGGACGGGTTTCGGGCATCAGCGCGGCGGTCTCCAAGAATATCGTCGCCTATCGCGAGACAAACGGGCGCTTTTCCACGCGCCGCGAGCTGCTCAAGGTCGCAAAGCTCGGCCCCAAAGCGTTCGAGCAGTGCGCGGGCTTTCTGCGCGTACCCGAGGGCAAAAACGTGCTCGACCGCACGGCGGTGCATCCGGAGTCCTATGCCGCGGCGCAGTCGCTGCTCACTCTGTGCGGCTATACCGAGGGCGATATCGGCAATCTGGGCGAATTGGACGCACGCTTGACCGCCTATGACGCGGAAAAGGCGGCGGCGCAGTGCGGTGTCGGTGTCCCCACCCTGCGCGACATTGTAAAAGAGCTGCAAAAACCCGGACGCGATCCGCGCGACGAGCTGCCTCCCCCGCTGCTGCGCACCGATGTGCTCGATCTTGCCGATCTCAAACCCGGCATGGTGCTCACCGGCACGGTGCGCAATGTGGTCGATTTCGGTGCCTTTGTCGATATCGGCGTGCATCAGGACGGGCTGGTGCATCTTTTCGAGCTGGCCGCGCGCCGTGTGCGCCATCCCTCCGAGGTGGTGCAGGTCGGGGATGTGGTCGATGTTATGGTGCTCGATGTGGACGCAAAAAAGAAGCGCATCGCGCTCTCTATGAAGCAGGTAAAACACTGAGCATGCTCAGGAACGCAACAAGCCGCGACTCTCACACAGAGTCGCGGCTTGTTTTTCTTGTGAGCATGCTCAGAGCAGCGCACGGCAGGAATTCCGCTCGATCAGCACGGGCGGGACAAGGCATCTGCGGTGCTGCGGCTGATCCGGCTGCTCGATCGCCTCAAGCAGAAGCTGCACCGCAATATCCGCAAGCTGCGCCTTGCACTGGTCGACGGTCGACAGCGTGATGCGCGGCAGCGCGGAATAGCTGATGTTGTCAAAGCCGAGCAGGGACAGCTCGCGCGGAATGTCCACACCGCATTCCTCCGCCGCCTGGATCAGCCCGAGCGCAAGCGTGTCGGTTGCGGCAAACATCGCGGTATAGTCGCGCGAGCGCGCGAAAAGCTGCTTGCCCAACGCATAGCCGTGGGCAATGCTTGAGCTACCGCCCAGATTCTCCGCAAAGCGGGGCTGCAGCCCCGCCTCTTCCATCACATCGCGATAGCCCTGCGCACGCAGCTGATGCGTGATGCTGTTCGGCCGCATGCCCGCATACAAAATATCGGTGTGCCCCAATTTCTGCAAATACGCTGTCCCGAGGCGGCCGCCCGCGTAATTGTCAACGGACACCGTGCTCAGCCGCTCGGCTTCCGGCATATCCTCGGTCACCGCATCGCCAAGCAGAACAGTCGGGATTGTGCGCAGATAGCGCGAAGCCCAGCTGCACGCCTCGTTGTGCGAGTTTGCCAGAATGATGCCGTCAGCCTGATGCCCCACCAGGAACTCAAACAGCTCCTCAATGCGCGCATTCTCATGGCCGCTGTTGCACAGCATGACATTATACCCCCGCTCGCGGACCGAATGCTCGATTCCGAACGCGATTTCCGCATAATAGGGGTTTGTGACCTCGGGGACGATCAGCCCGATGACGTTGGTTTTGTTGCGAATAAGGCTGCGCGCCAGTGTGTTTGCACGATAACCCTCCTGCCGGCAGATTTCGACAATACGGGCGCGCGTTTCCTCGCTGATCTCGGACGAACCGCTCAAGGCGCGCGATACAGTGGCGTAGGATACACCCGCAATTTTTGCGATATCTTTAATCGTAACTCTGCGCATGTGTCTCTTCTCCTTTCCACCGCGCCAGCGGTGCGGAAAGAGTGCCGCAATGCGGCACCCTTTCGTGAAAACGCTACTTTATTTATAGAATGCGTCGATGTAGGCAAGCACGTCCTCGCGTGTGCCGCGGAACGGGCCGGGGGTCTCCATCTTGAGCGAGACAAGCGCGGTCGCATACAGCAGCGCATCCGGAATGGAGGCGTGCAGACGCTCGGTCAGGTAGCCGGCGAACGTCGTGTCACCGCGTCCCGTGCGGCCGGACAGGTTGCGTGCCTTGATGGGGCAGGTGTAAAATTCCTTGCCGTCATAAATCATGACCTCGGTGTTGTGGGTGATCATGATTTCCTTTGCGCCCCATGCAGCCAGCTGCATCGCAGCCAAGCGGCGATCCGCCACACCGGTCAAAATCTCGGCCTCTGCGGTGTCGGTCTTGAGGAAGTCAATGTCGGGCAGATAGGTCTGCTTTTCATCCCAGTCGTGGAACAGCATGCTCTTGTCGTCCTCAACATGGCGCAGCAGGCACTGCACGTCGACCGCGACCTTGCCCTTTTTGCCGACTGCACGGAACAGCTCGCCGTCAAAGTCGCCGTATACAAGCCCGGCAAAGTGGTAAATCTCCGCTTCGACATCGGGCAGCTCATCCGCAGTGAAGGGATCGCATTTGCCCATCGAGCGGCATTCGCGGCGTTCCTTGTCCGCGGTAAAGTACTGGTTGCGAATCGCGCAGGTCTGCGCAGACGGCTTCCAGAATACATCCGCTCCCGAGCCTTCAAAAACCTGAATCGGATCGGCATCCGCAGGATCGAGCTTGGTAAAGATCGCGGTCTTTGCGCCGCTGCGTGCCGCTGCAAAGCCGGACTGCACGATTGCACCGCCTACCTCACGGCGCTCGTTACCCTCATGATCGATGTTGTGGTCGAGCGAAATCGGTCCGATGACTAAAGTATCATATTTTGCCATAGAGTGTGCCCTCTCTTTCTTTCTTTGCCCTCAGTTTTTCTATTTTATATTTTGGCAGTTTTCATGCTGTATGTCAAGCCCTAACCTGTGATTACTGCCAAAAAACGGCTGTTTGCGTGCGGTAAACCTGCTCTTTTTATGCGCGCCGTTACGCAGTGCCCCTCTGTTTTGAAAAAAAACCATCGTTTTCTCAATGCAAACGTGTGCGAAAACGCATTTTTGCATCTCCGCCACGACGTGCATTGCAAAATCACCTCTGATTTTTTGGTAATATTCACGATTTTGTTCGATTCCTATTTCCTTTTGCAAGTCATAGGGTTATAATGCTGCAATACGAAGGAATCGTACGCCTGAGGAAAATTGGAGGACATACCCCATGAATATTTGGCATGACATCGACCCTTCCCACATCACACCCGAGCGGTTCACTTCCGTCATTGAAATTCCTGCATACAGCAAGAAGAAATACGAACTGGACAAACACACCGGTCTGCTGCGGCTCGACCGTGTGCTGCACACCTCAACGCACTATCCCGCGAACTACGGCTTCATTCCGCGCACATATGCCGATGACGACGATCCGCTCGACGTGCTCGTGCTGTGCTCGGAATCGCTCGACCCCAAGGTGATGGTCGATACCTATCCCATCGGCGGCATCCGCATGATGGACGAGGACGATTGCGACGACAAGATCATCGCGATTGCGTGCGGCGACCCAACGTGGAATTACTATCAGGAGCTTGAAGACCTGCCGCCGCACATCATGGATGAGATTGCGCATTTTTTCGAGGTCTACAAGGCACTGGAGGGCAAGCACACCGCAACCAGCGATGCCTACGACCGCGAGGAGGCCATGCGCACGATTGCGCGCAGCATGGAGCGCTACGATGTACATTTTTGCGGCAAACGGCCCCATCGCGACTGATTTCGCCCGCAGACGAAGACCGCGCACCCTTGTGCACGGTCTTTTTTCATACCCATCGTGTCCTGTCAAGCAGGTATGTAGTGCATTTTTCACAAGAAATAACCTCAAGATGCACATATTTTCAATTGTTATGATATTTTATGTTGACAATTTCGGCAAAAGCCTCTACTATAAAGGTGGGGAAAATTAGGTCAAGCTTTGCCCAAAAGAGCGTGTGCCCAAAACGGTGGCACCCTTAAAATCTGAAACGGAATTTACAATCATTGAAAGGAGGAACCACGATGGTCAAGTATGTATGCATCCCCTGCGGATATATTTACGACCCACAAGTAGGGGATCCGGACAGCGGAATCGCCCCTGGGACTGCTTTTGAAGATCTTCCTGCGGATTGGGTTTGCCCCATTTGTGCTGTGGGCAAGGATGAGTTTGAGCCCGTCAAAGAGTAATTTCCAAGGAGGAAATCAATTATGAGTATGTTTTGTTACCAGTGTCAGGAAACAGCGAAGGGTACCGGTTGTGAGGTACGGGGCGTATGCGGCAAAAACGAGGAAGTTGCAAAGCTGCAGGATCTGCTCATTTATGTCACAAAGGGCATCTCTGAAATCGTGGTAAAAGGCAAGCTGGACGTGCAGTCGATCAGCGAAGTCAACCATGAAGTTTTGAAAAGCCTTTTCATCACCATCACAAACGCGAACTTTGATGACGGCGCGATCGACAGCCATATCCATCACATGATCGACTTGCGCAACGGGCTGAAAAGCCGGGTTTCCGGTGTCGTGCTCGGCGATGCGGCAACCTTCGAGGTGGGCGATCGTGCGTCTATGCTGGAAAAGGCCGCCAAGGTCGGCGTGCTTTCCACAGAAAATGAAGATATTCGCTCGCTGAGAGAGCTGATCATCTACGGTCTGAAGGGCATGTGCGCCTATGCGCATCACGCGCTCAACATCGGCAAGGAAGATCCCGCCGTCAATGCCTTTGTTTACGAAGCGCTTGCCGCCACGCTGGACGATTCCCTGTCCGCGGACGATCTTGTCGCTCTGACCCTGAAAACCGGCGAGTTCGGCGTGAAAGCAATGGCGCTGCTCGACGAGGCGAATACCTCCAAATACGGCAACCCGGAGATTACAAGCGTCAATATCGGCGTGCGCGGCAACCCCGGCATCCTGATTTCCGGACATGATCTCACCGATCTGGAGCAGCTGCTCGAGCAGACCAAGGGCACGGGCGTTGATGTTTATACACACAGCGAAATGCTGCCTGCACACTCCTATCCGTTCTTCAAGAAATATGACAACTTCGTCGGAAACTACGGCGGCTCCTGGTGGCAGCAGGTGACAGAGTTTGAGCCCTTCAACGGTCCGATCCTGTTCACGACAAACTGCATTGTTCCGCCGAGAAGCGAGGAAATCCGCAAGAGAATCTTCACCTCCGGCGCTTCCGGATACCCCGGATGTCCGCACATCACTGCCGACGCCGACGGCAAGAAGGATTTCTCGGAAATCATTGCAATGGCGAAGATCTGCAAGCCTCCGGTGGAAATCGAGTCCGGTACGGTCACGGGCGGTTTTGCGCACAATCAGGTTTTTGCCCTTGCCGATAAAGTCGTTGAGGCTGTCAAATCGGGTGCCATCAAGAAATTCTTCGTCATGGCAGGCTGCGACGGCAGAATGAAATCCCGTGAGTATTACACAGAGTTTGCAGAAAAGCTGCCCAAGGACACCGTAATTCTGACCGCAGGCTGCGCAAAGTATCGCTACAACAAGCTCGATTTGGGCGACATCGGCGGTATTCCGCGCGTTCTGGACGCGGGCCAGTGCAACGACTCCTACTCGCTGGCAGTCATCGCGCTCAAGCTGAAAGAAATTTTCGAGCTTGAGGATATCAACGATCTGCCGATTGCGTTTAACATTGCCTGGTATGAGCAAAAGGCCGTCATCGTCTTCCTGGCGCTGCTCTATTTGGGCATCAAGAATATCCATCTCGGCCCCACGCTGCCGGGCTTCCTGTCCCCGAATGTTGCCAAGGTGCTGATTGAAAAGTTTGGCATCGCTGGCATCGGAGAGGTCGAAGACGACATCAAGCTGTTCATGGGCGAGTAATTCCTACTATATTAAAACAAAAAGCAAAGGTTCCGATGCAAAATCGGAACCTTTGCTTTTTTAAATGCGATACTGTATCAAAATCTGGCAGACACAGAACGTCAATTCCCTTTTTCGCGCAAGTACGCGCCCAGATTTTTATCTTCCGTGCGGATATGGGAGACCAGCACCCCAATCTTCTGGTTGAGCATGGCGACATCGCTGATTGTCGGCGCGTCCAGCGACATCTGCGCCGTAACATCGCGCAGACTCTGCTTATAGCCTTCGTGGAACGTGTGGTGCGCCGTAAAATTCGGATAGTTGCTGCGCTTTTGCAGCTCCTCTTCGTGTGCAAAGTGCTGGTCTACATAGTCCAGCAGAAATTTCAGCGTGGTTTCCACCGCGGCGCGCCCCTTGCCTGCGCCGCAAGCATCCATCAGCTGATTGACGCGGTCAAACAGCATGCGGTGCTCGCTGTCAATGATTTGGTTTCCGGTTTCCAGTTCCTTTGTAATTTCGTATTTCAATGCTTTCACTCCTATGCTCATTTTAAAATTGCGCATGATTCCTTTGTATCTTATATCGGCATAAACCGCGCAGAAGTTAAGCGCAAACTGCAGCGGCAAGTGCGCATGCGCACCGGTTGCTCTTCTGGGAAACGTACAACAAGTCTGCGAAGCGGACAATAAAGCAACAGAATTCCACCGCGCAGCGGAGCAGAACGTTGAAATCCTGCAACAAATATGAATTGCTTGCATTTTGCTTTGTCAATAGATCTCCTATAATGAAAGCAATCACATTAAAAAGTGATCAAAAAAACAAGGAGGTACAGGGAATGAAACTAAAACGTGCACTGGCATTGTTAATGACAACGGTTATGCTGTTTACAATGATGCCAACCGCTGTTGCGACCGGGTCGTACAGCGACGTCCAAGGGCACTGGGCGAGTTCTGCGATTGGCACATGGGACGATCGCGGCGTCATCCAGGGCTGGGACGGAAAGTTTAACCCGAATAACAGTATCACGAGAGGAGACATGGCTGTCGTCATTGACAGAATCATGGGGTATTCCTCCAAGGCCGCAAATACGTTCCTCGATTTGGGGGATGCGTATTATACGGATGCGGTTTTGCGCGTTGCGCAAGCCGGTGTGATGCAAGGCTATCAGGGCAAGCTTCGCCCCGAAAGCACCATTACCCGCGAGGAGTCCATCGTGATGCTAGGCCGTGCGTTTGGCATCGAGGCGGACACCGGCGCATCTGTCTTTGCGGATGACACGGATATGGACGCGTGGGCGCGGAGCATGATCGCCGCCTTTGCTGCGGCAGGCTATGTGCAGGGGCGCTCAAACAATCAATTTGCACCCAAAGCAAGCGTGACGCGTGCGGAAATCATGCAGATGCTTGACAACATGGTATCCGACTACATCACATCGCCCGGAGTCTTCACCCCCAAGGGCGATGGAATCGTCATCGTGAAAGCACCCGGAGTCACGCTGAAGAATGCCACAATCAAGGGCAACCTGATTCTGGCAGGTGCAGCCGGCACGGTTGTGACCGAAAACACAAGCGTTGCGGGCAAGGTTGTAGGGGTGGAATCGTCCTCTCTGAGCGGCAAGCCCACGACACCCGCAACCGACGCAGCGGACAGTTCCTCCGACAGCTCTTCCAGCAGCTCCTCAGAGGGGACAACCGTTCCTTCTCCCGGCGCATATCCGCTGCCCAAGGGACAGGAAACATCCAAGAGTCTGGGCGTGTTCGACTATGACATGACGTACTTTGTCAGTCTGACCGCACAGACAGGCGCGGAAATCTACTACGAAGTTGCAGAAGGTGCAAATGCTGCCGCAACACCGACAACAGGCAGCGCAAAGTTTGACACCTACCAATATCGGCAGATCGAAATCACGCAGCCGGCCGCACCGGCCAAGGGCCAACCTGCTACTGAAAAAGTCTATAATATCAAGGCAATCGCGGTCAAAAACGGAAGTAAAAGCGCGGTTTCCAATTGGAATTACACGGTGAAGAGCAATCCGCACGGCCACCTCAAGGTTGGTGCCATGCTGGATTGGAACGGAAATCCCGTGCCCGATGTGACGCTGATTCAAGATTACGACAGCGACAAAATGTATCTGCTCAATGGCAGCGAGCGCGCCATGGTGCTGGATGCGGGGTACTTCGATGCAGCAGATCCGGCGGATCTTTATGCTGCCGCACGCAGCGTCGTGGGCGAAGGCAAGCCGATTGATTTGATCATCGGGCATCCACATCCCGACCACGTGCAGATGACGCATCAGTTTCTCAATGCGGCAAACAAGGCGCTGGGCGCAAAGGTCTATGTCAATGAACGCGGCATTGAGGTGCTGCGCACCTATGTAAAGAAACACGGCGTAGATTCCAGTATGTTTGAAAACGAAGATGCTGCGGATGCGGCATACAATGCGCAGCTTGCAACCCTCGGAAACGGCGATGTTTACGAGATGGGCAATATCAGTCTGGATGTTGTGGAGATGCCGGGACACCAGAGTGCAGGCATTATGCTGTTTGATCGCGCAACCGGAAATCTGTTTTCCACCGATCAGATCGGCAACAACCGCGCGCACATCACAGACTCATTCTGGATGCAGTTTAATACGCTGTCATCGACATTCTTTGCGGATGCTATGGATATTTATCTGTCCAATCTTCAGGTCGGGCTTGACCGCATCGCTTCGATGGGTGCAATCAAGTGCATTATGACCGGCCACAATGACGTTGCGCTGGACGGTCAGAACAAATATCTCGCAAACCTTGAAGCCGCTGTGCAAAAGGTGGTAGACCAAGGCGAAGCCAGCCTAACACCCAGCCTGCGCACGCTGGATAGTTTCCCCGGTTACAAAGAGAATACCCGCACGGTTTTTGTAGGCAACCGGCTCAGCGATATCAACTGGGCGGGAATCAACGTCCATATGGCGAACTTCCTGTCCGAGGAGAATTATCGCAGTGACCCCCGCACGATTGCGGAGCTCTCCAACATTTCTGTGCGTGCACCGGGTCAGACAGAAAACCTGCTTTGGGCGGATCCGAATTTCGGCGTCAACGTAAACTGGGCATATCCGCTTGACGGCACCGTCCCGACGCGCAAAGCAAACCTCACATTCACCGCAACGGTGGGCACCTCGGTCAGCCAGATCAATCTGATCCCCACGGCGGCCGCAACAAATGCCAAGTCGATTACCATTAACGGCCAAGCGGTGCAATCAGGCAAGACCTTCACGGCTTCACTGCCCAATGCAACAAATAGTTTTGAGATTGTTGTAACCGCACCGAACGGCACAGACACCAAAACCTATACGGTAGTGGTGAACAAGAGCGCATCGGCGAAGGCAGCCGCGCCGGCAACCTACACCGACTATGACAACTATCGCGATCCGTTCTTCCTCAGCACCGCGGGTACCTATACGGTTTCGCAGTATATGGCGCTGTTCTCCGACACGGCGGGTGCCACAGTGAAGTATACCACCGATGGCAGTGACCCAAAAACCTCGGGGACCGCCAAGGTCTTTGATCAGACGAAATTCAAGGCTGCATCCGGAGCCGGCGGAGCGGAAGTCGCTTCCCTGATCGCCATTGCCGACGATACGAGCGCGAACTGGGATGGTGAAGCAAAGACGACGACCATTGCACTCAAAGCCTATGCCTCCAAGTCCGGTTTGGATGACAGCGATGTTAAGACCTTTGCCTACACAATCGACCGCATGGCCAAGGCGGACCACAAGAGCCGTGAGCTCTATAGCGAGGGCAGTCTGAAGGTCTGGCAGGTTATCGATTATGACAGCGACAAAATGTACCTGATCAAGGGTGCAAGCAAGGCCCTGCTGATAGACGCAGGCATGGCACCGTCCGGTGCGGATGACCTGTACGAGTACGCGAAAACCCTCACCGGCATGACCGATATTGATCTGTACATCTCGCACGGGCATCCCGATCATGTCACACAGATAGGCGATTTTGTCAAGGCAGACCGCAACGTGTACATGCATAAAAACGACTTTGCGATGGCAAAGCTGTTTATCAACGACAAGTCCGTCACGAGCGGCGACATCACCTTCATCGACGAAGGATTCCAGTTTGATCTGGGCGGTGTCGTTCTGGATAACTACTTTGTGCCGGGTCACACCGCAGGCCACATGGTTCTGCTCGACAAGGCAAATGACATTTTGTACTCTTCCGATGCGATTGGGTGCAACCGCCGCAGCGTGGCAGACTCCCTGACCCTCATCGCAAATGATGTGCGCGTGCTGCTTTCCAGCGTACAGGTCTTCCGCGACAAGCTGGAGGCTCTGGACGATGCAGGCGAAATTGACCTCGAAAAGCTTGTATCCTGGACCGGCCACGATGACTATGAGATTCAGGATATCCCCGGTCATCTGGCAGTCGTGATTGAAGCGGCGCAGAACATTGTGGACTATGGTCCGGAAAAGGCAATGCGCGACTCCGTGCGCAACACGGGCGGCTCGGACGGCGCATCGTTTGCCGGTGACCGCTATGCAAAAGACGGAACGGGCCACTTCATCTGCATGAACGGCAAGAAGGCGACCGTGCTGAACGGTCAGGATTATAAAACGGTTGCAAACCTTGCCAATGTCAGCGTTACGGTTGCAGGCCAGACCCAAAACCTCATGAAGGGCTTCTCCGCAACGCACACGCTTGACAGTACCAATCAGATTTCTTCCGCTCCCCTCTCCGGCAAAACAACTCTGGTTGCAGAAGTGCCGCACGGCACCACCGCAGTGGACATCTATCCCACCGCAATGGCAACAAATGCAGCAGCCAGCGTAAACGGAATGACACCTGATGCAAACGGTAAGGTCAACGTCACACTCAATAACGGCTATAAGGCCGTTACCATCGAAGTAACCGCGCCGGATAACGTGACAAAGGAACGTTATGATCTCATCGTGCGCACGGAAATCGATGCGAGCAATCCGTATAAGACCCTGCATACGGGCACGAAGGTAGAAACCGTAACCCTGTTCGATGGCTCGACAAGAACCTTTACGTCCTACGTTCCCGACGGCGCGCGCGAATCCAACGCAGGCGTGTTCGTTCTGCCGGAGAACGGACAGGCAGCGACGACATTCAACAATTGGAAAACACTTGCCGACGCTACGGACACACAGGCTATTGACGATACCTGGACAAAACAGCAGGAAAAGTTTATCGTCATCTCGCTGGACGGCCTGACCTATGGCACCTCGGCAGAGGAACGCGCGGCCGATATTGACTATGTCAATCAGGTTTATGCCGCTGCCAGCGGAAGAAGCCTGTACTGCATCCACGAGGCCAAGAACTACATGGTGGGCTACGGCGTCGGCGGCACCATCGCACAGATGGCGGCAATGGACCAGACCGCTGTATGGGCCGGCCTGACAACAGTCGGCGCGGGCGCGGTCGATGGCGCATGGCTGGCCGAGCATAACGCCGCATATGCGACGAGCCTCAACGGATACAGCGACGCAAACAGCACCATTTTGAAAAACACCCTGCCGCTTCCGGTTTGGATCATCAACGACAGCACCACAACCGACGCGGCTACGCTAAACTACTGGAAATCGGCAAATAAAATTACGGAAGGCGCAAGCACTGTCGGGGATACGGATCAATATGTGCGCACCGACGATCTGACCGAAGCCGAATATGCAGCCAACCGCGATAAGCAGGCTTACCGCATTTGGGAGAGCGCGGCTGCGCCTGCAGATCTCGAAAGCACCATCTGGAACGACTTCCTGTTCGGCGTGCGCCGCTGGATGGCTGATCCGGGCGGCGACCTGCGCATGACCCTCGACCCGATTGCAGACCTTCACATGACCCGCAAGTATGAAGACGTGGACGGCTGGATGCGTGAATGGTATGTTTACGTTCCAAGCGGCGTAAACACATCCACGAGTGATGTTCCGGTGGTGTTCGCAATGCACGGCTACACGCTCAACGGCGCGGTATATGCCGGGCAGTCCGACTGGCACAAGGTTGCGGATGCGAACAACTTCATCGTGGTGTTCCCCTCCGCAATCAACGGCAACCTGTCTGAAAACGGCAATGCACCGTTCCCCGCATGGAACATCGCACAGGATCCGACTCGTATGGATGACATCGCGTTTGTCAAGCATATGCTGCGTGATCTGGACGACAGCTACGACATCGACCTGGGACGCGTCTATGTGACCGGTCATTCCTGGGGCTCGCAGATGAGCCATGTGCTCGCAATGAGCAATCCGCAGATGTTTGCGGCAGCGGCTCCGCTGTCCGGCTTCGTCTTCCGCGATGCGGTCTATGACAGCCTCGATGCCGACGCTATGGCGGCAGTCGGCGGCGTGCCGATCTATCTTGCGGCAGGCACAGAGGGTTCCACCGAGAAGGCGATTTGCCCGGTTCCCCTGACGGCAACAAACAGCTCGGGCAGAACTTTGCAGAAGTGGTTTGAGCTGAACGCTATTCCGGGAAGCATCGATTGGGATACGGTCAGCAAGCCGCACACGGACGCAGAATCTGCCTTCACCCCCGGCGGTCCGAACAGCCGCTGGTACACGCTGACCTATGAAAATGGCAACGGCGTACCGATGCTGCGCGCTGAAATCGTGGACTATATGCCCCATGCGACCATGTCGGAGCATTCGGCACGCGTATGGGCGGACTGGTTCTCACATTACACCAGAGCAGCGGACGGTTCTGTGCAATACACAGCATAACACACACCGCACCGTTCCTGCACTGAGGAAAAAGACCGGGCTTTTCGTTCCTGAAAAGCCCGGTCTTTTCATCTTACGTGCAAGATGATACAATAGAAGCATAAGGAGGGAGAGCAGGTGAAGAAACGACAAAAAAGAATGCGGCAGCAGCTGATTGTGCACTTTGTTTTGGTGGCGGTGCTGTCGCTCACGCTGTTCTCCGGCTACTATGTGACCTATATGCGCCACAGCATTGAGCGGGAAACGATCGAAAAGAGCGAGAGGGTTCTCTCCCACGCGCTCGAAAAGATCGAGCTGTTGGCGGGTCAGGTCAATGAGTTTGCAAACTACATTTGCCGGAATCAAAGCGTTCAGACGCTGCTGCAGGGACACCGCGAGGATGCAAAGCTGTTTAGCCCGGACAAGCAGTCTGTGATAAATGAACTGAATCGGCAGTTTCAGCATCTGCCGCTGACAGAGCATATTTTGTCCCTGTTTATCATCGGAAACAATGGTCTGGACATCCGAAGCGGAAAGGAATCCTCCCTTGTCGATTATGCCGAGGTTGTCAGTACGTTTTGCCAGAGGGAGCGTTTTTCCAACATGGAGCGGATTCATTGGGATGCGTTGCGCCGCAACCCCACTGCCCTGTCCGGCTATGGTACTGTATTGCCATACAGCCAGCGCATCGTCAGCGCAAACGGAGCCGAAACGCTGGGGTATCTGGTGATTATCTTCAAACCCGGTCTGTTCTCCGATCAATGTCCCGAGTTTTTGGGCAAACCCGGCGAGCGGATTGCACTGATTTCCTCCGGGGGCGATGTTCTCGGTGCAAACGACGCCTGGCGCGGCAACAACACCTTGAAAACGTATGAATCCCGCTCTGTGCTGCTGCAAAATGATTTGCACAACGGACATCCCGTGACGGTTGACGGACAAAGGCTGGTTTTCTACGGAGATGCCACCGCTGCGCCGGTATGGACTCTGGTGGCGGCAGTGCCGGATGGCAGGAAAGCGGAGCAGCTGCTGCTTTTGCTGCGCACGGGAGCCCCTGTATTGCTGGTTGCGATTGCGCTTGCCTGCGGACTTGCCATCTACTTTTCCAGAAGATTCACGCAGCCGATTACGGAAATGGTCTCTGCAGTCAGCGATATTGCACGCGGCAACTTTGAGCGAAAAATCGAACCCGGCACCGCATACGAACTGACACAGTTGGGGCATAGTATCAACGAAATGCAGGATGAAATCAAGATGCTGATTGAAGAGCGTATTCGGCAGGAGAAAGACAAGCGCAACACCGAAATGCGCATGCTAAAGGCGCAAATCAATCCGCATTTTCTCGGCAACACGCTCAATTCCATTCGGATGATGGCAAAGATGCAGGGTGCGCGCGGCATCTGCAATATGACAGAGGCGCTGGGAGAATTGCTGCACGCAAACCTTCGAGACGCGACGGAAACCATTTCGCTGCGCGATGAACTGAGCATGCTATCGAAGTATATCTACATTCAGAATGTGCGATATAAGGGCATGATCGAATATGAAACCCATGTCGCAGAGGATGATTTATATGATTTCCATATTCTGCGGTTCATTCTACAGCCCTTGGTAGAAAACGCCATTCAGCATGGGATTGAGCCGGGAAGACTGGGTGAAAAAATCACGGTTTCGGCCTGGCGGAAGGATGCTTTCCTGTATCTGTGTGTGCAAGATAACGGCTGCGGGATGAGCGCACAAAAACTTGAGATGCTGCAGCGCGGCGAGGCATCGCAAGGAGGCGGCATCGGGGTGCAGAACGTGCACCGCCGGCTGCGCACGACCTACGGAGAGCAGAGCGGACTTCGGTTTGAAAGCTCGCCCGGACAAGGCACGAAGGTGACCGCAGTTTTGTACTTTGGCAACGATAAGGGGGCATGAGCCGGATACGAGTTCTAATCGCGGACGACGATACCATGGTACGGATCGGACTGAAAACGATTATTGATTGGGAGAAAAACGGCTTTGTGCTGGTGGGTGAAGCGCAAAATGGCGTGCAAGCGCTTGAGCTTGCGGAAAAATGGCAGCCGGATATCATCATCACCGACATTAAGATGCCCGGCATGGATGGAATCGCGCTCATTCGCGAGCTCAAACGCCGCAAGTGCCCGGCTAAAATTCTTGTACTGAGCAGCTATGATGACTTTGATCTGGTCAAACAGGCAATCAAGCTCGGGGCGGACGACTATCTGCTCAAGCTGAACTTGGAACCGCAGGAGCTGATTGCGGCGCTGGACGAATCCGCGCGTACCCTAGAGCTGCATGACAAAGAGGAGTTCGTGTCAGACCGTCACACGCAGAGGCTGCTGCGTCAGCACTTCCTCAAGGACATTGTCAGCAATTTTTATATCAGCGAGGAGCAGCTGCGGCGATCCATGCAGGAAATGGGGGTCTTTCTGGACGGTGAAAACGTCGTTTGCCTCATCCTCAAAGCAGGCGAACTGTACCGCTTTGAGGATGCTTCCGAGGAGCAGTGCCACACGCTGTGCTTTTCCGTGATAAACATTGCAGAGGAGATTATGAGCGATCAGTTTCAGGCGTACTGCTTCGTCGGCAAAACCGGCGAATTCTACATTCTTGCATGCCCCAAAAGCGATCCGCTCGATAGAAAACTGGTCCGGCATACCGCACAGCGGCTGCGCGGATTATTGATGGAATATCTGAATATTTCATGCACGATCGGCATCGGCATCGGCGCATGCGGAATCGAGGGCATTCGCACGGCCCTGCAGCAGGCAAGCGACGCAATCCATTTTCGTTTCTATCTTTCAAGCGGCGGAATCGTGGAATGGGATGCGGCGGTGCCGCCGCGTATCAATGAGGCCGGGTATCCTATGCACGAGGTACGCGAGCAGCTCGGAGATGCTCTCAGCAAAGGCGATTACATGCAAACAGAGGCGCTGCTGAGTGAAATGTTGCACGACATGAAGAACCTGTGCCTGAGCCGCGATGCAATCGGCAGCGCGGCGGTCGAACTGCTGTGCATTCTGCAAGAATACTTTGAAAACTACGGATTGCCGCTGAAGCATGTATTACCTACGAGTATGTGGCCATATAAGGACTTGCTGCACATGGAGACGATACTTCAAACGGAGCAGTTTTTTCAGCTGCTAATCCAGGATCTGAAGCTGTTTTTACAGCGCGAACAAGAAAAAGGCATCCCGGCGGCGGTCACGCAAGTGCAGCAAATCCTGAAACATCGGTATGCTGAAGAGTTGACCTTGCAAGAAGTGGCCGCAGAGGTGTGCCTCAATCCCTCTTATCTAAGCAGTCTGCTGAAAAAGCACACCGGACGCACCTTCACCGATTGAATCATGGCAAGCCGGGTCGAGCAAGCGAAGCGGCTGCTGAGCACCTCGCACGACAAGGTGTATGCGATTGGGGAGCGGGTCGGGTATGAGGATCGGTATTATTTCAATCGCATTTTCAAACGTGTGACAGGAATGAGTCCGGGCGAGTACCGCAGCCGCTGCCACAGCTGGGGGCAGGGGCGATGAAAAAAAGAATATGCTTTTTGCTGCTGCTGCTGCTTTGCGGCTGCTCCGCATCCGATGCCCACATAGGGGAAAGAACCCGAACGCTGACCATTGCATTATGGGACTACGATCAGGTTTCCTATGACCGCAGTGTGGTGGAGGCATTTGAAAAATTATATCCCGACGTGCAGGTGCGGGTGCTGAGCTACCCCGACACCTATTATGATCAGAAGGCCGAGTCGTTGCTGATGAGCGGGAAGCAGGTGGACGTGGTCTACCTCCGAACGCTGGCATCGCTAAAAGATTTATGTGCGCAGCGGATGATGCTGCCTTTGGACGGCTTCATGGATTCTGGAAACTTTGACGCGAATCGCTATAAGGATCTGGAGTACATGCGCTACCAGGGCAACACCTATGCGGTTCCCTACAGAAGGGATCACTATGTGCTGTTTTACAACTGTGACCTGTTCGATCGCGCAGGAGTTCCCTATCCAGAAGACGGCATAACGTGGCAGGAGTTCCGGCAGCTGGGGCTGCGTCTGCAACAGGAAACCGGCTTGGCGGACACCTATGGAATCATGATTCTGCCGATGCCGATCCAGTGGATGGCATCGACACAAACATATCCGCTTTCCTACAGAAACGGTGACATACAGGCTTTGACACCTGGGATGAATCTGCTGCTCGGGATTCAGTTTGAGGACGGATCCGCGCCTCTGTACGGGGATTGCGTTGCGGCAAACGTGCAGCAGCGTCAGTTTGAGACCGGCCGATTTAGCATGTATGTGGGCGGAACCTGGTTTCTGAACTATCTGACATCGGATCAGCAGGCCGGAAGATTTCGTTTTCAGTGGGGTGTCTGCGCGCAGCCGCGTTGGGAGGGTCAGGACCCCGAAACGCTGACGACCATTCCGACCGGAATGGGTATCGGAAAAAACACAGCCGATCCCGCGCTTGCATGGGAATTTATCCGATTTGCAGCCGGGGACGCAGGTGCCCGAATTATGGCGAAGGAACAAATGTTGCCGGCATATAACAGCGATGAAATGCAGCAGATTTTCCGCGACAATTTCATCGGCAAGTCTCTTTCTCCCGGCGCGTCCGACAACCAGCGCGGTGTCTGCTCTGGAATACCGACCGACGAAGAAAAGCAGCGCGAGCTGCAGCTGGAAAATCTATTTACAGCCATCGTAACGGGCCAAACGACATTGGATGGGCTGCAGTAATGAGCAAAACTCCGAGCGCAGCCCGTCGCTGTCCTATTTTACGTCTCCTCAATGCGGAAAAATCGCTTTGCGTTTTCCGTTGTGATGCGCGCAACTTCGTCCGTCTCCAGGCCGCGCACCTGCGCAATCTGCTCCGCGACGCGGTGCACATAAAGCGAAGAATTGCGCTTGCCGCGATAGGGCTCGGGCGCGAGATAGGGCGCGTCGGTCTCAATCATGATGCGGTCGAGCGGCATAATTTCGAGCACCTCGCGCACCTTGCGTGCGTTTTTGTAGGTCACAACCCCGGTAAACGACAGGTAATAGCCGAGCTTGAGCAGCTGCTTTGCCATTTCCGCGCTGCCCGAGTAGCAGTGGAACACACCGGTCACACCGGGATGCTGCTCCGCGACCGTCAGCGTATCGAGGTGGGCCTCGCGGTCGTGGATGATAACGGGCAGCCCCAGCCGCTTCGCCATGCGCATCTGCGCGTGGAAAATCTCCTGCTGATATTTGCGCTTGTCCGGATCCTTCTCCCAATAGTAGTCCAGCCCAATCTCCCCGATTGCGCGCACACGGGGATTGTCGCGCGCCAGCGCTTCAATCGCATCGAGATCGACCGTCCCTTCGAGGTTTTCCGGATGATAGCCGACCCCTGCATACATAAAATCATAGGTATTCGCCATTTCGGCCGCCTTTTGGCTGCTCGCAAGGTCACAGCCGGGGTTTACGATGTAGGCAACACCATTCTGCGCCATGGAGCGCAGCAGCGCGTCGCGGTCGCCGTCGAATTGCGCGTCGTCATAGTGCGCATGGGTATCAATCAGCATGGCTCAGCCCTCCTTTTCAAATATAAGGTCGATTTCTTTGATGCCGCCATAGCTAGAAAAACAGGTTGGCACGAAGCCCACATAGCGCCAGCCCTGCTGCGCATACTGATCAATCACCTGCCGATGCCGGGCATCCGAGTTGTTGTTGAACGTGCCGCCGCCCGTATAGAGCGAAACATATTCATAGCGATACATAAATTCTCCTCTCAGCTGACGAAAAGGGCCGCAAATGCGGCCCTTTTTCTTGTGTATTAGCAGAATTTTGCGCCCGCTTCAATGGCATCATCGAGCAGGACAAGCGTGAGCTTGCCGTCCTTCTCCGCGGAAAGCAGCATGCCCCGGCTCTCCTGCCCCATCATCTTGCGCGGCGGCAGGTTGGTGACCGCGGCGACGGTCTTGCCGACCAGCTCCTCGGGCTGATAGTACTGCGCGATGCCGGATAGAATCTGGCGCGGCGTGCCCGAACCGTCGTCCAGCGTGAACTTGAGCAGCTTTTCGCTCTTCTTCACGTTTTCACAGGACACGACCTTGCACACGGTCATGTCGACCTTACAAAAGGTGTCAAAGTCGACATCGGGCAAAAAGGTGACCGCAGGCGCGTTCTGCGCGGCAAGCTTATCCTCGATTTCCGCGAGCACCTTGGGGATGTCGATGCGGCTGAAGAGAATTTCCGCCGTGCCGACCGTGCCGCCGACCGGCATACCGTCAAACGAGGCAAGCGAGGAAATCCCCTTGTTTTCCACACCGAGCTGCGCGAAAATCTTGTCCGCGGTCGCGGGCAGATAAGCTTCGAGCATGGTCGCGGCAAAGCGGATGGACTCGAGCAGATGGTACAGCACCGTCCCCAGACGCTCGCGCTTGCTCTCGTCCTTGGCGAGCGCCCACGGCATGGTTTCGTCGATGTATTTGTTCGAGCGGCGCAGCAGCGTAAAGATCTCGCCGATCGCATCCGCGACGTGCAGACCCTTCATCTTCGCTTCGACTGCGGCAGGTAGCGCAAGCGCAAGCGCGCGCAGCTCCTCATCAATCGGCTCGGACGCGCTCGGCGCGCAGATTTTGCCGTCAAAATACTTGTGCGTCATCGCGATCGTGCGGTTGACGAGATTGCCCAGCACGTTGGCGAGATCGGCATTGATGCGCTCCATCATGAGCTCATAGGAAATCACGCCGTCATTTGCAAACGGCATTTCGTGCAGCACATAATAGCGCACCGCATCCACGCCGAACAGCGCGACAAGATCGTCCGCGTAGATGACGTTGCCGAGCGACTTGGACATCTTGCCGTCGCCCACGAGCAGCCACGGATGGCCGAAGATCTGCTTGGGCAGCGTTTCGCCGAGCGCCATGAGGAAAATCGGCCAGTAAATCGTGTGGAAGCGGATAATATCCTTGCCGATCAGGTGCACGTCCGCAGGCCAGAAGCGCTTGTAGTGCTCGTCGTGGTTGCCGTCCGGATCGTAGCCGCAGAAGGTGATATAGTTGGTGAGTGCATCGAGCCAGACGTAAATGACATGCTTGTTGTCAAACGTGACCGGAATGCCCCAGGTGAACGAGGTTCGCGACACGCACAGATCCTGCAGTCCGGGCTTGAGGAAGTTGTTCACCATCTCGTTTTTGCGGCTTTCGGGCTGAATGAAATCCGGATGCTCCTCGATGTACTGCATCAGCCGGTCGGCATATTTGCTCATACGGAAGAAGTAGGCTTCCTCCTCCGCATCGGCGACCGGGCGGCCGCAGTCCGGACAGCAGCCGTCCGTGAGCTGGCTTTCCGTCCAGAAGGATTCGCACGGGGTGCAGTATTTGCCCTTGTAGCTGCTTTTGTAGATATCGCCCTGCTCATACAGCTTTTGGAAGATTTTCTGTACCTTGGCCGTGTGCGCCGCATCGCTCGTGCGCACGAACTTGTCATAGGTCGTGTTCATCAGATCCCAGATGTCCTTGATCTGCCCCGCGACACCATCGACGTAGGCCTGCGGTGTAATGCCTGCCTCGGCCGCCTTTTGCTCGATTTTCAGACCGTGCTCATCCGTGCCGGTCTGGAAATAGACATCGTATCCGATCATGCGCTTATAGCGCGCGATTGCGTCCGCCAGTACGATTTCGTAGGTGTTGCCGATGTGCGGCTTTGCCGAGGTATAGGCAATAGCAGTCGATATATAATAGGGTTTTTTGTCCATAGCCTTTATTTTCGCTCCTTTTCATTCCGTCTATTTCTTATTATATCCATATTTGCGGAAAAACACAAGAGAAAAGCCGCAAGCAGCCCCCAAATGTTGTCTTTGCGTTCGCAGCATGCACTCCGGCACGCCCGCTTGCAGCGAGGCGGCAGCAGCGCGCCCCGGGGCGAGCCGGGCAAGGACGGCGCCGGCAATCCCCCCTCCCTTGAAAGCTTACACCTGACAACTTGCACAGAAACGCAAATTGCAATTTGTAGAATGTTAGATTGCAGAACGCCCGATAAAACGGTATAATGAATTCAGACCAATGCTCTTTGCATCTACTGCGTTCTTTTCACGCTATTCTCGCACTATACTGCATCTATACTCAGTTTTCCTTAAACAGTTTAACACAGAAAGGAGTACATACTCGTGCAAATTTGCAAGTTTAACAAGGTCCTTGTTGCAAATCGAGGAGAAATCGCGATGCGCATTTTCCGCGCATGCTATGACCTCGGTTTGCAAACCGTCGCGATCTACTCCAAGGAGGACACCTACGCCACGTTCCGCACGCGTGCGGACGAGGCCTACCTCATCGGCGACAACAAAAGCCCGCTCGGCGCATATCTCGACATTGACGGCATCATCGACCTCGCCAAGCGCCGTCAGGTCGATGCAATCCACCCCGGCTACGGCTTCCTGTCCGAAAACGCGGAATTTGCGCGCGCGTGTGAGCGTGCGGGCATTACATTTATCGGCCCAAGCTCCGGCGTGCTCGACAGCATGGGCGACAAACTCGCCGCCAAGGCAATCGCCAAGGCGTGCGACGTGCCGACCATCCCCGGCTCGGAGCAGCCGCTGTCCGGCGCGGATGAAGCGCTCGAAAAAGCGCTCGCCTACGGCTTCCCCATCATCCTGAAGGCGGCAGGCGGCGGCGGCGGACGCGGCATGCGCCGCTGCGACAGCGCGGACGAGGTAAAGCCCGCATTCGCGCTCGTTGAAAGCGAAGCGCGCAAGGCGTTTGGCAACGCCAACATCTTCATCGAGAAATTTCTGGTGGAGCCCAAGCACATCGAGGTGCAGATTCTGGGCGACCGCCACGGCAACATTGTGCACCTGTTCGAGCGCGACTGCTCGCTCCAGCGCCGCTACCAAAAGGTTGTGGAGTACGCGCCCGCGTGGTCTGTGCCGCAGGACGTGCGCGAGCGGCTGTATGCCGATGCGGTCAAGGTTGCGCAGCATGTGGGCTATGTTTCCGCAGGCACGGTCGAGTTCCTCGTCGACAGGGCGGGCAACCACTACTTCATCGAGATGAATCCGCGCATTCAGGTGGAGCATACGGTCACCGAGGAGATCACGGGCATCGACCTCGTGCGCGCACAAATCCTCATTGCGGAAGGAAACGCGCTGTCCACCCCGGAAATCGGCATCAACAGCCAGAGCGACGTGCAGCCGCGCGGCTTTGCGCTGCAGTGCCGCGTCACGACCGAGGACCCTGCAAATCGGTTCGCGCCCGACACGGGCAAAATCACCTCCTATCGCTCGGGCGGCGGCTTCGGCGTGCGTTTGGACGGCGGCAACGCGTACACGGGCGCGATTATCTCGCCCTATTACGATTCGCTGCTCGTCAAGGTCACCGCGTGGGACAACACCTTTGAAGGGGTATGCCGCAAGGCGCTGCGCGCGATCAGTGAGGAGCACGTCCGCGGTGTCAAGACGAACCTCCCCTTTGTGTCGAATATTTTGCACCATCCGGTGTTCCGCGCAGGCATGTGTCACACGCGCTTCATTGACGAAACGCCCGAGCTGTTTGAATTTGAGGACAGCCGCGACCGCGCGAACAAGGTGCTGCGCTATATCGCAAAAATCCAGATCGACAACCCGTCCGCGGAGCGTGCGCAGTACGACATTCCGCGTTTTCCGCAGGTGCAGAGCGCGCCGCAGGCCGGCCTCAAGCAGCTGCTCGATGAAAAAGGCCCCGAAGCGGTGCGCGACTGGGTGCTTGCCCAGAAAAAGCTGCTCATCACGGACACAACCATGCGTGACGCGCATCAGTCGCTGCTTGCAACGCATATGCGCACGCGTGATATGGTGCGCGCGGCGGACGGCACGGCGGATATTCTGCGCGACTGCTTCTCGCTCGAAATGTGGGGCGGCGCGACGTTTGACGTCGCCTATCGCTTCCTGCACGAGTCCCCGTGGGAGCGGCTCGACCTGCTGCGCAAGAAAATACCGAATATTCCGTTCCAGATGCTGCTGCGCGGCGCGAATGCGGTCGGATATACAAACTATCCCGACAATCTTGTGCGCGCATTTATCGCGGAGGCCGCCAAAACCGGCATCGACGTGTTCCGCATCTTTGACTCGCTCAACTGGGTGCCCGGCATGGAAATCGCCATGGACGAGGTGCTAAAGCAGGGCAAGCTGTGCGAAGCGACGCTGTGCTACACCGGCGATATTCTCGATCCTAAGCGCGACAAATACACGCTGAACTACTATGTAAACCTCGCCAAGGAGCTGGAAAAGCGCGGCGCACACACGCTGTGCATCAAGGATATGTCCGGCCTGCTCAAGCCCTATGCCGCGAAAAAGCTGGTTACCGCCCTCAAAAACGAGGTCGGGCTGCCCATCCATCTGCACACGCACGACACCTCGGGCAACCAGGTCGCGGCGCTGCTCATGGCGGCAGAGGCCGGTGTCGACATCGTCGACGTTGCGATTGACTCCATGAGCTCGATGACGAGCCAGCCCTCCATGAACGCGGTCGTTACCGCGCTGCAGGGGCAGGAGCGCGACACCGGACTTGATCCGTGCCGCCTGCAGGAGCTGAGCGATTACTGGTCGGATGTGCGGCTGCGCTACAACCACTTTGAAGCGCACATCAAGAGCCCCTCGACCGATATTTACCGCTACGAAATGCCCGGCGGCCAGTATTCCAACCTCAAGGCGCAGGTGGAGAGCCTGGGTCTGGGCACGCGGTTTGACGCGGTCAAAAAAATGTACGCAACCGTCAATACCATGCTCGGCGACATCGTCAAGGTCACGCCTTCCTCCAAAATGGTGGGCGATCTCGCCATCTTCATGGTGCAGAACGACCTGACCCCGGAAAATATCGTCACACGAGGCGAGGCGCTCACCTTCCCCGACTCGGTCGTGTCCTACTTCAAGGGCATGATGGGCCAGCCTGCGTGGGGCTTTCCGCCCGCGCTACAGCGCGTTGTCCTCAAGGGCGAAGCGCCGATCACCTGCCGCCCCGGCGAGCTGCTGGCACCCATCGACTTTGAAAAGGCCGCGGACGAGGTGCGCAAATTTTATCCCGAGGCCTCCCACCGCTCGGTGATTTCCTGGTGCCTGTACCCCAAGGTGGTGGAGGAGTTCTGCCGCCACCGCAAGGAATACGGCTACATCGCGCGCATGGGCAGCCATGTGTTCTTCAACGGCATGGCGCTCGGCGAGACGAACAAAATCGACATCGAGGACGGCAAAACGCTCGTCATCAAATACCTCGGCCTGGGCGACTGGAACGACGACGGCACGCGCAACGTGCTCTTCGAGCTCAACGGCATGCGCCGCGAGGTCGCGGTGCCGGACGAGCACGCCGAAAACAAGATCGAGCATGCCGTGCTCGCGGATCCGGAGGACAAGAGCCAGATCGGCGCGTCCATCCCCGGCATGGTGTCCAAGGTTTGTGTGAAGCCGGGCGATCGCGTGGTCAAAAACCAGGTCGTCGCGGTCATCGAAGCGATGAAAATGGAGACCTCGGTCGTCGCGCGTATGGACGGTGAGATCGAGCGTGTGCTCGTGGCGGAGGGCAGCACCGTCAAGGCGGGCGAGCTCCTGCTGACAACCGTATAAAAATCATGGCAGCGGCTTTTTGCGCGGTGCTGCCTTCTATGCAAAGCGGAGCTGCCGGCCGCACCGCTTCCGCCCCGACGTCTCGCAGATCTTTACCATATCTTTTGTAGAAAATCCTTGACTCACCGACTGTGCTATGCTATACTAAACAAGCTATTAGCACGAAGGTGTAGCCCAGTTGGTTAGAGCGCCTGCTTGACATGCAGGAGGTCGGAGGTTCAAGTCCTCTCATCTTCACCACTTTAAAACCCCGTATGATTCATTTCATGCGGGGTTTTTCGTATTTTATATAGCGTTATGCCGTTTTAGCGTATTTTTATTTCCCCGCGCCGCAGAGCAAAAAAGGTGCTTTCAGGCAAAGCAGCATTGCACCACAGGCAGCGAAAAGCCGCCCCTTTCGGGGCGGCACAGTTTTCATTATATCAGGGACGATAGGACGCTTGCTTTTGTGACAATGCCTTTCAATCGGCCCTCGTCATCCAAAACCGCCAAGGGATAGGGCGATTCTGCCGATCTTGACATGATATGATCCACCGAAACATCGGCAGTGGTGGTCGGAAGATCCTTCACCAGCATTTCCGCCAGCTTCATTTGATGCTGTTTGGCATATACCGCATCTGTTAGCGTCATCAGGCCGACCAGCTTCATTTGGCTATCGACAACATAGACCGAGGATATTGAATTATTCCGCATGACACGGAGCGCATGATCCACGCCGTCGCTCAGTTTAATCAGGCTTTTGGGCGTAATCATAATGTTGCGCACGGATAAAACCTTTGATTTATCCGCAGAATCAATAAACCGCCGCACATACTGATCCTTCGGATCTGTGCTCATGTTTTCCGGTGTGTCCACCTGAACGAGCCGGCCGTCTTTCATAATCGCCACTGTATCCCCAAGCCTGAAGGCCTCATCAATATCATGCGTAATAAAGATGACCGTTTTCCCGAGCTTTCGCTGAATGGAAAGCAGTTCAAACTGCATATCATTGCGCACCAGCGGATCCAGCGCGGAAAACGGTTCGTCCATCAGCAAAACCTCCGGATCATTGGATAAGGCTCTGGCGATTCCGACACGCTGGCGCATGCCGCCCGACAAGCTGTCAATCTCCGCCTCTTCCCATCCCTGCAATCCCACAAGCTCGATGGCTTCTCGTGCGCGCTGCTCGCATTCCTCCCGCGGTATGCCCGCGACTTCCAGTCCGTAGGAAACATTTCCAAGCACATTTCTGTGGCTCATTAACCCAAAGGACTGAAAGACCATTGCGACCTTATGCCGCCTAAATTCACGCAATTCTGCCCTGGAGAGCTTGGTCAAATCGATTCCGTCAAACAGGATGGTGCCGGTTGTCGGGCGGTGCAACCGGTTAAAGCAGCGAACCATCGTAGATTTGCCGGAGCCGGACAGGCCGATCAGGACAAAAATTTTCCCGCGCTCGATGTTCAGATTGATGTCATATAAAGCGGTTGTCACACCGGTTTTTTGGAGCACTTCCGCCTTTGTAGCGCCTTTTCGCAGCATCGCTGCCGCTTCTTCACGGCGTATACCATATAATTTGGATACATTCTTAGTTTCAATTATCATGTCGCTCATTGCTATTTATCACCTCGTTTGGCGTCCTGAAACCATCCTTGCGTCAAGCGGTCCAGAAGGATCGCCAGAATTACCACCGAGCCGCCTGCGATGAATCCGCGCGAGATTTCAATGCGGTTGACCGCAATCAGTACTTCGTTTCCCAAACCGCGCGCACCAATCATGGAACAGGTCACAACCATGGACATTGCCATCATCAGCGTTTGGTTGATGCCGGTCATAATCGTCGGAAGTGCCTGCGGCACCTGCACCTTAAGCAGCATCTGCAATTTGGTAGAGCCGAAGGAACGCGCTGCCTCTACCACTTCGGCATCCACCTGCCGAATGCCAAGGCTCGTGAGACGAATGACCGGAACCATGGAGTAGATGACAGTCGCAATCACCGCCGATGCCGATCCCATCCCGAAGAAAATGACGGCGGGAATCAGATAAACGAAAACAGGCATCGTCTGCATCATATCCAGCAGCGGCCTTGCAAGGCGATTGGCGCGCTCGGAGCCTGACAGCAGCACGCCAATGGGCAAGCCGATCAATAACGCAATGGTCACACCGGCCAGCACGATAGAGAGTGTCATGTTCATAAAATCCCATAGCTGAAACATGCCGATGATGCACAGCATCACACCGTATAAAATTCCGGTGCGCAGCTTTTTATGCCCCTTCCATCCCAGCAAAAACACAAGAAGCACGAGCACGAACCACGGAATGTGGTCAAACGCCCAGTTAAACGCACCCACAAAGCGCGTAAGCCCTGTCTTAATGCCCTCAAAAAAACTCGAATGTACCGCAGCAAAGCCACGCACAGCCTGATCGATGGCATCGGTATTCAGGTCAAGCGCAAACGGAAAATCAAAAAGCCAATTCATTCCTCTCACCTTACGCGATCGCCGCGTACAGCAGGTCGGCCTGCTCTGCCGTCAGCCAGCTTTCAAACAGATTGCGGTGCTCCCCGATGAACCACTTTGCCGCTGTTTGATAATCCGCACCTGTATCTTCGATGTACGCGAGAGCCTCACTGGTTAACGCAGAGGAGGTGTGGTACGCAGACAGGAACCGAACAAAATCCGGATCGCTTTCATAAAAATCATTGCTCGTGCAAATCGTGACGCGCACCGACGGGCACGCGGTCTTGCCTTCGTAAAACAACGCGGGATCGTAGGCTTCGTCTTCTAAGAGGACAAAATCATACTTGCCCAGCAGCCATGTGGGTTCCCAATAATATGCCACCACCGGCTCGCCCTTGTCATAGGCGGACACCAGCACCGCGCTCGTTGCGGCATCCGTTCCGGGCTCAATGTAATTGTAATTTTCATCCAGACCGTAATGCAGATACTTATTATGGATAATGCCGGTAATCTCCCAGCCGGCAATGCCGCCATAGATGATGCCCTTGGAGGAATCCTCCGGATCCCGAAACAGCGAGGCATAGTCCTTTAAGTCCGCAACGGTTTTTAAATTCGGTGCCATTGGCGCAATATTGCGCTCCGGGTCACCCTCCACCACATATCTGGGGATGTAAAGCCCCTGTATGTTGTCATCGAAGTTGACGCCGACTTCTTTCAGCGCGCCTGCTGCAATATCGCTGTTATAATCCGGAAGATTGTCTGTCCATACTTCCATATGCACATCAATCTCGCCCTTTTTCACTGCTTCGTGCGTGATGGGCGTGCTGCCGGATACCTCCTCGCACCGATACCCAAACACACTTTCCGCAACCGTGCCCGCAACGGCGTTGTGGAATAAGACGGAGTCCCAGCCCACGTCGGCAAACCGCAATATTTTTCCCTGTTCTGCCGCATTGCAGCCCGCAAGAACACCCATCAGCAGGGTAACCGCTGCGAGCGTTGCGCCGGCTTTGATTCTCTTTTTCAAAACGATTCATCCTTCCCTTCATCCAAAAGTGACAATCCCTATTCTATACTGAAATTGTCACTTTGTCAAACAAGCGGTCTTGCTGCACGTTGGAATCTGCTGACCAAGTGCAAATCCGCCGCTTTGGCGCATGTTGACGCGCGTTGTCTTTGATGATAGACTGATACCGTATCAAAATATGTTGAATTGCGGTGAATTGGTATGGAAAACGAAAAAAAAGTCTCTTTTCCCATCTATCGTAAAATTGCGCTCAATATTGCTCAGGATATCGTAGACGGCAAATA
>CAZOJP010000003.1:0-46933 GCA_964580155.1 uncultured Intestinibacillus sp. | reverse complement strand
CCCAGTATGGCGTCTCCCCTGAAACCATTCGAAAATCTGTGCACATGCTCAAGGATGTAGGAATTGTTGACGTGGAGAAAAACAGCGGTGTTCGGGTTGTCTCCGTGCGGGAAGCGAAAGGGTTCATTCAGCAAAACCAAGACATACAGAGCATTACCACTGCGAAAAACGAGCTGTTCGCCTGGATGAAACGGCAAATAACCGAAACCGCGGACGCAATGGAAAAAATCCAGTCGATCATCAACACCTCTGCGCGCTTTAAAAACCCCACGCTGTTTACCCCCTATGAGATTATGGTGCCATCTCACTCTAAAGTCGCGGCAAAAACCATCAGCGACTTAAATTTTTGGCATCAGACAGGCGCTACGATCGTTGCAATCGAACGCGAAGAGCAAATTATTCTTTCCCCCGGTCCCTATGCCACATTGCAGGTCGGTGATATCCTCCATGTTGTGGGGGATGAACAAGCGCTGCACACGGCGATTCGCTTTGTCACCGCCGATGCGCATGACCGTTCGGAAGCTCCTTAAACGCTCCGTGCACCGCACCGGTGCAGCCCCTATATGCGAAAAACCCGGTTCGTGCGCAACGCACAGACCGGGTTTTTCACGTTGATGGGTTGACCGAAGCCGCATCCATTCCAATCGCCGTATGCGGCATTTTTTCCGCTCTTTGGCGGAAGGGCGGTCATTCTGTTTGCTTTTTGCAAAACAGCTCGCGCACGCCGATATACAGCAGCAGCACACCGAAGCCGCGCCGCAGCCAATCGGTATTCACGCGCGCGGCGAACAGCGCGGCCGCAACCGAGGTCGGCAGCCCTGCGAGCACGCACCACAGCACCGCCTTGCCCTCGACGAGCTTGTTGCGGATGTGCGACCACAGCGCGGTGGGGGCGCAGCACAAGAAATACAGCAGGTTGATGCCGCCTGCGCGCAGCTGGGGGATGCCCTCGACCGAGGTCAGCCATAAAATCAGCAGCGAGCCGCCGCCGATGCCGAAGCCGGACAGGATGCCGGTCGCCAGTCCGACGGCAAAATCAAAGATCATGCGCGCCTCCTTATACGAGCAGCAGCGCACGCACGCCGCCATATAAAATGAGCGCACCGAACACCCGGCGCAGCAGTGTCAGCGGGATTTTACGAAAAACGCGTCCGGAAATCACCCCGCCCGCCGCGCCGCCCAGCAGATAGGGCCACGCAAAGTGCAAATCGAGCGCGCCCTTGCTCCAGTAGATGACGGCCGATACCGCGGACAGCGGCAGGATGACCGCGACCGAGGTCGCAAAGGCGCGGCGCTGCTCGAGCTTCGTCCAGCGCGTCAGTAGCGGCACGAGAAACAGCCCGCCGCCCGAGCCGAAAAAGCCGTTGGCCAGTCCGGCAAGCGCGCCGGTAACCGCATAGCGCACGGTGTTTTTCATGAAATCCCCTCCGGCAGTAGTATGTTCCGCGGAGGGCGGACTATGCAAAAAACCGACCCCAAAGGGTCGGTTTTTTGCAGCGGCAGCGCGGTGTTATGATTTTGTTGCCCAGTTGCCCGTGGCAAGCGCGGACAGATAGGCGTTGATGAAGCCGTCGATTTCTCCGTCCATGACCGCGTTGATGTTGGTTTCTTCGTGCGCGGTGCGCGTATCCTTCGCCAGCGTGTAGGGCATGAAGACGTAGGAGCGAATCTGGCTGCCCCATTCGATTTTCTTCTGGTCGCCCTTGATGTCTGAGATTTTGTCCAGATGCTCGCGCTCTTTGATCTCGACGAGCTTGGAGCGCAGCATGCGCAGACAGGTCTCCTTGTTTTGGAACTGGGAGCGCTCGGTCTGGCACGAGACCACGATGCCGGTCGCCTTGTGGATCAGGCGCACCGCGGACGAGGTCTTGTTGATGTGCTGGCCGCCCGCGCCGGACGCGCGGAAGACCTGCATGTCGTAGTCATCGGGCTTGAGCTCGAAGTCCTCCGAGGTGTCGATGATTTCGGGGATGACCTCGATCGCGGAAAACGAGGTGTGGCGGCGGCCCGAGGAATCGAACGGCGAGATGCGCACCAGACGGTGCACGCCGTTTTCGCCCTTGAGGAAGCCGTACGCGTTTTCGCCCTCGATGAGGATGTCGGCGGATTTCAGGCCGGCTTCGTCGCCGTCTTGGTAGTCCAGAATCTTGTAGGAGAAGCCGTGACGCTCCGCCCAGCGCGTGTACATGCGGTAGAGCATTTCGCACCAGTCCTGCGCCTCGGTGCCGCCCGCGCCCGCATGGAAGGACATGAGCGCGTTGTTGCCGTCGTATTCTCCGGTCAGCAGGGTGGACAGACGCTGCGCCTCCAGCCCCTCCTCCAGCGCGCGGTAGCCTTCGGTCAGCTCCTCGAGCATGGAGTCGTCGTTTTCCTCCAGCGCCATTTCACACAGCGCAAGCAGGTCCTCGTGCTGCGTGCAGATCCGGGTGTACGATTCGATTTTATCCTTGAGCGCACCCATGCGGGATACGACCTTCTGGCTCGCCTCCGGGTCGTCCCAGAAGCCGGGCTGCGCGGACTTCATCTCCAGCTCTTCGACCTCGCGGCCGGCCTGCTCCAGACCGAGACTGCCGCGCAGCTTTTCGAGCTCGGGCACGAGCCCGGCCAGCTTTACCTTGTATTCTTCAAATTCTAGCATGAAAATCTCCCTTTAATTGAGCTTCCTCGTATTTTTGTTCTCCTATAGTATAATGAAAAACCGCGAAAATGTAAAGAAAATTTCGCGCGGCGCTTGACAAATCCGCGCGCGTTCCGTATGATGGAAAGGATAAAAGGGAGTAGCTCACGCCGCGCGCGTGGGGCGGTACCGTCAGGACGATCGCGTGCGATCCGGGCCGCTCCGTCAAGAAGCGAGACTTTTATGCACATATTCGGGGAAGGTGCATAAAAAGTCTTTTTTTTATGCACAAAAAGAAAGGAAAAATCTTTTATGAAAGCAATCATCCTGCTTGTTGTCGGCTTCGCGCTGCTCGTCTGGGGGGCGGACAAATTCGTTGCGGGCGCGTCTGCGGCGGCGCGCCGGCTGGGCGTGCCGAGCCTGCTCGTCGGCCTGACAATCGTTGCGTTCGGCACCTCCGCACCCGAGCTTGCGGTCAGCGTGACCGCGGCGCTTCGGGGCGCAAACGAAATTGCGGTCGGCAACGTCGTCGGCTCGAGCATCTTCAATCTGCTTGTGGTTGCGGGTCTCAGCGCGGTCGTCATTCCGCTTGTCGTCAGCCGCGAAATCGTCCGGCGCGACTGGCCGCTGTCCGTCGGCGCGGCGGTTGTCCTGCTCGTCATGCTCGCGCGCGGCAACGACATCACCCGCGCCGAGGGTATCGTGCTGCTGATCCTTTTCGCCGCGGTTATGACGGCGCAGATCCGTGCGGCGCTGCACGCGCGTGTCGGCATGGAACAGGAAGAGGAGCCGATGCGCACGCCGTACATTGTGCTGCAAATCGCGCTCGGACTGGTGTGCATCATTGCGGGCGGACAGCTTTCGGTTGACGGTGCGACCGGGCTGGCGCGCGCGCTCGGCCTGTCTGAAACCCTGATCGGCCTGACCATCGTCGCAATCGGCACCTCGCTGCCCGAGCTTGTCACCTCGCTCGCCGCGGCGCGCAAGGGGGAAAACGACATCGCAATGGGCAACGTCATCGGCTCCAATCTGTTCAATATTCTGTTCATTCTGGGCACTTCTGCGGTGCTGCGCCCGATTACGGTCGCGCCGACCGCGATTATCGACGGCGCGGTGCTCGTCGCGGTCAGCGTGGTGTTCTGGCTGACTTCGCGCCGCGGCAAGATGAGCCGTCCGGTCGGCGCGGTCATGATGCTGAGCTATGTGGCCTACACCGCCTACCTGATCCTGCGCTGATCGGGGCATTTTTTCGGGAAAATTGCATGCACGGCGGCTTTTTCGCAATGTTCTTAAAAAATTCATTGTTGCAGGTGCACATTATGTGATATAATAACCGCAAGCGATTATGATATCTCTATTTTAAAATGATGTCATATAGCGATGCAAAAGGCGGTATTTTATTTGTAATCCGCACGTATCGCTATCATAATCATGCGGTAACGCATTGTTTTGCAAATTTGCATTACATCCTTATTTCATAAGGTACTATACAGGAAAGGCAGTTAGGATACATGGCTAAAATTCTCGATAAAATCTTCGGAACCTACTCCAGCCGAGAGCTGAAGCGCATCACCCCGATTGTCGATCAGATTGAGGCGCTCGAGGACGAGTACCGCAAGCTGACCGATGCGCAGCTTCGCGCCAAGACCGAGGAGTTCAAGGAGCGTCTGACCAAGGGCGAAACGCTCGATGAGCTTCTGCCCGAGGCCTTTGCGACCGTGCGCGAAGGCGCGGATCGCGTGCTCAGCATGCGCCACTACCGCGTGCAGCTCATCGGCGGCATCGTGCTGCATCAGGGCCGCATCGCGGAGATGCGCACAGGTGAGGGTAAAACCCTTGTCGCAACGCTGCCGGCGTATCTCAACGCGCTCACCGGCAAGGGCGTGCACATCGTCACGGTCAACGACTACCTCGCAAAGCGCGACTCCGAGTGGATGGGCAAGCTCTACCGTTTCCTCGGTCTGAGCGTCGGTCTGATTATCCACGAGGTTCCGCCGGCCGCGCGCAGCGCGATGTATGCCGCGGACATCACCTACGGCACGAATAACGAGTTCGGCTTTGACTATCTGCGCGACAATATGGCGATCTATCAGGCGAACATGGTGCAGCGCGGACACGCCTTCGCCATCGTCGACGAGGTCGACTCCATTCTGGTCGACGAAGCGCGCACCCCGCTCATCATTTCGGGTCAGGGCGACAAATCGACCGAGCTCTACCAAATCGCGGACCACTTCGCGCGCACGCTGACCGCGCTGCGCGTCAAGGAGGTCGACGCAAAGGAAGAGCAGGACGACATCGATGCGGACTACATCATCGATGAAAAGGCCAAGACCGCCACGCTGACACCGCACGGCCAGGCGCGCGCGGAGGCCTACTTCAAGATTGAAAACCTGAACGATCCGGAAAATACCACGCTGCAGCACCACATCAACCAGGCGATCAAGGCGCACGGCGTCATGCAGCTGGACGTTGATTACGTTGTGCGCGAGGGGCAGATCATCATCGTTGACGAGTTCACCGGCCGACTGATGTTCGGACGCCGCTACAACGAGGGGCTGCACCAGGCGATTGAGGCCAAGGAGGGCGTGGAGGTTCAGCACGAGTCCAAGACCCTTGCAACGATCACCTTCCAGAACTTCTTCCGCCAGTACGGCAAGCTGTCCGGCATGACCGGCACCGCGCTGACCGAGGAGCAGGAGTTCCGCGACATTTACAAGCTCGACGTCATCGAAATCCCGACGAACCGGCCGGTGGCGCGCCACGACAATCCGGACGCGGTCTATAAAAACGAAAACGGCAAGCTCATCGCGGTCATCCGCAAGGTTGAGGAGTGCCATGCCAAGGGGCAGCCGATTCTGGTCGGTACGGTCTCCATCGAAAAGTCCGAGGAGCTGTCCAAGGCGCTCAAGAAAAAGGGCATCAAGCACACCGTGCTCAACGCAAAATACCACGAAAAAGAAGCGGAAATCGTCGCGCAGGCAGGTAAGTTCGGCGCGGTTACGATTGCGACCAACATGGCAGGCCGCGGCACCGACATTATGCTCGGCGGCAACGCGGAGACCATGGCGCTCGACGAGCTGCGCAAGGCAGGCTATCCGCCCGAGCTGATCGTCGAAGCAAACGGCCACAGCGAAACCGAGGACCCCGCGATTTTAGAAGTGCGTGCAAAGTTTGAAGAGCTGTACCGCGGCTTTAAGGCGACGACCGACGAGGACGCGAAGAAGGTGCGCGAGGCCGGCGGATTATACATCCTCGGCACGGAGCGCCACGAGTCCCGCCGCATCGACAACCAGCTGCGCGGCCGCGCAGGCCGTCAGGGCGACCCGGGCGAATCGAGCTTCTACATTTCGCTCGAGGACGACCTCATGCGTCTGTTCGGCTCGGAGCGCATCCAGAACATGATGGACTCGCTCGGCATCGCGGACGACGAACCGGTCGACCAGAAAATTTTGTCCGGCGCGATCGAGTCCGCGCAGCGCAAGGTGGAGAGCCGCAACTACCAAATCCGTAAGAGCGTCCTCGAATATGACGACGTGATGAACAAGCAGCGCGAAATCATCTACGGCCAGCGCCTCAAGGTGCTTTCCGGCGAGGATGTCAAGGACGCGATTGTCGGCATGATTGACGACACGATCGACCGCGCGGTGGATGCCGCAGTCGGCGAGCAGCACTACATTGAGCCGTCTGCGCTCGATGAGCTGCGCGCACGCTTCCTTGGAACCATCCTGACCGCGGACGATCTGCAATATACCACGGACGAACTGGATGATCTGTCGGGCGAGCAGCTCAAGAACATCCTCAAGGATCGCGCACACGAGGTCTATACCAACAAGGAAACCGAAATCGGTGCGCAAATCATGCGCGAGCTGGAGCGCGTCGTGCTGCTGCGCAACGTCGACGAAAAGTGGATGGATCACATTGACGCGATGCAGGAGCTGCGCAACGGAATCGGCCTGCGCGCCTACGGCCAGCACGATCCGGTTGTGGAGTATAAGCGCGAGGGCTTCGATATGTTCGATGCGATGATCGACGCCATCCGCGAGGACACCGTGCGCATGATCTACCTTGCACGCGTGCGCACGCAGGAAGCGCCCAAGCGTGAGCAGATTGCGCACGAGACCGGCGCGGCCGGCGCGGACGACGGCAGCCTGCAAAAGACACCGGTGCGCGCGGCAAAGAAAATCGGTATGAACGATCCCTGCCCGTGCGGCAGCGGCAAGAAGTACAAGAAATGCTGCTACCTCAAGGAGAGCGGCCAACCGCAATAAAAGCCGAAGGGGGAGCGATTATCGCTTCCCCTTTTTTA
The DNA here is from genome assembly GCA_964580155.1 of uncultured Intestinibacillus sp. Taxonomy (GTDB): domain Bacteria; phylum Bacillota; class Clostridia; order Oscillospirales; family Butyricicoccaceae; genus Intestinibacillus. The sequence continues at coordinate 40,010 of CAZOJP010000003.1, read as the reverse complement.
AAAAAATACGACTATAGGAGGAACTTACAATGTCTGCGATTCAGCTTCGCGAAAATATTTATTCGGTCGGTGTAAACGACCCGGACGTGCGCATTTTTCACGGCTATCAAACGCCGAGCGGCACGAGCTATAACGCGTTTCTCGTCAAGGCTGGCGAGGACTATATCCTGATTGACAGCGTAAAGGAAAAATACACGGACGCGTTCATCCGCAACATCGAGGAGATTGTGCCGCTTGAGCGCATCCGCTACATCATCCAAAACCACATCGAGCCGGACCATTCGGGCTCGCTGCCCGCCATCGCCGCGCGGCTGCCCGAGGTGCCCATCTACTGCACGGCCGGCGCGCAAAAGGGGCTGAAGGCATACTACGGCGACGGCTTTGCGTGCCACACCGTGAAAAACGGCGACACGCTGACCGTGGGGCCGTATACGTTCCGCTTCATCCCCGCGCCGATGGTGCACTGGCCGGACTCCATGCTGACCTATCTCGAGGGCGAAAACATCCTGTTCTCAAACGATGCGTTCGGACAGCATATCTGCCGCGCTGGCTGCCTGTACGACACCGATTTGGGCTACGAAGCGCTCATGGAGCGCGAGGCGGATTATTATGCGAATATCATCCTGCCCTACGGCACGCAGGTCGTCGGTCTGCTCAAGCAGGCGGCGGAGCTGCAGGTTGATCTGATCTGCCCGGCGCACGGCGTGCTGCTGCGCGAGCATATCGCACCGGTGCTGCAGGCGTACAGCCGGTGGTGCAAAAACGAGTATGACGAGGACAAGGTCGTCATCGCGTTTGACTCCATGTGGGGCTCGACCGAGGGCATGGCGCAGCAGCTCGCCGCGGAATACGAGGCGCAGGGCAAGCGTGTGGAGCTGTATCACCTGCGCGACATTCACCCGTCCGCCATCATGGGCAAGCTGCTCGAGGCAAAGTATATTTTTGTCGGTGCGTCCACGCTCAACCGCGGGCTGATGCCCACTGTCGCGGCATTTTTGACCTATCTCAAGGGGCTGTACCCCAAAAATCGCGTCGGCATGGCATTCGGCTCCTATGGCTGGGGCGGCGAGTCCATCGCCCTTGCGGAAAAGGAGCTGGCATCCCTCGGCTGGGAGATGCTGCCGAGCCGCAAGCAGGTCTACCGCGGAAAAGCATAAAGCGGCGGAAAGTGCTTGACAGAACGGCTTTTTTCGCGTATCATCTTCAAGAAACGTAACTGATATATGCCTGAAGATCGGTTCAGGCGTTTCTACGAAGCTACCGGAAATAGCGCGGCTATGAGTTACCCCGACAAGGGGGCATACTATCTACGCCGAACGCGATTTCCGGTGGCTTTTTTATGTCCGGAGGACAACTAGGAGGAGAATAAAATGAAAAGATATGATCTGGTCATTGTCGGCGCAGGGCCGGCAGGGATCTTCACGGCGCTTGAGCTGCGCAGAAGGAAGTACGCGGGCAGCATCCTCATGCTGGAGCAGGGCGCCGCGATTGAGCAGCGCGGCTGCCCGAAGACCAAGACGCGCGCGTGCGTGCACTGCAAGCCGTTCTGCCACATCACGACAGGGTTTTCGGGTGCAGGCGCATTTTCCGATGGCAAGCTGTCGCTTTCAAACGAGGTCGGCGGCGATCTGCCCGAGCTCATCGGCGCGGATTTTGCGCAGTCTCTCATCGAGGAGACCGACAAGCTCTATCTGGAGTTCGGCGCGGACGGACACGTCGAGGGGCGCGATGTCGGCGAGGCGGTCAAGGGCATTCGCCGCCGCGCGATTCAGGCGGGGCTCAAGCTCGTCGACTGTCCCATCCGCCATCTGGGCACGGAGAAGGCGCAGGAGGTCTACGGCCGCATCCAGCACTGGCTCATCGAGCAGGGTGTGGAAATCCGCTTTGGCGTGCTCTGCCGCGATCTGCGCATGGAGGACGGCGCGTGCACGGGTGTCCATCTGGAAAACGCGCGCACCGGCGAGAGCGAGACGGTCGCAGCGGGCCGCGTCGTCGTCGCGGCGGGACGCAAGGGCGCGGACTGGCTGGAAAAGCTGTGCCGCACGCACGGCATCGCGCACGCGCCGGGACCTGTGGATGTCGGTGTGCGCGTGGAGGTGCGCAACGAGGTCATGGAGGAGGTCAACAACGTCCTCTACGAGTCCAAGCTGATCGGCTATCCCAAGCCCTTCAGCGACAAGGTGCGCACCTTCTGCCAGAACCCGGGCGGTTTTGTGAGCCAGGAAAATTACGACAACAACCTTGCGGTCGTCAACGGCCACAGCTACAAGAGCCGCAAGAGCGAAAACACAAACCTTGCGATTTTATGCTCGCATCATTTCAGCGCGCCGTTTGACCAGCCGATCGCCTATGCGAAGAAAATCGGCGAGCTGACCAACATGCTCGGGGACGGCCATTTGCTCGTGCAGCGCTTCGGAGACATCTTAGAGGGCAAGCGCACCTGGGAAAAGGAGCTGGAGCGCTCCAACGTGCGCCCGACACTGCCCGATGCGGTCGCAGGCGATATTTCCAGCGCGATGCCGTATCGCACAATGGTGAATATCCTGAGTTTCATCCGCGCGGTGGATCAGGTTGTGCCCGGCTTCGCGGCGGATGAGACGCTGCTCTACGCGCCCGAGCTCAAATTCTACTCGAACCGCGTGACGATGGATGACCGCTTCGAAACGAGCGTGCGCGGACTGCACTGCCTGGGCGATGCCTCGGGCTGGACGCGCGGCCTCATGATGGCATCGGTCATGGGCGTGCGCATGGCGCAGATTATGACCGAAGAAGCGTAAGACAAAAAAGGCACGCCAGACGGTGTGCCTTTTTTGATAGGGATATTAGAGTTTGAATAGAGGGACATAGCGGCGCACCCCGCAGTGCACCGGTCGGCGATGTTTTCAGCCGATGGATATAGTATAGAGCAAAAATATGTCGGTTGTGTGTGCATACTGCGTAAAACGCGCGAAGAATATGTGCATAAACCCAAAAGCAAAGGGCTGCCGTTTTTCGGCAGCCCTTTGTGTCAGACATAATTTGCGGGGTTCACGTTTGCGTCATTGATGAGCACTTCAAAGTGGCAGTGCGGACCGGTCGATCTTCCGGTGTTGCCCGAGCGGGCGATGGTCTGCCCCTGCTCGACCACATCGCCGACATCAACGAGCAGCTTGGAGTTGTGCCCGTAGAGCGTTTTCATCCCGTTGCCGTGGTCAATGATGATATAGTAGCCGTAGCCGCCGGTCGAATAGCCCGACACAATGACCTTGCCGTTATCCGCCGCACGCACCTTGGTGCCGGTCGACGTGCCGTAATCGATGCCCTTGTGCATGCGTCCCCAGCGCCACTTGTAGCCCGAGGTGATTGTGCCGTTTGCAATGGGAGAGATGAGGCTGCCCGTGCCGACACCGAGATTCTTCGTGCCGACCTCGACGATCTTGTCGACAGGCTGCTGTGTCACGGTGCGGCTGAGGATGGTTCGGTCGGTCTCCTCGCCGTTGATGGTGACAATCTGTGCGGACACGGCTGCCGTTCCGGCGGAGCCCTGCTGCACGACCTGCGTTTTGCCGCGTCCGAGGTTGGAGTTTTCGCGCGTGACCGTGCTAAACGGCAGACTTTCCGTATAGCTGACGTTGCGCGTGACCTGCACCGAAACCACCGGTGCCGCCGCCTGGACGGTCAGCTCCAGGCCGGGCGCCATGCGCTCGGGCACAACGTCCGGATTGAGGGCCTGCAGCTCGCTGACCTTCATTTCCAGCGACTGTGCGATGGAGGTCATGGTATCGTCCTCGCCCACGGTGTAGGTCTGCTCCTGCAACGTGTTCGCGGACAGCTTATCCAGCAGCGCGTCCTCTTCGAGCAGTAGCGCGGTGGGTGCCTGCATGGTTTCCACCTCGACCTCCTGCAGGAACTGTGCGCTTGCCGTAGGATCGTCCTGCGTATACTGTTCCTTGAGCGTCTGCAGCACCTGCTGCGCCTGCTCCGAGTCGGCCGTTGCGCCAATTGATTCGCCGTCCACCGTGATGACCGCAAGCGTCGTAAGGGAGTCGACATTGTGCGCGATGACATCGGGCAGCTCGTCCGCGCGCAGGAAGCTCGTCTGCGGCGCCACTGCCACGCTGTAAGAAATATCCGCGTTCAGGTTAAACGGATGGCCGAGCACCTTGCTCGAGTTCTGCTCAATCAGGCGGCAGGCCTGCGCGACCTCGCTTTCGCTTTCGGCATAGCCGAGCACGCGCCCGTCAACCGTCACCACAACGCCGACGCGCATGAACGAAATCATCGGCACAAGCAGCACGACCGTGACAATAAGCGACCAGAGCTGCACGCGGCTGTGCCGCAGCGCTTCCGCCGCGCCGCGCACCCCGCGCAGGTGTGCCGCGATATGATCGTAGTAGAAGTTCAGCCATGCATTGCGCACAGCGTGTGCGGCATTTGTGCAGGTGAGCCAAAGGAGCGAAGCCGCCAGCACGACGCGCGAGAGCGGTGCCGCCCACCGTTCACGGCCTCGATGAGAATCGTTTGTATGTTTTGACATCAGCATTTCGCGGCGCGCACAAGGAAAAATCCCCCGCGCAGCACGCAGTCAGCCCCTTTCGTTTCAAAGTGAAATAGTTACAAATCGGTAACGAAATATATCATACTACCAATTTGCTTTTTTGTCAAGAGAAAGGGGAATTTCGTGGAAATGTTCATCAAAACTTCACGAAGGAATGCGCAATCCCGCGCTTACAGCTCGGGCTTGCCGCTGTAATTTGCGGGGAAGAAAAGCGGATTGAGCGGTGTGCCCCGGTGATAGCAGTTAGAAATCGCGCGCCAGAGCGCAAGTGTGGGCTGCACAGAGGATTCAAAAAGCTCAAAAAAGCTGTCAGTGCGGTCGATTTCGGGCACGCTGGGCTTGTGCCACACACGGTGGGACAGGTTGGCGCAGTCCACAGGCAGCGGTGTGGTGGGGCGCAGCATGGTGGAAAGCAGACCGGGCTGGCCCAGCATGCGCTCGAACATCTCAATCTGCGCGCGCGCACCTTCGCGGCTACCGCCGTGCAGAATATTGTATACAAGCCGCATGGTGCGCATCGCGCCCTCCACGCGCGTCGGGGCGGTATCGATGCGATAGACCGGCTCGCCCACATCGGTCAGCATACGGCCGATGAGCCGCCGAACCTGTGCGCTCGGCGCGTCGAGCAGGCGAAAGGCCTCGAAGCTCTCCTGCTCGCCCGAAATGTAGTTTGTGATGATCTGCGCGTCCAGATCGGCTTCACACAGACGGTGGCAGGCGTCCGCGTCATACTCGGGATAGCGCGGCAAAAGCAGCGTTTCGATCGTGTCCTGAATATAGGGATGGGTGCGGCGGTCGAGCACATAGTGCGTGCAAAAGCCGAGCAGATAGGACAGCGCGGCAGGGTCACGCAGCCGCACAGCGCTGCGCACAAGCGCGTTGAACGCCTCTGCGACACGTCCGGCGTGCATACGGTGCCCCAAAAGCGAGGTGCGGCTGCCAAACGGCGCGTTGTGATAAAACAGAACATCCGGCCCCTGTGCACCCCAGCGATAGGCAGACGGGCTCGCATCGCTGGCGTTGCGCAGATCGGGCTCAGCGGCCTGCTGCACCAAAACTGCAAAATGATGATGTGTGACGAGCGATGGCATATACGTTCCCTCCTGCCGCTTCAAATTTCAGATCCTTTAGCTTCATTATACAGGGCGCGTGCGCATTACGCAATGCCCAAAGCAGCCGCGAAAACGCAAGTTATTCCTTGCAAAAAGTGCAAAAAAACGCTATACTGTTACAGGACTAACGTGCGGCGCAAGAAAACGCCCGCAATAATATAATCAAACCATAAATTATTACTATATGTATAGCGATAAACTGGAGGAATCAAAACTATGAAGCTCGGAATCGTGGGACTGCCGAACGTCGGCAAGTCTACCCTGTTCAATGCGATCACGGATGCCGGCGCAGAGAGCGCCAACTACCCGTTCTGCACCATCGACCCCAACGTCGGCATGGTCACCGTGCCGGACTACCGGCTGCAGCCGCTGACCGACCTGTACCACGCGAAAAAGACCATCCCGGCGGTGGTCGAGTTCGTGGATATCGCGGGGCTGGTGCGCGGCGCGTCCAAGGGCGAGGGGCTGGGCAATAAGTTCCTGTCCCACATCCGCGAGGTGGACGCGCTTGTGCACGTCGTGCGCTGCTTTGAGGACGAAAACATCGTCCATGTCGAGGGCAGCGTGGATCCGTCGCGCGACATCGAGACCATCAACCTGGAGCTTATTTTGTCCGATTTGGAAATGATCGACCGCCGCATCGAGCGCACAAAGAAATCCGCAAAGGCGGACAAGAAGCTGCTGCTCGATGTCGAGATTCTGGAAAAGCTCAAGGCGCATCTGGAGGAGGGCAAGACCGCGCGCACCTTTGCGGGCTTTGCCGACGATGAGGACGTGCAGCGCGTGCTGAGCGAGAGCGAGTTGCTGACCGCAAAGCCGGTCATCTATGCCGCGAATATGGACGAGGCAGGCTTCACGGGCGATGCGGCGGAATCCGCTCGTTTTGAGGCGGTCAAGCGCATTGCGGCGGAGGAGGGCGCGCAGGTGCTGCCCATCTGCGCCAAGCTCGAGCAGGACGTGGCAGGGCTGGAGCCGGAGGAGCGCGAAATGTTCCTGGGCGAGCTTGGCCTGACCGAGTCCGGTCTGGACCGCTTGATCCGCGTGTGCTATGATCTGCTCGGCCTGATGAGCTACCTGACCGCAGGAGAGCAGGAGGTGCGCGCGTGGACGATCAAAAAGGGCACCAAGGCGCCGCAGGCGGCAGGCAAAATCCACACCGACTTTGAGCGCGGCTTCATTCGCGCCGAGGTCGTGTCCTATGACGATCTGATGGCGTGCGGCTCGCTCGCCGCGGCGCGCGAAAAAGGACAGATGCGCTCGGAGGGCAAGGAATACGTCATGCAGGATGGCGACGTGGTGCTGTTCCGCTTCAATGTGTAACGAATAAAAGAAAACCCGGTCTGTGCGCTATGCACGAACCGGGTTTTCTTGACAGGAAAAATGCCGCGCTCGATGAGCGCGGCATTTTAAATAAGATCTGATTCTTACTTGAGCTCGACCTTTGCGCCAGCCTCTTCCAGCTTCGCCTTGATCGCCTCAGCGTCTTCCTTAGAAGCGCCTTCCTTGATAGCCTGCGGAGCGGTGTCAACCTTCTCCTTGGCTTCCTTCAGGCCCAGGCCGGTGATCTCGCGGACAACCTTGATGACGTTGATCTTAGAAGAGCCGGCATCGGTCAGAACGACGTCGAACTCGGTCTGCTCAGCAGCGGCAGCAGCCTCACCGGCTCCACCCGCGGCACCAGCAACCGCGACAGGAGTCGCAGAAACGCCAAATTCTTCTTCCAGAGCCTTTACCAGCTCGGAGAGCTCGATAACCTTGAGCTCTTTTACAGCTTCCATAATCTCAGTAACCTTAGACATGGTAGTATACCTCCATTTTTTAAAATTAAGTTGTGATTCCGTATAAAACGGACTTACTCGGCAGCGGTCTCCGCAGCGGGAGCCTCTTCCTTGGCAGCAACCAGCGTGCTGACCAGTGCTTCGCCATCCTCAGACTTCTTCGCAATTGCGTCAAGCGCAATAGCCAGCTGCATGATGGGGAAGTTGAAGGAGTACAGGGTCTGCGCAATGAGGACTTCCTTGCTCGGCATAGAAGCCAGCGCCTGTACCTCGGTCGCAGGGATCACAGCTCCCTCGAGGAAGCCGATCTTGATCTTGAAGTTCTCGTGCTTCTTCGCGTAGTCGCACAGAATCTTAGCCGGAGCGATGACATCGTCCGTTGTGCTGATTGCAATTGCGGTAGTACCGTTCAGGTGCTCCTCAAAGCCATCGAAGCCCAGTTCCTTTGCAGCAAAGCGAATCATGGTATTCTTGACAACAGCATATTCAACGCCGGCGTTACGCAGCTCACGGCGGAGCTTGGTATCGTCCTCAACGCTGATGCCCTTGTAATCGACCAGAACACCGGCCGGGGAGTTCTTCATCTTTTCGACAAGAGAAGCGACAAGTGCTTTCTTTTCTTCCAGAACCTTTGCGTTAGGCATCGTATTTCACCTCCGTATCGTAATAAAAATGCCCTCCTGTCAAAGACAGAAGGGCACAAAAGCTCGAAAACTTTGTGTTGACCTCGGCAGGCGGCGAATACGCCATTGCAGCCTTGCGGCAGCCTGCTGTCTTTGACCAAGCTATTAGATTATAGCAGAGGGCATCTGAAATGTCAACACATTTCGAGAAAAAGGGCGGTATGCACAAACAAAAGCTGCGGCATCCCGCCCAAGTGCATCGTCTTAGTCGGTGAGCTTGGCGGAGTTGATCTTCACGCCGGGGCCCATCGTGGACGCAACAACGCAGGACTTGACGTACTGACCCTTTGCGGCAGCCGGCTTTGCCTTGAGAATTGCACCCATGAGCGCGCCGAAGTTGTCCGCAAGCTTTTCCGGACCAAAGGACGCCTTGCCGATCGGGCAGTGGATGATGTTCGTCTTATCGAGACGATACTCGATCTTACCTGCCTTGGACTCCTGAACCGCCTTTGCGACGTCCATGGAGACCGTGCCCGCCTTCGGGTTCGGCATCAGGCCCTTCGGGCCCAGAACCTTACCGAGACGGCCAACCAGGCCCATCATGTCCGGCGTTGCGATGACAACGTCGTAATCGAAGAAGTTTTCCTTCTGGATGCGCTCTACCATGTCCTCAGCGCCGACGAAATCTGCGCCTGCAGCCTCGGCCTCAGCAGCCTTCTGGCCCTTTGCGAACACGAGCACACGAACCTGCTTGCCGGTGCCGTGCGGCAGAACGATCGCACCGCGAACCTGCTGATCCGCGTGACGGGAGTCTACACTCAGCTTGACGTGCAGCTCGATGGTCTCATCGAACTTCGCCTTCGCGGTGGAAACTACGGTCGCGAGCGCCTCAGCGGGATCGTACTGCTTGGTGCGGTCGATCTGCTTGGCGCTGTCTACATACTTTTTACCCTTGCGCACTATAAATATCCTCCTTTAGTGGTCAATGCGGGAATTCCAGAAACGCCGCCGCACCGGCTGACCGGTGGTCGGGGGACGCTCCCTAACCCTCCCACTCGACGGCGGGGACGCCGTCTGTGAAAAAATCTGTTTGAAATCGCCGCTGTCCGCGTGGGACGCGGCAATCAGCCGGCAGAAATTACTGCTCGACCGTGATGCCCATAGAACGGGCGGTGCCTGCGACCATGCTCATTGCAGCTTCGACCGAAGCGGCGTTGAGGTCGGGCATCTTGAGCTCTGCGATCTTCTGCAGATCTGCCTTGGAAAGCTGTCCTACCTTGGTCTTGTTCGGAACAGCGGAGGCGGAATCGATCTTGCAGGCCTTCTTAATCAGCACCGCGGCCGGGGGGGTCTTGGTGATGAAGGAGAAGGAACGGTCAGCGTAAACCGTGATAACAACCGGAATCGTCATGCCGGCGTCGTTCTTGGTGCGCTCGTTGAATTCCTTCGTGAAGGCCATGATGTTAACACCATGCTGACCCAGCGCAGGACCTACCGGAGGAGCCGGAGTTGCCTTGCCTGCGGGGATCTGGAGCTTGATATAACCTACTACTTTTTGTGCCATGGTTGAGGTATCCTCCTTAAATCAATGTGGTGGCTGGCGAACCGCGGGACATGCCAAACGGTTCTCCCACGCGCCTTGCTTGGGAAGCCGCACTGCTGCGGCCCGACACGGATGCAAGGCTTATTCGTCCAGTGTCTCTACCTGGTCGAGTTCCAGCTCGACCGGGGTCTCGCGCCCGAACATGGATACGACGACACGCACCTTGTTCTTCTCCGGCTCGAGTTCGTCCACGACGCCGATAAAGCCCACGAGGGGGCCATCGATCACGCGGACGCTGTCACCGAGGGCATAGCCGATCTCGATCTGGCGCTTTTCAACGCCCATCTTGATCACTTCTTCCTCGGTCAGCGGCAGGGGCTTGTTGGAGTTCGGACCGACAAAACCCGTGCAGCCGCGCGTATTGCGGACGAGATACCAGCTCTCGTCCGTCATAATCATTTTGACAAGGACATAGCCGGGGAAGAGCTTGCGCTCGATCTCGCGGGTCTTGCCGTCCTTGACCTCCGTGACCTTTTCAACCGGGATATTGACCTCGGTGATGAGATCGTGGAGTTTACGGTTTTCGACCGCCTTTTCAATCGAGGAGGCTACTTTGTTTTCGTAGCCTGAATATGTGTGTACCACATACCATTTTGCTGCATCGGACATTCAAAAGACCCCTTTCTGCATTACGAGAAGTGGCTGATGAATTTTGTGACACCCAGATTGAAGACCGCATCGAGCACCCAGATAAACACGCCGACAATCAGAATCGTCACAAGGACGACGACGGTATTGTTGGTGGTCTGCTCACGGGTCGGCCAGACGATCTTGCGGATTTCACCCTTCAGCTCGCGGGACCATTTGCTGGCGCGCGCAAAAATGGACGGCTTTTTCGCCTTAGCGGGCTTTTCCGTCTGCTTTTTTCCAGCAGCGGCGTTGCCCTTTTCAAGATCTGCCATGAAGCGACTTCCTTTCTCCGTTACTTGGTTTCACGATGCAAGGTATGCTTCTTGCAGAACTTGCAGTACTTGTTCATCTCAAGACGGTCGGGATCGTTCTTCTTGTTCTTCATCGTGTTGTAGTTTCTTTGCTTGCACTCAGTGCAGGCGAGCGTTACCTTAACGCGCATTAACGGCACCTCCTTATTCGTTCCTTCCGCACGTTAGCGTGTGGAAAACATTGCCTCCCTTTACAGTGTTCGCAAAAAATCCCTGTCCGCTTTTCCAGACTGCAAAAAACGGGCAAAAAAAAGAACCTGTATAGGTGTAATCATTATAACACGGGTAACACAGGCGGTCAATGCTATTTTTTTCGTTTTTTTATACAATGTTGGCCTGTAACGTGTTATAATCTGTACAGCAACGAACAAAAGGAGAAGATGTATGAAGATTCTTGGCATTGACTACGGCGATGCGCGCACCGGGCTTTCGGTGTCCGACCCGACCGGCCTGCTCGCGGGCAGCCCGTCGGTGCTTGCGGAGTGGAATCGGGACAGGCTGCTCGACCGGCTGGCCGATTATGTCGCGCAAAACCGCATCGAGGAGATTGTGCTGGGCTGCCCGAAGAACATGGACGGCACGGTGGGCGAACGCGCGCAAAAGTGCATGGTGCTCGCGGACGATCTGCGCGCGCGCACCGGATTGCCGGTTGCGCTGTGGGATGAGCGGCGCACAACGGTCGCGGCGCACGACATTCTGCGCGCAAACGGAAAAAAAGAGAAAAAACATCGGCAGAACGTGGACGCGGTCGCGGCGACGCTCATATTGCAGGGCTATCTCGACTGGAAGCGCAACAACCCCGACGCATGACGAAAATGACCGCCGCCTGATGACAGGCCGCGGTCATTTCTATTCGTTTCGGCACACGCCGCGCTCCGGCGAAAGCTGTTCCCTGCGCGGCGCCGCCTTAATACAGGTTCTTTTTTTTGAGGAAAAACCACGCAACGATGCAGCCCGCTGCCGCAAGCACCAGCGGCGCCCACCAGCGCAGATCGAGCGGCATCACCCCTGATCCGATATTCATGCCGTAAAAGCCGAATATGATATTGGGTATCGTCATAATAATGGTAATGACCGTGAGCATCTTCATAATGATATTGAGATTATTGGAGACGACCGACGCATAGGCATCCATCGTGCCGGACAGGATCGACGAGTAAATGCCCGCCATCTCGATTGCCTGCCGGATTTCGATCAGGCCGTCCTCCAGAATATCCCGATCGTCCTCGTAGAGCTTCAGGATGCGCCCGCGCAGCATTTTCTCCATCGTGACCTCATTTGCCTTGAGCGAGGTGGAGAAGTAAACCAGCGACTTGGACAGCCCCAGCAGCTGGATCAGCTCCTCGTTCTTCATCGAATCGTACAATCGGCGCTCGATTTTGGAGAAGTTGCGCTCAATCAGGCGCAGATATTTGAGAAAGCGTCCTGCGACGCGCAGCAAAAGCTGGAACACAAAGCGCGTTTTGAGCGCGGTGTGAATATCCTTGACCACGCCCTCCGCGATGGAGCGCGTGACCGAGGTTTCCTGCAAGCAAACTGTGATCACGGCGCTCTCCACAACAATGATGCCGAGCGGCAGCGTGCTGAAGACCTGTCCGCCGTTTTCGTCCGCCTGACGCTCTACGGTCGGGATGTCGACGATCATGAGCACCTGCTCCTCCTCGACCTCCACGCGCGAGCTTTCCTCCGGGTCGAGTGCGGCGCGCACAAAATCCGGCTCGACACGCAGCATTTCGATCACGTGCGCGACCTCCTCGCTCGAGGGGCGCACCATATTGACCCAGCAGCCCTCCGTAATTTCGTCGAGGCGCTCAATGCGGTTGCCGATTGTTTTGTAGTATTCTACCATTCCCTATCCTGCCTTTCCGCGGCAGGATCACCGTGTCGCCCTGCCGCCATGCATCTTCCGTTTTCGATCTATACTTCGCGGTTCCGGACTCACGGGTGCTCACTCCTTCTGTCTGTCAAATAGGTTCACGTCTTTTCATTTTACACCAAATCTGCGCATAAAGCAACAAAACCGGTTCCGAAAACGAAACCGATTTTGCAACTTACCGCGCAGCAGGCTTACCGTCCGCGGCTGAAAATCTTTAGGATGTCTTCAAACGAGGTGTCTTGCTCACCGCTTGCTTCGGGCTGCACTGCGTCGCCGGACGGAGTGGCCGCCGTCTCGGCCGTCGGCGCGGCAGAAGCCGCATGCCCCACGGACTGCACCGGCTGCTTGACCTGCTTTGTGTCCTCCTCCGCCGCCGCGGGGGTTGTGTCAAAGCCGGTCGCAATGACCACCACGCGAATCTCGTCGTCCAGCTCCTCGTCAATCGAAGCGCCGAAGATGATGTGCGCATCGGGGTGCGCAGACTCCTGCACCATGCCTGCGGCAATTTCGATCTCGTCCAGGCCGATATCGGACGAGCCTGTGATGGACAGGATGACGCCGTGCGCAGAGTCGATTGAGGTTTCAAGCAGCGGGCTGGAGATTGCCATCTTGGCCGCCTCCGCCGCCTTGTCCTTGCCTGCCGCCTTGCCGGTGCCGATGTGCGCGAAGCCCGCGCCCTTCATAACCGAGGTAACGTCTGCAAAGTCCAGGTTGATGAAGCCGGGCACGGTGATCAGCTCGGAAATATTGGCGACCGCCTGACGGAGCACACCGTCCGCGATATCGAATGCATTTTTGAAGGTGATCTTTTGCTCGGAGACAAATTTCAGCCTCTCGTTCGGGATGACGACGAGCGAATCGACGTTTTCGCGCAGCGCTTCGATGCCGCCAAGCGCCTGCTCGATGCGCTTTTTGCCCTCGAAATTGAACGGACGCGTGACAACGCCCACTGTCAGGATGCCCATTTCGCGCGCGATCTGCGCGACGACAGGTGCACCGCCCGTGCCGGTACCGCCGCCCATGCCTGCGGTGATGAACACCATGTTGGTGCCTTCCAGCGCCTTCGTGATCTCCTCGCGGCTCTCTTCCGCCGCCTTACGGCCAATCTCAGGGTTTGAGCCCGCCCCCTGCCCCTTTGTCAGCTTTTCGCCGACCTGGATTTTAACCGTCGCCGCCGAATAGTTGAGCGCCTGCTTATCTGTATTGATGGCGATGAATTCTACACCCTGTACGCCGCTGGTGATCATGCGGTTGACCGCATTATTTCCGCCGCCGCCGACACCAATGACCTTGATGGTGACGACGTTGTCCATGCCCATCTCAAACTCGAAACCCATTTTGTGCCGTCCTCCGTAACATTTCACAATTATTCTTCATCGTCATCTTCATCCGAAGATGTCGCCTGGTACGTTTGTTCTGGAATGCGCCCTGCATTCACATCGGTCTCTTCCATTTTAACGCCTATGGGTTTTTTTTGCAATATATAATGCTGAATCTTTGCGAGATTATTGAAAATTCGTGTTCCGAAGTACACGATTGCCGCGATTGAAAAGTTCATTCCCAGCCGCGTGCCGAGGATTGTCAGCAGGGCCGCAAGAACCGTATTGATAAAAAAACCGCTGATGAACGCCCGCGCATCGAAGCGATGCCGTACCTCCGCGGCGATTCCGCCGAAGAGCGTGTTGCAGGCCGCGAGCAGTCCCATCGCCACAAACGGCGTATACGCCGCCGGAATATTCCACGGAATGAGCATCCCGCCCACGATGCCGAGCAGGGCGGCGATCATAATTCTCATGTTCCCGTCCTCCCGTTTTGCGCCGTGCCCGCGCTCAGTTCCTTCATCGGCTTGGCGTATTTATATTCAAGCGCGCCCTCATACCCCTTGATTGTGACGGAGAGTGCGCGGCTGACATCGCACTGGATGCCCCAGACCGCCAGCAAATCCACAACGCCCTGCCGCATGGTCAGCGCATTATAAAGCTCGTCGGAGCTGCCGATTGCGCTGACCGTATACGGTGCGGAAAACCGCTTGTTGTTGATGCTCACGATTGAGCCCGCGCAGCGCACCTCACTCGTTGCAAGGATCCGCTCGCCGTTGACCGCGATCGCCTCCGCGCCCGCGTCGCGCAGCTCATTGATCACCTTGAGCAAATCCTCGTCGTGGATGACGTAGTTGTTTTCATCCATGCCCGTCGTGTTGGGGCGGCGCGAGTCGCTTAACTTGACGATGACACCCGGCCCCTGCACGGAAGCCTGTCCCGACAGAATCATAGCCTGCTCCAGCTGGTGGGCGAGCACCTCGGCATAGCCGCCGCTTTTTTCCGCCTTTTCGGAGAATTCCTTGAGCTCCTCCTGATACGCCAGCAGCTGATGCAGCAGCGCTTCGCTTTTTTCCTGCTCGTTAATCAGCTGGGTTTGCAGCTGATCGGCGCGTGCGCGCGCGGTGTCATTCGTCAGTCCGCCCGAAGCGGTCACGCTGCGAAACTGCCAGGTCAGCATGAACGTCAGCAGCATGCAAATGGTTGCGATTGCAATACTTCCTTTTTTCTTCATTCGTTTCTCCTATCACGGGGCTTTTGCGCCGAAACGCGGTCAGGCCTCGGGCGGTGCGTCCGCGGCATAGTCCGGATCGGTCTGCGCAGTATCCTCCGTGTGCGCGTTGTCTGTGTCCGGCGTTTCTTGCGTGTTTTCGGCCGTATCCGCCGTGTCGGCAGGCTTGTCCGGCTTGCCGGCTGCCGCCTCAATCTCGCTCAGCGGTGCGGGCCAATAGTTCGCCCGCGGCGGCTGCGATAAATCGATCACACCGATGTCGGAGGGCGACAGCTTGGTGTCCACGACCTCCTGTAAAAACCGCAGCTTGCGCGCCAGATCGCCGGACGATCCAATCCGCACGTCAAAGCGGTTTTGGTAGCCGATGTGCACGTCGGTCAGGCTCGTCAGGTTGATAAAGCTGACGTTTTGCAGCAGATTACCCTGCGACAAAGCGTCGAGCAGAGTGATGAGCTGCTGCGTTGCAGGCCCGTCGTCTGCGTCCAGCGTCTCCCCGGCCTGGCGCTCGCCGATCGCCATGCCGGTCACCGGTGTCAGCTGAACTGTCGCTGCATCCTCCACATGTTCGAGCAGCTTGCCGCTGCCGCTGATGAGGTAGCAGCCGCTGCCACCATCCGAAATCGCGGCGAACGCCGGGCTTTCGATGATTTCAACATTGAGTGTTCCGGGCAGCGCGCGCGAAATCCGAACCTCCTCAATATAGGGATAGGTGCGCAGCAGGCGCTGTACGCCGCTTGTGCGCCCCCAGAGGAAGAGATTGTCCCCTGCGGACACGCCCAGCGTGTGCTCGACCTGCTCCGGCTGATAGCGCGCGGTGCCCGTCACGTGAATCGTATCGATTTTAAAGAACACGGTCATTGCAGCCGCGCCCGCTCCGATCACGAGCGCACAGCAGACCAGTCGATACAGCACACAGCCGATGCCGCACCGCCGGTTTTTTTTCCGCAGCTTGGCCCGCCTGCTTGTCTGTTTTTTTGCCATAAGTGTATTCCCCCGGCTAGCGCGCCGCTTCAAGGATGTAGCGGTAAATCTTCTCCGATGCGTCAAGCGTTGCAAGCTGCGCGGCGCAGCGCCCCATTTCGGCGCGCTTGTCGTCGTCCGCCAGCAGCGTGCGCATCATACCGTACAGCTTTTCCGACGTGCACGCGGGCTCGGTCAGCACACGGCACGCGCCTGCACGCTCGAGCGCGCGCGCATTCTTCTCCTGATGGTTCTCCGCAACATAGGGGGACGGCACCATGATAGACGGCCGGCCGAGCGCGCACAGCTCGCCGATTGTCGCCGCACCCGCGCGGCACACGATGAGATCCGCCGCCGCCATCAGCTCCGCCATGTTGTAAATATACTCGACCAGCTGCAAGTTGCTGTGCTTCGTCAGATCGCCGCCGTGCTGCCGCACAAGATCGGGCATCCACCGGAACGCCGCCGTGCCGGTCGCGTGGATGTGCACATAGTCCACGTTGTCCCGCGCCTCCTGCGCCACCACATCCGCCATGTGACGGTTCATGTACAGTGCGCCCATCGAGCCCCAGAACGACACAACCAGCTTGCGATCGCCCAGCCCGAGGGATTTGCGCGCCTGCTCGCGGTTTGCAAATACGATTTCTCCGCGCACCGGCGCGCCGGTCAGGTGGATGTTCGGCCGGCTGCCGAGCAGCTGCCGCGCCTCCTCAAAGCACACGAGCACGCGGTCGGCCTTGGGGGCGAGCAGCTTTGTCACCTTGCCCGGCAGCGCGTTCACCTCGAGCAGCACGGTCGGAATGCCCATTTTCTGCGCCGCCTTGACAATGGGGAAGCTCGCATAGCCGCCGCAGCCGATCACGCAGTCGGGCTTTGCCTGCTGCAGCAGCTTTTTGGCTCTGCCGGTCGCGACAAGCGCCTTTTGCGCCGCGCCGAGGTTGTAGAGCATTTCTTTGGGCTTCATGCTGCGGTGCAGGCCTACAATGTCCAGCGTATCGAGCGGATAGCCCTCCCGCGGCACGAGCTTGGACTCGATGCCGTGCGCGGTGCCCGCAAAGCGAATCTCGGTATCCGGACGCTTGCTTTGCACATAGCGCGCAATTGCAAGCCCCGGATTGACATGGCCGCCGGTGCCGCCGCCGGTGATATACAGTTTCATAACAAAACGAACCTTTCTCAGGGCGGCACCGCGTGTGCGGCGGTGCTGCTAGGGTTTGTGGTTGGGCTGCGCGCTATTCACTGCCCGCAACCATGGATCGCGAAATGTTGAGCAGCACGCCCATTTCAAAGAGCTGCATGACAAGCGCCGTACCGCCATAGCTGAAGAACGGCAGCGACGCGCCCGTAACCGGAAAGATACCGGAAACGACGAACAGATTCATGAGCGTCTGGATGCCGAGCTTCGCCGTGATGCCGGTTGCAAGCATGCAGCCGAACTTGTCGCGGGAAGAGCGCGCGATATAGAAGCCCCGAAACACGAGATACGCAAACATCAGCATGATAAGCGTTGCGCCGATAAAGCCCAGCTCCTCACTGATTGCGGAAAAGATGAAGTCGTTCTGCGGCTCGGGCAAAAACAGATGCTTTTGTCGGCCCTGCCCCAGTCCCAACCCCCACAGTCCGCCCGAGCCGATGGAGATTGCGCTCATCGCACCCTGCCAACCGTCGCCGCGAAAATCGACCCACGGATCGAACCATACGAGCAGGCGCTGCATGGCATAGGGCTTCACCTTCACATAGCCGAGAATCGCGAGCGGCGCGGCAATGAAAATCGGGACAAAGTACCACAGCCGCATACCGCCGACAAACAGCATGACAAAGCCGATGAGAAACATGATCATGGTTGCGGACATATGCGGTTCTAGATAGAGCAGTCCCGCGACGAGCACGAGCGCCAGCCCATAGGGCTTCACCAGCCCGCGAAAGGTGCGAATGCTCTTCTGGTCGCGCGCAATGTAGTATGCAAACGAAATGATCAGCGCGATTTTCATAATTTCGGACGGCTGAAAGGAAATCAGCTCACCGATGCCGAGCCAGCGCGTCGCGCCCTTGCGCGTCTGTCCGACAAAGGGCACGATCGCAAGCATGGCGAGCGCCACCAGGAAAATCGGCTTTTGCAGTTTGGCATACACATGATAATTGATCCGCGAGGTAAGTAGCATGATCACGACGCCCAGCACTGCAAACACGCCCTGACGCGTGACATAATACAGGCCGTTGTTGTTGTAATGGATCGCGTTGGAGTAGCTCGCGGTAAAGAGGGCGATCAGTCCGGTCGCCAGCAGCATGAGCACCATGAGCAGCAGCGAACCGTCCATCGGTCTGCTGCGCGCACGCTCGCGCGGCGGCTCGCGCTCCAAAAGTTGTCGGGACATCGTCGGCACAGGAAAGCTCCTTCCTTGTCAGTTACGGCAGCATCGGCAGGCGCGGCTGCACCGCAAGCCAGCCCAGCGCGCACAGCGCGGCCGTGATCAGCGTGAACACGATCACAATTTTTTTCTCGCCCCAGCCCGACATCTCAAGATGATGGTGAAACGGCGCCATTTTAAACACGCGCTTGCCGTGGCTGAATTTGAAATAAGTGACCTGAATGATAACAGAGAGCGTTTCCCAGATGTAAATCGCACCAACCGGAATTAAAACGAGCGGCATGTCGCACGCGAACGCCAGACCTGCCACCGCGCCGCCCAGAAACAGCGAGCCGGTATCGCCCATAAACACCTTTGCAGGGTTGAAATTGAAAATCAGGAACGCGGCGAGCGCGCCTGCGAGTGCGCCTGCGAACAGCACAACACCGGCATTGTGCGTGCGCACACCGACCGACGCGAAAAACAGCGCAACCGGCAGCGTGACACCTGCGGCCAGCCCGTCGATTCCGTCGGTCAGGTTGACCGCATTGTCCGCGCCGACGATGACAAATGCCGCAAAAATGATGTATATAACCCACGGCACGGAAAAGGATACGTTCAGAAACGGCACCCAGATTGCGGTGTCGACATCACCCGTGATGCGCAAAACTGTAATAAAAACCGCAGCTACTACAATTTGTAATATCAGCTTCTGCATGGCTGTCAGTCCGGCATTCTGCTTTTTCTTGATTTTTGCAAGATCGTCGACCATGCCGACCAGGCCGTATGCGAGCGCCAGCCCCAGCAGGATGATCCCCGCCGCGCCGAGCGCCCATGTCTGCGCCCAGCTCTCGTTTGCGGCGCGCAGCCGGCACATACCGGCGAGCACCGCAGCCGAAATGCCGACGATAAACATCATACCACCCATCGTGGGAATATTTTGCTTATTCATGTGCCATTTGGGGCCAATTTCAAGAATTTTTTGACCAAATTTCATTTTCCGCAGCCAGTGGATGACCGGCTTTGCGAGCACGACCGTCACGGCGAACGCGACGAGCAGCGCCAATCCAAGTATTCCTGCCATTTATCCTTCTTCCCCCGTAAACAACGCGAGCGCACGCTCCATTTTCATACCGCGGCTGCCCTTGAAGAGCAGCGCGTCACCCGGTCGGGCGTCCGCCCGCAGCGCATCGGCGAGCGCCTCGTGTGTGTCAAAGCAGTGAATCTGCGCTTCGGGCATGCCTGCATCGCGTGCGCCCTCACGCATGTGCGCGCTGCCTGCACCGTATAAATAGAGCGCGTCGGCATAGCGCGCGGCGGCGGCGCCTGCGCGGCGGTGCCCCTCGGCAGCATAGTCCCCCAGCTCCAGCATGCCGCCGAGCACCGCAAAGCGGCGGCCCGTGCAGCGCAGCTCGGAAAATGCCTGCAGCGCGGCCTCGACCGCGTCGGGTGAGGCATTATAGCAATCGGCAAAAAGCAGATAGCCGTTTTTCTCATAGGTGTTCTGACGCAGGCCGTCGGGCTTGTAGCCTGCCAGACCTGCGACGATGTCCCCCGGCTCCTCCCCCAGCTCGAGCGCCACCGCGGTCGCGGCAAGCGCGTTGAGCACGTTGTGCCGCCCTGCCACGCTCAGATGCGCGCGGATGGTCTCCCCCACCGGAATCTGGCGGCATTCCCACAGCGTGCGGTTGCGCATTTCAAACCGCACAATCGCGCCCTCGTTGACGATGTTCTCCGCGGTCAGGTCGCAGTTCGGGTTTTCGATGCCGTAATAAATCGTGCGGCAGGGCAGCGCGCCGCGCTTTTCCCACAAAAGCGGCTCATCGCCGCACAGGATCGCGACACCGTCCGGCTGCAGCCCCTCCAGAATTTCCAGCTTCGCCTGGCGGATGCCCTCGCGCGAGCCGAGAAACTCGATGTGCGAGGTGCCGATTGTCGTGATGACCGCGAAGTTCGGCTGCGCCGCGCGCGTCATGCGGGACAGCTCGCCAAAGTGGTTCATGCCCATTTCGAGCACTGCGGCCTGCGTGTGGCGCTCGATGCGCAGCGCGGTCAGCGGCATGCCGATCTCGTTATTCAGATTGCCCTCGGTCTTGAGCGTGTCGCAGTGCTGCGCAAGCACGGAGGCGATCATCTCCTTGGTCGTCGTTTTGCCGACCGAGCCGGTCACGCCCACGACCTTTGCCGCCATGCCGGCGCGGTATCCGCCCGCAAGATCGAGCAGCGCCTGACGGGTGTCCGCCACGCGGACGGACGGCACGGCATACGCGCCCTCACGATGGGTCAAAATCGCGGATGCACCGCCCGCAATCGCCTGATCGATAAAATCATGTCCGTCAAATCGGTCTCCGACGAGCGGAATGAACAGACAGCCCGCGCCCGTGTCGCGCGAATCGGTCGACACGCGGGTCATTGTGAGCGCGCCGTCCCCTTGCAGGATTCCCTGCGTCCAAAGCGCAGCCTGCTCCAGTTTAAAATGTTCCATTTGTTGTAAACACCCTATTTTTTAATCATTTTGCAAAGTATTGCGCAATTTCTTCCCGCTCGTCAAGATGGTGCTTGACGTGGTTGATCTCCTGATAGGTCTCGTGCCCCTTGCCCATAAAGACCAGTGTGTCGTCCTTGCGCGCGTGGGCGAGCGCCCAGCGGATCGCCTCGCGGCGGTCGCAGATGACCTCATACGGCGTCTTGGAGCCGTGCATGCCCTCCACAATATCCGCGATAATCGCCTCGGGCTGCTCGGTGCGCGGATTATCCGAGGTCACAACGCACAAATCCGCAAGCTGCGCCGCAAGTGCGCCCATTTTCGGCCGCTTGGTGCGGTCGCGGTCGCCGCCGCAGCCAAAGATTGCAATCACGCGCCCCTTGGAAAAGCCGCGCACCGCCTTGAGGATGTTCTCCACGCCGTCGGGCGAGTGCGCGTAGTCGATGAGCACGGTGTAGTCGGTCGGGGTCGGCACGACCTCGGCGCGCCCCTTGACGCCGTGCGCGTCACCGAGCGCAGCCGCCGCGCGCTCAAGCGGAATATCGAGCGCAACCGCGCAGCCGAGCGCGCACAGCGCATTGTGCACCGAGAACAGGCCCGGAATGCCCAGATGCACGCGCGCCAGCGCGCCTTCGGTCGCGCAGATGAAGTCCACGCCGTCCGCGTGGAGCTGCACGTTCTTTGCCGACAGGTTTGCGTTGTCCGACTGCGCGGAAAAGGTCAGCACCGGACAGCGCGCGTCTGCAATCATTTTGTCCGCGGCCGGATCATCGAGATTGAGAACCCCCGTGCGGCACATGGTAAACAGCAGCGCCTTCGCCTTGCGATAGTCCTCCATCGTTTTGTGGAAATCCAGATGATCCTGCGTCAGATTGGTGAACGCGCCGACCGCAAACGGGATGCCGCGCACGCGGTCGAGCACGAGCGAATGGGACGACACCTCCATGATGACATGGGTGCAGCCCGCGTCGCGCATGCGCGCAAACAGCGCGTGCAGCTCGTAGGATTCCGGGGTCGTGCGCTCGGTCTCGACGACCTCGTCGCCGACGAGGTTCTGATTTGTGCCGATCAGTCCGACCTTGTGCCCCTGTGCCTCCAGGATGTGTTTGATGAGATAGGTCGTCGTCGTTTTGCCGTTTGTGCCGGTCACACCGATCATCGTCATGCCCTGCGCCGGATGACCGAAGCGGTTCGCGGCGATATCCGCGAGGGCGGCGCGGCTGTTTTGCACGATCACCGCGGGCACGCCCGCGCGCGCCTCCTCACACACGATTGCGGCGGCGCCCTGCGCGAGTGCCTTGTCAATATATTGGTGACCGTCGGTCTCGTAGCCGCGGATTGCGACAAAAAGATCGCCCGGCTGCACTTCGCGCGAATCGTAGCGCACCTCGCGCACCGTGAGCGCGGCATCGGCGCCGCAATACTCGGCTGCAACACCCTGCAAAAGCTCCTGCAGTTTCATGGATGGATTCCTCTCTTTCCTTCATGCTGTTTTTCCAAGGGACGCTTTTCCTGTGCGCCGCAATCAGTCTCCGATATTGGCGCTATTTGAAAATTCCACCGTGACGACCGTGCCCCTGCCAACCTTGGTGCCCGCAACCGGGCTTTGCTTGGCGGCATTCGTCATGTAGCCGGTCTGCTTTGTTGCAATGCCGGCACGTCTCATATAAAGTCCCACACCCTCCAGACGGCTGAGCGCCTCTGACGGGGACAGTCCGCGCATATCGGGCACGGAAACCTGTTCGTTTGTTTTTTCGCCGCCGAGGTACACAATCGCGCGTGCGGAAACCGGCACCTTTGCGCCCGAGGACGGCACCTGATCGGTGACCGTGTCGCCGTCGCCGACGAGCTTATAGCCCATGCCCGCTTCCTTGAGCAGGGCTTCCGCCTCCGCTGCGGTCTTGCCTACGAGCAGGGGTGTCGTCACCTCGCGGCGATCGGCCTCCTCCTCGCTGTAAACCGCTTCCACGCCCAGATAGGGCAGGGTGTCGCTCATCACGCGCGCGACGACCGGCGCGGCCACCGCGCCGCCGCCATGCACCACGGAGCGCGGCAAGTCGGACACCGCGACGAGCACGATGATTTCGGGATCGTCCATGGGCGCGACGCCGATGAAGGACGCGGTATAGCGCTCCTCGTTGTCTCCCGGCTGCTTTTGGATTTCCGAGGTTGCGGTCTTGCCGCCGACACGGTAGCCCGCGACGTAGGCGTTGGCGCCCGTGCCGCCCGACACGACCTGCTGCATTGCCTGCCGCATAAATTCCGAGGTATCCGCGGAAATGACCTGCCGCACGGTGCTCGTGCCGATCGTCTGCTTGACATTGCCCTCGCTGTCGAGCACTTCTTTCACCATGTGCGGAATTTTGAGGTTGCCGTCGTCCACAATCGCGTCGACCATCATGAGCATTTGCATCGGTGTGACCTGAAAACGCTGTCCGAACGACGAAACCGCGAGGTTGGAGGGCGTTTCGGTCAGCGCCTGCTGGCTGAAGTAGAGCGAGTTGTTCGAGGCTTCACCCGGCAGGTCAATCCCTGTTTTTTTGTTCAGCCCGAACGCATCGAAAAATTCATAGAAGTTTTTCGGCCCGTTTCGGAAGGCGATCTGCATCATCGCGACGTTGCACGAGTTCATCAGCGTGTGGGTCAGATCCTCGTCGCCGTGTCCCGCGGTTTTCCAGCACTTGATGGGCTTGCCCCAGCCCGCAACCTTGAGCGAGCCGCCGCAGACAAAGTGATCGGACTGGCCGACCGCCTGCGTTTCGACCGCGGCCGCGACGTTCATCAGCTTGAAGGTCGAGCCGGGCTCGTAGGTGTCGGTGATGATTTTATTCTTCCACATCTTATACAGCTCGGTTGAGCGCTGCTCGGTCAGCAGGTCGACGAGCGCTTCGTTCTGCTTGTCGGCGTCGCTCAAATTCTGCGCGCCGCCCTCTTTGAGATACGCTTCGCTGATCGTTCCGGAAAGGCCTTTTTCGGTCATCGCCTTGCTGATGTTGCTTTGCAGCTCGCTCAGCAGCTTTTCCGATTCGATCTGACGAGGCTGGTTGAGGTCAAAATCCGGCTTGTTCGCCATCGCGAGGATTTCGCCGGTCTTGACGCTCATGACGATACCCGAAACGCCGCCGCGCGCCTGCGGATTGTCCTCCATCGCGGTTTCGAGGTTCTTTTCAAGGAAGTGCTGCACCGCCTCGTCAATCGTCAGCACCACGCTGCCGCCGTTTTCCGCCATGATATACTGCTCATACTCAAACGGCATGTCGCCGCCCTGCGCATTGCGCGCCTGCACCACGCGCCCTGCCGCGCCGCGCAGCACCTCGTCATACTGCGATTCGATGCCCCAGGTGCCCTTGCCGTCATCATCGACAAAGCCGATGACCTGCGAGGCAAAGCTGCCGTAGGGGTAGTAGCGCTTGCTGTCCGGCTCGGTCGTCACACCTGCCGCGCACTTCGCCGCGCTGAGCGCCTCCTTGAGCGCTTTGAGGGTGTCCTGCTCCACCCCTTTTTTGATGATTTCGTAGCTTGATTTCTTCTGCACCTTTTTGAGCACCTTGTCATAGTCCAGACCAAGCTGCTCCGCGAGAATCTGTGCGAGTTTTTGCTGCTGCTGTTCCTTTGTGACCTCGCCTTTTTTAATGACGTTTGCGTCCAGCACGGTTTTCGGGCTGACAATGACCATTTCCGTGCCCGCAGACACCGCAAGCTCCTTCATGTTGCGGTCGTAAATCGTGCCGCGCTTGGGGGTGACAACGGTATCGCGCGTTTGCAGGGTCGTCGCCTGCTCCTGATAGAAATCATGGCGGATGACCTGCATATAGAACAGACGGGCCGCGACCATCGCAAAGCCCACGCCGGCCATCAGCGCGATCATGATGCGGATGCGCTTTTTCATGCTGCTGTTCGGACCCTTGATGGGCATAGATTGCTTCCTCCTGCTCGTGTTTTGCGGTCTGCGCGCCGCATAACGGAAAAGAGGGAGTCAGAAATGTCTCCACCTCTCACTCCCGCTTCCTGTATATCTTATTCCCGATGTCAGCCGAGATATTCCAAGATCGCGTTGAAGCTCTTCACCAATCCGGAAACCGCGCCGTGCAGGCTGCCGTTCTGCCGGGAGACTTCGATGCGGTCCGGATTTGCCATCTCGATGTACTCCATCTGATTTGCGTCCATTTTGACCATGCCGAGAGTATTCTGTGCATATCGCTCGATATAGCTCAGGCTCAGGGTGCGATCCTGCTGCGCCTTGAGCGAAACATACTCGCTGTCCAGCATTTCGACCTGCCCCTCCTTTTGGGAGACCTCGCGGGTCAACCGGGTCAGGGTCATCTGGCTATAGAGGATGACGCCCGCAATGGACAGCACCAGAACAGCGCACAAAAGCTGCTGTGCCTGCGCGGTGCCCATACGGCGCTTCGTACGCGGCCGTACAACGCGCAGGGGCTGTGGCTGCACCTGCCGTACGGCTGCATGTTCCTCCTGATACGCGACGCTTTCGCGAGATGCACGCGGCTGCCTTGCCAATGGTATCCCCCTCCTCAAGCGATGTTATGAAGCCTCTTGTCTATGCCAGCTTTTCACACACCCGCAGCTTGGCGCTGCGTGCGCGCGGATTGACGCTCAATTCCTGCTCGTCCGGCACAAGAGGCCGGCGCGTGATGATTTTGACGCTCGGTTTTTTTCCGCACACGCACACCGGGAAATCGCGCGGGCAGGTGCATCCCTGTGCCGCGTGCTGGAAGGCATTTTTGACGATGCGGTCTTCGAGCGAATGGAAGGTGATGACCGCAAGTCTCCCCCCCGGAGACAGACAATCGATCGCCTTTTCCATCGCCTCGCGCACCGCGCCGAGCTCATCGTTGACCGCGATGCGGATCGCCTGAAACGACCGCTTTGCGGGATGCTGCTTTTCGCGCAGCGCCTTTGCAGGCATTGCACCGCGTATCACCGACGCAAGCTCGAGCGTTGTCTCGATGGGCTTGTCCGCGCGCACGCGCTCGATTGCCGCCGCAATGAGGGGCGCGTACCGCTCCTCGCCATACTCGAAGAGGATTTTGCGGATGTCCGCGCGGCTCCAGCGGTTGACAACGTCGAAGGCGGTCAGCTCCTGCTGCCTGTCCATACGCATATCGAGCGGCGCGTCCTGCATATAGGAAAATCCGCGCTCGGCATGGTCCAGCTGCGGCGAGGAAACGCCGAGGTCGAACAGGATGCCGTCCGCCGCGGTCAAGCCGTTTGCCGCAAGCACGCTGTCGAGCGCGCGAAAGTCGCTTTTGTTGAGACTGACCCGTGCAGCGACCGACTCCAGACGGGTGCGCGCGTTTTCGAGCGCCTCATCGTCGCGGTCGATGCACAGCAGCCGGCCGCCGTCCGACAGCCGCTGCGCGATGTGCAGCGAATGTCCCGCGCCGCCGAGCGTGGCATCGATGTACACGCCGTCGGCTTTGATTTGGAGTGCGTCCAGGCATTCCTGCAGCAGGATTGACTCGTGCTGGAATTCCATATTGCCATCCTGCCTTTCTGTTTTGTTAAAAACCGATGTCCTCCATCGCCTGCGCGACGTTTTCGGTCGTGATGTTTCCGTTGTATTCGTCCCAGCGCGCGCTGTCCCAGATTTCCGCGCGGCCGGAAACACCGATGATGGCGGCCTCCTTTTGCAGTCCGGCATAGGCGCGCAGGTTTGCGGGAAGCAACACGCGCCCTTGTCCGTCCAGTTCGGAGTCCGCAGCGGCGGAAAAGAAAAAACGCTGCAAATCGCGCGACTTGCTCATGGGCAGCGCGCGTATTTTTTCCTCGAGCACGCGCCAACCGTCCATCGGATAGACAAACAGGCAGCCGTCCAGCCCTTTCGTGATCACAAAGCGTTCGCCCAGCTCTTCGCGCAACTTGGCGGGGACAATGACGCGGCCCTTGGCGTCGATCGCATGCCGGTATTCGCCCTTCAACGCTGTCCCTCCGTCCCGCCTGCACGCACTGTGCAACACTTTGTACCACTTCCCACCACTCTGTATTTATTATACTGTAGCCTGTTTTTGATTGCAAGCGATTCTTCAATTTTTCTGTGCAAAAAAGCTCCGCTTTTTTACACTATTCACAATTTTTCGTGATTTTCAAACGCTTGTTCTTATTTTTTCACATTTTTTTGCATTCCTTTTACTGGGTAATATAGACGAAAAAAAGCCGGAGGTTTGCACCTCCGGATGATGATTGCTTATTTTACGGTGGATTTGAACCGCATACGCGCGTGCTTGACCTCTTCCAGCGAGAGCGCGACCGATTCTTCCGCGCGCTTCAGGGTATCCTCGCAATATTCGTTGGCGGCGCGGCGCAGCTCCCGCGCCTGAATCTCTGCATTCCCCAGAATTTCCTTCGCTTTGCGGCGCGCGGCCTGCACGATTTCCGCTTCGCTGACCTGGATGCGCGCGGACTCCTCCGCCTGCTTGCGGATGGCTTCCGCCTCACGCTTGCCCGCCGCGACCAAATCGTTGCGTTTGTCCACAATATCCTGCGCCATTCGAAGCTCGCCCGGCAAGTTGGTGCGCAGCTCATCGAGCAGATCGAGTGCCCGATCGCGTTCGATGACGCATTTTTCGCCGCCGAGCGGCATGGCCCACGCATCCTGCACCATATTGTACAGGCTGTTTACAAGTTCCTCTAGTTGTGCCATCTGTCGTCATCCTTCCTCATGCGTGCGATAATTTCCTCCTCCAGCTCGGGCGATACAAAATCCTTGATGCAGCCGCCGTGGCATGCGATGTCTTTGACGATTGAGGAGCTTAGAAACATATATTGCGCGCTCGTCATCAAAAAGACCGTATCGACATCAGGGTTGAGCTTGCGGTTGCCGAGTGCGAGTTGAAATTCATAATCAAAGTCCGATACCGCACGCAATCCTTTGACGATTGCGCAGGCGTGCTTGCGCCCTGCATAGTCCGCGAGCAGGCCGTCCGCGCTGTCAATTTCGACGTTGGACAGGTGCGTCGTTGTGCGGCGCAGAAATTCCATGCGCTCCGCGCAGGAGAAGCTCGGCTGTTTGGCACCGTTGTGCATGACCGTCACGATCAGGTGGTCGAACAGCCGCGAGGCGCGCTCGATTACGTCGAGATGCCCCAGGGTGACCGGGTCAAAGCTGCCCGGATAGATTCCAATTCTCATATGCGTTCCAATCACGTTTTTTCCGCCGGGTGCAGCAGCGTGATAAGAGTGCCCCCGTAACAGTACTCCTTGCCGCGGAAAAACCCGGTTTCCCATTGATCTTCCGCGGAACTTTCGCATATTATTATACCATCTACTGACAAAATGTCAAACCTTTCTATGGCGCGCAGCGCATTTTCCAAAAGCTTGCCACCATAGGGCGGATCGAGGAAAATCATATCGTAGCTGCGCGCCTTTGCCTGCGCGAGAAAGGCGGGATAATCGCCCCCGTGCACCCGGGCGCGGTCCTCCACGCGCGCGCCGCGCAGATTTTTTTCAATCACCGCGCGCGCACTCTTGTCCATATCGACAAAATCCGCACTTGTCGCGCCGCGCGACAGCGCTTCGATGCCGAGCTGCCCCGTGCCCGCGAACAAATCGAGCACGCGCGCGCCGCGGCAGCGCATCTGGATGATATTGAACACCGATTCCTTGATGCGGTCGGCCGTCGGACGGGTTTTCATGCCGGGCACGGGCAAAAGCTGCTTGCCGCGCGCCGTTCCGGAAATCACTCGCATATCCTTACTCCTTTTCTTCGTCCTGATGAAAAAATGCATAAATCGCCTGCGCGACCTGCGCCGGCACGACGAGCCGCAGCTGTTCGGGGCGCGCCTGCCGGATATTTTCGATGCTCTTAAAATGCCGAAGCAGTTCCGCGCGGCGCTTTTCGCCCACACCTTCGATCTTGTCGAGCGTGGAGCCGCGCACGCTTTTACCCGTCAGCTTGCGGTTGTAAGCGATTGCAAAGCGGTGCACCTCCTCCTGCATGCGCCCGATGAGCGCAAACACGGCGGGCACGGTCGAAATGCCGAACTCGCGTCCGTCAGGCGCGACCAGTCCGCGCGTGCGGTGGTGGTCATCCTTGACCATGCCGAAGCAGGGCGTGTCCAGTCCAAAGCTGCCCAGCACCTCTTTTGCAATGCGCACATGGCCCAAGCCGCCGTCAATCAGGAACGCATCGGGCAGGGGCGCGAACTTTTCGTCGCCGTCCACGTAGCGCTGCACGCGGCGCGTCAGCATTTCGCGCATGGAGGCATAGTCGTCCTGCCCCTGTGCCGCCACCTCGATTTTGAATTTGCGGTAGCGGCTCTTTTTGGGCTGCGCGTTTTCGAACACAATCATCGAACCGACCGTGCCCTCGCCCGCAAAGTTTGAAATATCGTACGCTTCGAGCAGCACGGGCGGCGCGTCCAGTCCGATCATGCCCTGCAGCAGCTCAAGCGACTTGAGCCGCCGCTCCTGTCCGGTTTCGATGCGCGCGATCTCCTCCGCCGCATTTTTCTGCGCCAGACGCACGAGATCATGCCGTTTTCCGCGCTGCGGCACCGCAAGCTCGACCTTGCGTCCGGCGATTGACGCGAGAAACTCCGCGACCGCCGCGCTGTCCTCAATGTCCGCGGACAGCAGCACCGTGCGCGGCACCGCCTGCCGCAGCGCATAGTATTGCTTGAGAAAATCTCCGAGCACCTCGCCTGCATCCGCCTGTGTCACGCCGTCGATGACCGTGTAATCCTTATCCTGCAAGCTGCCGCCGAGATAATGCAGCGCAACGACGCAGCCGCGCGTCTGCCCCTGCACAAACGCGAGCACGTCAAGATCGGCGAAGCTGCCCGCGACGACCTTTTGCCGCTCTCCAAGCGCTTGCACGGCGCGCAACCGATCGCGCAGCATGGCCGCACGCTCAAATTGCAGCGCGTCGGACGCTTCGAGCATCGCGGCCTCGACCTCGCGCGCCAGCCCCTTGAAGTTGCCCTCGAGCAGCGCGGTCGCCTGTGCGACGAGCGCGGCATATTCCTCGGGCGGCACCTTGCCCGTGCACGGTGCGATGCACCGCCCCATGTGCAGATACAGGCAGGGGCGCTCCTTACCGATGTCGCGCGGAAAGCGGCGGCGGCAGGTTTTGAGGTGCAACGCTTCGCTGATTGTGTCGATCGCCTGCCGCGCGGCGCGGCGGCTGGAATACGGCCCGAAGTAGCGGTCCGCGTCCGCGCAGGGCTTGGCGACAATGGAGAATTCCGGATAAGGCTGCGAGGTCGTCACCCGGATATACGGATAACCCTTGTCGTCCTTTAACAAAATATTATACTTCGGTTTGTACTTTTTAATCATCGAGTTTTCCAGCACGAGCGCTTCAAACTCGGACTCGGTGACGATGATGTCAAAGTCGTGAATCTGCGAAACCATGCGGCGTGTCTTGGGTGTCATGCCGGCCGGGCTTTGGAAATAGCTTGTGACGCGGTTTTTGAGCGCCTTTGCCTTGCCGACGTAAATGACCTTGCCCGCCGCGTTTTTCATAATATACACACCCGGCTCGTACGGCAGACTGAGCACGCGCGCCTTGAGTTCTTCGTAACTGGGCATGGGTCTCCTCCATTACGACAAAAAGCACCGCTTGTCGGCGGTGCTTTTGTGTTCCCGTTCAGTTAATCGGTAAAGTTGGATGTAATCAGCTCGACCAGTGCTCCAACAGCCTCTTCCTCGTCCGGACCGTCCGCGATCAGGTTGATCGTGGTGCCCTTGGTGATGCCGAGGGATAGGATGCCGAGCAGGCTCTTCGCGTTGACGCGACGCTCTTCCTTCTCAACCAGAATTGTGCTCTTGAATTCGTTTGCTTTCTGGATGAAGAACGTGGCCGGTCTTGCATACAGACCTACCTGATTGGTTACCTGCACTTCTTTAGAAAACATATCTGCATCGCTCCTATAACTCTAATTCACTACAGTTTAATATGCATATAGAATACCTTTTTTTTGGCGGTTCGTCAATAGCGATTTTGGGTCATACCCCTGCTAAGTGAAAAAAAATCGACCAAAAATCCGCTGTTTTTCTGCTTCAATGCCATATTATACACTTTTCCGGTGCTGCTATAGATTCTTTCTGTTGATTTTGCCTATTTGAATTCTATGACCGTAACGCCCATTTCGCCCTCGCCGTATCGGCCGTTGCGCACGGTTTTGATGTGCTTCAGCGGTTTTAAATGCTGCTGCACGGCGGCGCGCAGCACGCCCGTTCCCTTGCCGTGGATGATAACCGCCTGCGGCAGCCCCGCCATAAGCGCGGCGGAAACGAACTGATCGACCTCCAAAAGCGCCTCGTCCGCGCTCATGCCGCGCACATCCAGCTCGGATGGAACCGCTTGCAGCCGAAGCTCGCGCACGCTGCCCGAGCCCGGGCGGAAGCCCTTCTGCTTGGGCTTTTCCGGGGACTTGACGAGCCGGATTTCGTTCTGCCGAACCGTCATTTTCATGATGCCGGCCTGCACCTGCACGTTGCCGTCCTTGTCGGGCGCGGTCAGCACGGTGGCGCTGATATTGGATACGTTGAGCAGCTGCACCTCGTCGCCGGGCTTCACGCACGCGGCTTCCTCCGCGGCAACCGTGCGCTTTTCGCGCTTTTTCCGGTTCTGTGTTTCGGTTTCGGTGATGATGCCGCGCAGCGCGGCGCGCGCCGCAGCCAGATTCTCGCTCGCAGGGTCGGCGCTCGCCTTCTTTTTCAGGGTGTCAAGCTCCTCGAACACGGTCTCCGCCGTCATGCGCGCGTCCTTCAAAATCGCGTCCGCCTGATCGCGTGCGCGCTGCAAAAGCTGATCCGCCTTGTCCTCGGTCTGATCCTTGAGCGACAGCGCCTTGTCCTTTTCGCTCTGTGCGGCGCGGCGCAGGCGCTCGGTCTCCGCCTTGTACTGCTCCATCTGGCGGCGCTCGCGCTCAAGCTGCGCCAGCACGTCCTCAAAGCGCGTCGTCTCGGTCGACAGCTGATCCTTGGCGCGCTCGATGATGGTGGCTTGCAGCCCCAGCCGCGCGGCGATGGCAAAGGCATTGGACTTGCCCGGGATTCCGGTCAGCAGGCGATAGGTCGGCTGGAGCGAGCGCACATCGAACTCACACGAGGCGTTTTCCACCCCGTCGGTCGTCAGCGCGAAGGTTTTAAGCTCGGAATAGTGCGTGGTCGCGGCGACGCACGCGCCCATCTGGCGCGCATAGCCGATGATCGCGACCGCAAGCGCCGCGCCCTCGACCGGATCGGTGCCCGCGCCCAGCTCGTCAAACAGCACGAGATCGCCCGCGCCCGCGCAGTCCGCGATGGACACGATGGTCTTCATGTGCGAGGAAAAGGTCGACAGGCTCTGCTCGATGGACTGCTCGTCGCCGATGTCCGCGTAAATATTCTCAAAGAGGGACACCTCGGACAGCTCGCTTGCGGGCAGATGCAGTCCGGATGCCGCCATCAGGCTGAGCAGGCCGAGCGTTTTGAGCGACACCGTTTTGCCGCCCGTATTGGGGCCGGTGATGACGAGGGTGTCGTATGCGCCGCCGAGCGCGATGTCGATGGGCACCGCCTTTTTCTGGTCGAGCAGCGGATGGCGCGCGCGCACGAGCTTGACCCCGCCCGATTCGCGAAAGAGCGGCGCGCTCGCGTTGAGCTTATAGGATAGCTTGGCACGCGCGAAAATGAAGTCGAGCGCGGTCAGCATGTCGTAATCCTGCCGGATGACACCGCCGATTGCCGCGACCTTGGCGGTCAAATCGTACAAAATGCGTTCGATTTCCTGCTCCTCGCGCCCCTCGAGCACCTTGAGCTGGTTGTTGATCTCCACCACCTGCGCAGGCTCGACGAACACGGTCGCGCCGGTCGATGAGGTATCGTGCACAAGGCCGGGCACGTCGCCGCGGTGCTCGGATTTGACGGGCACGACGTAGCGGCCTCCGCGCTGCGTGACGATCGCCTCCTGCAGGTATTTCGCGCGCTCGCCCGAAATCATGCGGCTGAGCACCTCGCGCACTTTGCCCGATACGCGGCGCATCTCGCGCCGGATGGACAGCAGCTCGGGCGAGGCGCCGTCCGCGATTTCCTCCTCGCTCACAATGCAGTTTGCAATTTCCTCCTCGAGCGCGCGGTTGCCCGTCAGCAGCGTGAACAGCGGCGACAGCGAGGTCTTGCCCTCCTGCTCCGCGACATAGCCCTGCGCCTGCCGCGCCGCGCGCAGCAAGCCCGCCACGCCGAGCAGCTCGCGCGGATTGAGCACGCCGCTGATTTCCGCGCGCGCGACCGAGCCGAGCACATTTTTGACCCCGGAAAAGGACGGCGAGCCGTGCACCTGCATCATATCCTTGGCATCGGTCGTCTGCTGCATCCACAGCGCGGCCTGTTCGCGGTCGGCAATCGGGCGCAGGGTGAGGCACAGCTCCTTGCCGCGCTCGGACACCGCTTCGCCCGCAAGCTGCGCGAGCACGGTGAAGTATTCCAAGGTTTGAAGGGATTTTTCTCCTAAACGATTCATGGTTCATTTCTCCTGTGGTTGCGTTGACCGCGTGTGTTTGACCTGCTCTGCGGGCGCAAGCAGCGTGTGATAGAGCGTCAGGCTGTCAAAGCCGCGGCCGGCGTTTGTCAGCGCATAGCGTTCGCAAAGGTCGGCAAGCTGCGCGAGCGACTGCGCGCCCAGCGCAAAGGAAAACACGCGTTTTAGTTCACATAATATGATATGCCGCATGGCGGCGAGGGTTCCCGGCGCAAGCGCGGCCCAGTCGCCGCCCAGCCTGCGCGCGCAGCCCGGACAGGCCGCCACACCCTCGCGCACGGAAAACAGCGCGCCCTCCTCGAGCGTACCGCCGCACGCGCCGCACGCGCCGAGCTGCGGCGCAAAGCCCGCGTCGGCAAAAATGCGCAGCTCAAACGCCGCCTTGATGAGCGGAAACGGACGCTTTCCGCCCGTCAGCGCGTGCAGCGCATACAAAACAAGCCGCGTCAGCGCGGGGCAAAGCTCATCGGTCTCCGCGATCAGCGCGGCAAGCTCGACAAAATAGCACGCGAGCGCGTAGCCCTCGATGTCCTGCGTCACGCCCCAAAAGCTCGTGAGCAGCGCGACATCGTTGAGGGTGAAGCGCCCGCGGCTTTCGTACAGTGTCAGCTCGCTGTAGCAGAACAGACGCACCGCCGCACCCATACGGCTGCCGCGCCGCCGTATGCCGCGGCACAGCACCTCGATCTTCGCGCCCTCGTCGGTGAGCACGGTTATGTAACGGTCGGCATCGCCAAAATCGGTCTCGCGAATCACGAGACCGCGGGCGGTGGTGTGCTGCTGCATTGCTCTTCCTTTCTGCTGCTTTGTGCGGCCGCGCCGCGATAGAGCACATAGGCGAGCGGATCTCCCGTCTGTGCAAAAAGCTGCCAAAATTCTTGTTCATTCCGCATATTACCGCCTCCTTCGCACGAATAGTGTGCGCGGTCCGCGGAAAAACATAGGTGGGAATGATTGACTGGTTATTGGTCCTCGTAGCCAAAGTTGCGCATTTGGTACTGGTTGTTGCGCCAGTCCTCCTTCACCTTGACCCAAAGATCGAGGAATACCTTGGCGCCGAGCTGACGCTCCAGATCCTGCCGCGCCTGCTCGCCGACTTTTTTGAGCACCGCGCCATTTTTGCCGATGATGATGCCCTTATGGCTGTTTTTTTCGCAGTAAATCGTCGCGTGGATGGACACCAGACCGTCCTTGCGCGTTTCCATCTTCTCGATGCCGACCGCAATGCCGTGCGGCACCTCGCGGTCGAGCAGATAGAGCAGCTTTTCGCGGATTGTCTCCGCGACAATCTGGCGCTCGGGCTGATCGGACACCATATCGTCCGGAAAAAGCTGCGGGCCGTCGAGCGCAAATTTTTCAAATTCGTCGAGCAGCTCGTCCAGTCCCTCGCTTTTGCGCGCGGAAACCGGCACAATCGCGTCAAACTCGTGCAGCGCGCTGTATGCCGCGATGACCGCGAGCAGCTCTTCCTTGGGCACGGTGTCAATCTTGTTGATGACGAGCACCGACGGAATGCCGCTGTCCTTGATCTTCGCGATCAGGCTTTCCTCCGCAGGGCCGACCCGGGGTGTCGGCTCGATGAGCAGCGCCGCGGCGTCCACGTCGGACACGGTGTCCGTGACGATTTTGACCATGAAGTCGCCCAGACGCGAGCGCGGCTTGTGCAGACCCGGCGTATCCAGAAAGACGAACTGGCAGGTGCCGCGGTTGAGAATGCCCGTGATGCGCGTGCGCGTGGTCTGGGGCTTATTGGATACGATGGCGACCTTGCGGCCGACAAGACGGTTTGTCAGCGTCGACTTGCCGACATTCGGCCGACCGACGATTGAAATAACCGCACTTTTCAGGATTTCACTCATAGTTTCCCTCTCAAATCAAAAATAAACGCGACAGCAACCGGAATGCTCAGCGCAAGCGCGCCCGCAACCCAGATTCTGTCCCTTAAAAACAGGTCAATCTGCCGCAGGGTGTGCGGCTCCAGAAAAAACAGCGCACCGACGAACACGCACGCGAGCGCGCACATGAGCACCGCGCCCGCCGCGATGTCCTTCGCGTCGCGCACCACACCGTCGTAGCCGCGCGCGTCGCGGTCGCACAGCCGCTCCACCGCGGTGTTCATCAGCTCCGCGCCGAGCATCAGCCCGAAGCACAGGCATAAAATCGCGCATTTTGTGCGGTCGAGCCGGCCGATCAGCGCAAAAAGCGCAACATAGGTCGCCGCGCACAGATGGATGCGGAAATTGCGCTCGGTGTGCAGACATTTGCGCACGCCGCGCACCGCATATTTGAAGCTCTGCGAGAGCTTGCGGATCTGTTTGTTCATAGCGCCCCCCGAATGCTGTCGTTACGCGCGGGTCAACCCGAGCGCGCTCAAAATCGCTTCCTCGCGCGCGCGCATGATGCGCTGCTCCTCATCGCCGCGCTCATGGTCATACCCGAGCAGATGCAGGCAGGAGTGCACGGTCAGAAAGCCGCACTCGCGCGCGGGGCTGTGCCCGTATTCCTGCGCCTGCTCGCACGCGCGCGCGTAGTTTAAAATCATATCCCCGAGCAGGATGCGGCCGGTTGCGGGGTCGGCCTCGCCGTCCAGCTCCTCGCGCGCTTCGCCGTTATAGAATTCATACAGCGGAAAGGACAGCACGTCGGTCACGGCATCCTTTTCGCGGTACTGCGCGTTGAGCGCGCGGATATCCTCGTCCCCGACGACGGTCACGTCAATTTGCGCAGGGAATGCCACGCCCTCCGCGTCGAGCGCGGCGCACGCACAGCGCGTGATGAGTGCGCACAGCGCGTCCTCGTCCTCGACTGCGGTTTCGAATCCGATGCTAACCTCTGTCATTGCGTTTAACCTCCATTCGGCGGTAGGCGCGGTGCGGCTTGGGCGGCTGCGTGCGTCCGCGCTTTTTTTCTTCGTAGACGGCATAGGCGCGCACGATGCGCTGCACCAGCTCGTGCCGCACCACGTCCCTTTCGGTCAGGTAGCACTGCGCAATCCCCTCGACGTCCTCCAGCACGCGGCAGGCCTCCTTCAGGCCGCTCAGCTTGCCGTCCGGCAGGTCGATCTGCGTGATGTCGCCGGTCACGACCGCCTTGGAGCCGAAGCCGATGCGCGTCAGAAACATTTTCATCTGCTCGGGCGTGGTGTTTTGCGCCTCGTCCAAAATGATGAAGCTGTCATCGAGCGTGCGACCGCGCATGTACGCGAGCGGTGCGACCTCAATCGCGCCGCGCTCCAGATATTTCTGATAGTTTTCCGCGCCGAGCATGTCAAACAGACCGTCATAAAGCGGTCTTAAATAGGGGTCGACCTTGCTTTGCAGATCGCCCGGCAGAAAGCCGAGCTTTTCGCCCGCTTCGACCGCCGGCCGCGTGAGGATGATGCGCGATACCTGCTTGTCCCGAAACGCGGCGACCGCGGCGGCAACCGCCAGATAGGTTTTGCCCGTGCCCGCAGGCCCTACGCCGATGGCTACGGTGTTCTTGCGGATCGCCTCAAGGTATTTTTTCTGCCCGACGGTCTTTGCCTTGATGGGCTTGCCCTTTGCGGTGATGCAAATAATGTCGCGCCCCATGGTCTGCGCCTCGTCCTCGCGCCCCTCGCGCACCAGACCCAGAATATACTGCACGGTCTGCGTGCCGATCGCCTCGCCGCGCCGCGCCATGGCGAGCAGCGTTTCGATTGTGCGCAGCGCGAGGGCGACGGTCTCGGGTGCGCCCGCAATCTTAAGCTCGGTGTCCCGACTGACAACCGACACACCGAGCTCACTTTCGATAATTTTCATGTTTTCATCGAACGCGCCGAACAGGCTGATGACGAGATCGATGCGCTCGATTTGCAGGGTTTGTTCGGTCATGTTATTGTTTCTCCTTCCGCCGCCTCCGGCGGTGGCAGCTGCTGTGTTGTGACGGTTTCCCGACCGATCTGTTCCAAGCACTCGGCGTACAGGGTCAGCTCCGCGCCGCCCTCCAGCGGACGCAGCACGCCGGTGGAAATCGTAATTTCGCCCTCGGTCGATGCGCGCAGCCGCCGCCGCGCGGCATCGGTCAGCGTGTCGCGCAGCGCTTGCGCGTTCTGCGCGCTTGGCTGTGTCGTGTAGAACTTGCGTGTTTCGCAGACGAGACGCACCGGAAGCTCCAGACTGTCCGCAATCACAATTTTCCGTTCATCTATTATTTTATCACAACTGGCCTGCGAAATACTACTACCAAAATACAAATTGAGCCGTTTTTTACCGAACACGAGTGCGTAACGCGTGGTTTCGCGTCCGGTATACGTCTTTTGCGCGGTCACGGTCGCGCGGCGCACGGTGCGCTCGTGCCAGGTGCGCGCCCAGACCTCGCCCCAGGCATGCGTCAGGCGCGGCTTGCCCTGCTCGGTTGTCGCGTCGACAAGCGAGGAGATGACGACATCGCCCGCCTCCACAGTCTGCCCGGCTGCAAGCCGCGCCTGTCCGCCGTGCGCGTCGATGCGCTCGAGCACACCCGCTTTGGTCGCGCGCACATCGGTCATAACCGCGCGGTCCAGCATTTCGGGCTTGGGCACGCGCGCGTGCAGCTCGATGTCAATGCGGTTGCCGTGGCGGTTGAGTGCGATAAACGCAAGCTCGGGCATGCGTGTAAGCATCGCCTGCTGCACGCCCTTCGCATCGAGCGCGGACACCCGCATCCCCGTGCGCACGCCGAGCAGCGCAAGGTTGCGCTCAATTTCGCGCACGGGCAGGCCGTCCGCCGCAGGCATGTGGATGATCCAGATAAAGCCTGTCAGTACCCACGCAAGCGCGCCGAGCGCGAACAGTCCGCCAAACAGCGCATACCGTTTGCGAAAGCGGTGCGCGACAAAGGGGGCACCGCCGCGCTGCAGCAGATGCACGCGGCAGCCCGTGCGTCCCATCAGTCCGCGCAGCCGCTTGAAATCCGCAAGCAGCATTGTCGCATCGAACACACCAAGGTCGCGGCGGCAGATGTCATGCAGCGTGATGTCGTGCCGCGAGCACAGATTGAAAAAGCGCTCGATCGCGGTGCCGGTCACACGCACGCGCACCGTGCCCCGCATGTACAGCAAAAATTTTTTCAGTACCATGGTGCCGCCCTCTATTCATCGTAGCCGAGTGCGCGGATCCTGCCCGTGACCGCAAGCTCGGTCAGCGACAGCGCGC
The DNA here is from genome assembly GCA_964580155.1 of uncultured Intestinibacillus sp. Classification (GTDB taxonomy): domain Bacteria; phylum Bacillota; class Clostridia; order Oscillospirales; family Butyricicoccaceae; genus Intestinibacillus. Next base: position 1,557 of record CAZOJP010000003.1, on the reverse strand, counting down.
ACAACTCAAGCTCGGTGCCGGCAATGCGCAGCACGCTCGTGCCGCAGTTGATGCGCATGAGCGTGTCGCTGTACTCCAAGATGCCTTTGTGGTTTTCCACGAGCACCCTGCGGTCTCCGAGCAGCTCTATACGCGGCGCACCGGGCGCGAGATCGTCCGCGAGCGCGCTTTCCCGTCCCAGGCGTGCTCCCATCCATTCCTTCATCCCACCAGCCTCCCGTCCTTCCCTATCCCTATGCGGCGCAGGCATGAAACTTGCGCCGCCGCGATATATTGAACTGATATTTCACAAGAGAGGGGTCTGGCCATGAAAAAACTGCGCACCTACGGCTTTCCTGCGGCGGTGCTTGTCCTTTTCGCCGCGCTCACGCTGTGGGCCGGAGAGGCGGCACAGGCGGCGCGCGAAGGGCTGATGCTGTCGCTGCACACCGCCGTGCCCGCACTGTTTCCGTTTTTTGTCGCAGGCGCGCTGCTGACGCACAGCGGACTTGCCGCGCTCATCGGACGCGCACTCGCACGGCCGGTCTGGTATCTGTATGGATTAAGCGGCAACTGCGCCGCCGCGCTCGTGCTCGGGCTGGCAGGCGGCTATCCGGTCGGCGCGCAGACGGCATGCGAGCTGTACCGCGCCACGCTCATCTCCAAACGGGACGCCGAGCTGCTGCTCGGTTTTTGCAACAATTCCGGTCCGGCGTTCATCCTCGGCGTGGCCGGGGTCGCGGTGTGCGGCTCTGCGCGCACGGGCGCGGTGCTTTACGCGCTACACGCGCTCGCGGCGCTGCTCACAGGCCTCGCGCTCACACCGCCGCCCCCCAAGGGCACGCGCCCACCTGCGCTGCGCGCCGCGCCGCGCAACCAGGCCCTCTCCCCTGCCGCCGCGCTCGTTTCCGCCGTGCGGGACGGCTTCGGCATCGCGATTCAGGTGACCGCCTTCGTCACGTTCTTCTCGGTGGCGCTCGCGCTGCTGCGCCGCGCGGGCATCCTGCGCGCGGCTGCGTACGCACTGTCCCCCGTGCTGTCCGGCGGCACGGCGGAGGCACTCGCGGCAGGTGCGGTCGAGCTGACAAACGGACTCGCCGCGCTGCCCGCGCTGCGGCTGCCGCCCTCTGTGCTGCTGCCGCTCGTGTCCTTCCTGCTCGGTTTTGGCGGATTGTCCGTGCATTGCCAAACGCTCAGCCTGCTGCAAGGCTGCGGCCTGCGCGCGCGCCGCCACACCCTCGGCAAGGCGCTGCACGGCACGATTGCGGCCGCGCTCACGGTCATCTGGTGCCGCGCCGCACCGCGCAGCCTGCCCGTATTCGCGCCCGGCGCGCCGTCCGTCTCCGCCTCGCTGCTTCCCGGCGCGGTCGTGCTCGGCGTGATTGTTATGAGATTGTTAAGGCAGCGCCATACAAAGGAAAGTGCGGAACTGCACCGTCAGATTTTTTGTCAGACGAAATAAAAACCACAGCGAATACCGAATGTATTGGCGCGGATTTTTGTGAAGTATGACGAAAAAGATGCAAGCAAGTCCGCGCTTTCGGCGAAAGCCGATCTTTGTGCGGCGTTGCCTAAAGA
>CAZOJP010000002.1:78992-83241 GCA_964580155.1 uncultured Intestinibacillus sp. | reverse complement strand
CGCTCCGGATTTAAAAAGCGCTCAAAATAAAGCGAGTAGCGAATCGGATCAATGTCGGTGATGCCTAGGCAGTAGGACACGAGCGAGCCCGCCGCCGAGCCGCGCCCCGGCCCGACCGGAATGCCGCTGCGCTTTGCAAAGCTGATAAAGTCGGAAACAATCAGGAAATAATCGACAAATCCCATGGTCGCAATCATGTCGATTTCATATTGCAGCCGCTCGCGCACCGTGCCGTCGTCCTGCGGATAGCGCCGCGCGAAGCCCTCGTCGCACAGCTTTTGCAGGTAAGCGCGCGCGGTGTAGCCCTGCGGCACGTCGAACTCCGGCAGGTGGTATTTTCCGAACTCGAACTCCACGTTACAGCGCTCCGCGATGCGCACGGTGTTCGCGAGCGCTTCGGGGTGCTGCGGAAAGAGCTGCGCCATCTGCTCCCCCGATTTGATGTAAAATTCCTCGGTCTCAAATTTCATGCGTGTCGGGTCGTCGACCGTCTTGCCCATCTGGATCGCCATCAGGATATCCTGAATTTTCGCGTCCTCGCGGGTCAGGTAATGCGCGTCGTTCGTCGCAACGAGCGGGATGCCGGTTTCCGCGGACAGGCGGTACAGCCCATCGTTTACGATGCGCTGCTCGGCGAGTCCGTGGTCCTGTATTTCGAGGAAGAAGCTGTCCGCGCCGAAAATCTCACGAAATTCGAGCGCCTGCGCGCGTGCGCCGGCATAGTCTCCGTTTGCGAGCATGCGCGGAATGCGCCCCGCAAGGCACGCCGACAGGCAAATCAGCCCCTCGTGATGCTGCCGCAGCAGCTCCATATCGATGCGGGGCTTCATGTAGAAGCCCTCGGTAAAGCCCAGGCTGACCATGTGGATGAGATTGCGATAGCCCGTCATATTTTCGCACAGCAGGATGAGATGCGTGTGCCATTCGTTTTCGCGGTAGCCGCGTGTGGTGCGTGCGCCCGGGGCGAGATAGACCTCGCAGCCGATGACCGGATGCACACCCTTGGCCTGCGCCGCGCGGTAAAAATCGATCACGCCGTACATCACGCCGTGGTCTGTAATGGCGACGTGCTTTTGCCCGAGCGCCGCAGCGCGCTCGACCAGATCGCCGATGCGGCACGCGCCGTCGAGCAGGCTGTATTCGGTGTGTACATGCAGATGTGCAAAATCGTTCATTTTGTCTCCCCCGGATTGATTTTGTTCGCAAGCTCGATGATTCTGCGCATACGGTGGCTCAGTCCGGGCTTGCTGATCGGCGGATTGAACAGCTCCGCCAGCTCGGACAGGCTTGCGGTCGGGTTGGCAAGGCGCAGCCGCGCGGTTTCGCGCAGCGCCTCCGGGAAGGCATCCTCCCCGCCGCGCGCGAGCACGCGGTCGATCGCGGCGACCTGCCGCGCGGAAGCATCCGTGACCTTGACGATATTGGCCGTCTCGCAGTTGACCTGCCTGTTAACCGTGTTGCGAAGCTCCTTTTCGACCTTTGCCTCCATCAGGCGCAGTGCAGCGCGCGACGCGCCGATCAAGGTCAGAAAATCCTCAACCCGTGCGGTGTCCTTAAAGTACAGCAGCGCCGCCGCGCCGCGCTCGGTGAATTTGGGCGACAGGCCCATGTCGAGCATCAGGCTCATAATTTCGCGGCACAGGCTGCGGTGCGCGCTTTTGAGCTCCAGGTGGCATTTCTTTTCCGGACTGGCGACCGCGCCGCCGACAAGGAAGATGCCGCGCAGAAAGGAGGCCGCGCAGCAGTCCTCCTCGACCATGTTGCGGTTGAGATGATAGCGGACATGGAATTTGAAGTCATAGCCGAGCGTGCTCAGGATGCGGCGCAGGCTGCGCTCGTCCGTGATGTGCAGCACATACTTGCGGCCGGTGCGCACCGCGGGCGTGTCCACGAAAAACGCGCGCGAAATGAGCATGCTCAGCCGCCGCGCAACCACCGCGTGCTCGGTTGACAGGCGAATCTCCCGATGGGAAAACGTGCCGCCGAGCAGCAGCGCGCCGTAAATTTCCGCGAGCGCACAGCACGAGCGCGTCACCGGCGCGCGGCACAGCTCGGTTTTGGTTTCGAGTGAAAAGGACATAGCTTGCCTCCTAAGAAAGGCATATCAGCCCTTCTGATAATCACGATGGGTGCGCGTGGTCTGATAGCCGCCGCGCGCGATATGCTCCGCGAGCGCTTCCGCAATCGCAACCGAGCGGTGCTTGCCGCCCGTGCAGCCGATCGCGAAATTGACCGAGGTCTTGCCCTCGGTCACATAGCGCGGCAGCAGAAAATCCGCGAGCGCATTGAGGTGCTCCATCAGCGCCTGCGCCGTACCGCCCTGAAAAACGTAGTCGCGCACATCGGGATCGGTGCCGTTTTTCTGGCGCAGACTGATTTCGTAGTAGGGGTTGGGCAGAAAGCGCACATCAAAGACCAGATCGGCTTCGGGCGGAATGCCGTATTTGAAGCCAAAGGACTGCACGGTGACCTCGAGCAGATCGTTAGAATCGCTCGCAAACAGCTTGATGAGCTTGTCCCGCAGGCCGGCGGTCGATAGGCTCGTCGTATCGATGACATAATCCGCCTTGCCGCGCACGCCCTCGAGCAGGGCGCGCTCCTGCATAATCGCGTCGGTCATGCTCAGCCCCTCGTCCATGAGCGGATGCTTGCGGCGCGTTTCCTTGAAGCGGTTGATGAGCGTCTGTGTCGCGGTGTCGAGGAACAGAATGTGATATTCGCATCCCATGTCGCGAATCGCGTCCAGCTCAACAAACAGCTGCTGAAAGTCACCGCCTGCGCGCACATCGGTGACGAGCGCGACACGCTCATAGCGCTCGGCCGCGGCAAGGCAGATTTCCGCGAACCGCGGAATGAGCGTAATCGGCAAATTATCCACACAATAAAACCCGAAATCCTCGAGCGCGGCCACCGTGCGGCTCTTCCCCGCGCCCGACATACCGGTAACAATCAAAAAATTCATGGCTGCATCTTCCTTCTTTCTCTGTTACAGCACGCGCACTTCACATTCGAGCGAAACGCCGCTTTGCGCCTGCACCCGTTCCTGCACCGTGCGGATGAGTGCGAGCACATCCGCGCAGGTTGCGCCGCCGCGGTTGACGATGAAGCCCGCGTGCTTTTCCGATACCTGCGCGCCGCCGATCATCAGCCCCCTGAGCCCCGCCGCCTCGATCAGCCGCCCGGCAAAATCCCCCTGCGGCCGCTTGAACACGCTGCCCGCGGACGGAAGCTCGAGCGGCTGCTTATCCCGGCGGCGGCACGCAAAATCGTCCATTTTTGCGCAGATCGCCCCAGGATCTCCGGGTGTCAGCGCCATTGTCGCGTGCGCGACCGTCCAATCCGCATGCGCCTTAAACGCGCTCGTGCGATAGCCGAATGCCAGCTCGGCGGACGAAAGCGTGTGCGCCGCGCCGTCCCCGTCGAGATAGGTCACGCTTGTCACGCGATCCGCCATCTGGCCGTCATACGCGCCCGCGTTCATAAATACCGCACCGCCGAGCGAGCCCGGGATACCGGCGGCAAACTCCAAACCGGTCAGCCCTGCGTCCGCCGCCGCGCGCGCGATGGCGGAAAGCAGCGCGCCTGCCTGCGCCGTGAGCCGATCGTCCTCGACCGTGACCGTGCGCAGGCCGCCGGTGCACAGCACCGCACCGCGATACCCCGCGTCGGATACGAGCAGGTTGGAGCCGTTGCCAAGCACCACGCAGGGCACACCGCACGCGCGCGCCGCGCGCTTTGCCGCGCCGAGCGCGTCCACCGTGCGCGGCGTGAGGAACACATCCGCCGGTCCGCCGATGCGCATCGTCGTGTGGCGCGCCATCGGTTCGTCATACTGAATATCATATTCGCCCTCAAACGCTTGCAGCGCGGCGATGAAATTTTGATACGTTGTCATAAAAAGCGACCTCCACCACTGTTGGGAATTCCGATTTTCTGCTACTAACAGTATAACAAATTCTTGCGGCATTTAGAAGAGGCAGCATATAAAAAAAGGCAGGGAACGCTTGCGCGCCCCTGCCTATAAAATCCGTTATAGCAGCCACAGTTCCTCGGATTCGTGCTTTTTGGCGCGCGTCATAAGCTGACGGATGCCCTCCTGCACGTTCGCACCCTCGTAGAGCACATGATACATCCCCTCGGTGATCGGCATGGACACCCCGGCCTGCCGCGCGAGGTGATAGCCTGCCTCGGTCGCGTAATAGCCCTCGACGACCGCGCCGATCTGGTGCAGCGCCTCCTGCACCGGCAC
>CAZOJP010000002.1:0-78982 GCA_964580155.1 uncultured Intestinibacillus sp. | reverse complement strand
TCCCGACGACGACGGCACGACCGCCCTCCCGGCTGATGTTCACCGCCAGATTTGTGGTGCCCGCGGAGCCGAGGGCCTCGAAGGCCACGTCGACGCCGCGGCCGCCGGTGATCTCCGCGACCGCCTCCTGCACCGGCACGCCCTTACCGATGAGGATGCCGGCGCGGCGGTTGCGCGAGTGCATGGAGGTGCAGGTGACGATGAGATCGCCCACACCGGACAGTCCTGCAAAGGTCTCCTTGCGCGCGCCGAGCGACACGCCCAGACGGGCGATTTCGGTCAGTCCCCGCGTCATGAGCGCCGCCTTGGAGTTGTCGCCCAGACCCAGTCCGTCCGCCATACCCGCGCCCAGCGCGATGATGTTTTTGAAGGCGCCGCCCAGCTCCGCGCCCACGATGTCGCTCGAGGTATAGACGCGGAAGCGCTCGTTCATGAACGCGTCCTGCACAAGCTCGGCGGCCTCCAGATTTTTGGAGGCCGCGAGAATCGCGGTCGGGATGCCGCGCGCGACCTCCTCCGCGTGGGTCGGGCCGGTCAGCGCGACGATCGGATTTGCCCCGTGCAGCGCGTTTTCGATCGTTTCGGAAAAGCGGCAGTAACCGTGCTGCGAGTCCAGTCCCTTGCCCACGTTGACCACGACCGTGTGCGCGGGCGCAATATCCGCGAGCTGCGCCGCGGTCGCCGCGACCGCAAAGCTCGGCACCGCGAGCACGATGATGTCCGCCTGCGCCGCGATGCGCATATCGGTCGTCAGCGCGATGCCCTCGGGCAAACGCACGCCCGGCAGCAGCTTTTGGTTGCCGCGCTGCGCGCGCAGTGCCGCGCACTCCTCCTCCAGATACGTCCAGGCCGTTACCTCGTGACCGTTGTCGTGCAGCAGGACGGACAGTGCCATGCCCCAGCCACCGCAGCCGAGAACCATTACCTTCATTTTGAGCCTCCTGTTTCCCCGTCGTCCTTGCGGATCGTGGGCTTCACGTGGAACGAGAACCGATTTTCCGTGCCGGACAAAATGCGCCCGATGTTCGAGCGATGCATGAAGATGACCGCCGCGCCCATGGCAAATGCAATGCCGGTCAGCAGCGCATCTTGATGAAAAATCCACATCGTCACCGGAAAGCTCACCGCGCCCAGAATAGACCCGAGCGAGACCCACCGTGTCGTTGCAACCGCCAGAATGAACAGCGCGATCGCGACAAGAAAAATGCGCCAGTCAAACAGCGCGAGCATCGTCGCGCCCACGAGCACACCCTTGCCGCCGCGGAAGCCGAAATACACCGGAAACACATGGCCGAGGATGACGAAAATACCGGCAACCAGCTTGCCCATCGGGCCTGCGAGCATGCCGCCGATCGTAATCGCCACCGCGCCCTTGGCGATGTCGCCGAACAGCACAAGCAGGGTTTTCGTGCCGCCCATCGTGCGGTAAGAGTTCGTCAGCCCGGCATTTCCGCTGCCGTAATTGCGAATATCCTTGTGCAGCGTCAGGTGGCACACAATGATTGCAAAGCTGAGCGAGCCGAGCAGATAAGAGCTCGACGCGATGATGAGAAAATCAATGAAAGTCATGTTTTGTTACTCCACCGTCAGTCCTTCTCGCCGCGCTGCCGCACGATCATGCGCACCGGTGTGCCGGTCAGCCCGAACACCTCGCGAATCTGGTTTTCGAGGTAGCGCTGATAGGAGAAATGGAACAGCCGCGCATCGTTGCAAAAGCACACAAAGGTCGGCGGGCATGTGCTCACCTGCGTCATATAGTAAATCTTCAGGCGGCGGCCCTTGTCGGTCGGCGGCTGCGCACGCGCGGTCGCTTCCGCAAGGATGGCATTGAGCTGGCCGGTCGAAATGCGTCTGTGGTTCTGCTCGTAAACGTCCTGAATGACCTCAAACAGCTTATCCACACGCTGGCCGGTCAGCGCAGAGATGAACAGCACGGGTGCGTAGGGCATATATGCCAGCCCTTCGCGCACGCGAATCGTATATTCCTTCATGGTCTTGCCGTCTTTTTCGACAAGATCCCATTTGTTCACGACGATGATGCACGCCTTGCCCGCGTTGTGTGCCTCGCCCGCGACCTTGGTATCCTGCTCGGTCACGCCTTCGGTCGCATCAATCATGATGACGCACACGTCCGCGCGCTCGACCGCCAGCAGCGAGCGCATGACGGAGAACTTCTCCAGGCGCTCATCGATCTTGGACTTTTTGCGAATGCCCGCGGTGTCGACGAATACGAACTTGCCGTATTTGTTTTCGACCAGTGTGTCCACGCTGTCGCGCGTCGTGCCCGCCACATCGGAGACAATGACGCGCTCCTCGCCCACAACGCGGTTGACGAGTGAGGACTTGCCGACATTCGGCTTGCCGATGATCGCGACACGCATGGTGTCCTCCTCCTCGGGGGCATCGTCCTCCGCCGGAAAATGCTCGTACACCACGTCGAGCAGATCGCCCGTGCCGTAGCCGTGCAGCGCAGAAATGCCGCACGGATCGCCGAGTCCCAGGTTATAGAACTCGAAAATATCCGGACTGGGGGCGCCCGGGGTGTCGCATTTGTTGACCGCGAGCACGATGGGCTTGCCCGCCCGCTGCAGCAGGGACGCGACCTCCTCGTCCGACGCGGTGACGCCGGTGCGCAGGTCGGTGAGGAATACGATGACATCCGCGTGATGGATAGCGGTTTCCGCCTGCTGGCGCATGAATTTTAGGATTTCGTTGTCGTTTGTCGGTTCGATACCGCCGGTATCGATGATTGTGAAGGGCCTGCCACGCCACTCGGACTCGGCATACAGCCGGTCACGCGTCACGCCGGGGGTATCCTCGACAATCGACAGGCGTTTGCCTGCCAGGCGGTTAAAAAGTTGGGACTTGCCGACGTTCGGCCGTCCCACGATGGCAACAATCGGTTTTGCCATAAAAGTGCCTCCTTCCGCGAGGGGGGATCGCTTCGTTTGTTTCATTATCGCACGATACCGCCACGCCGTCAACTAAAAGCGAGCAGGTGCGTCCATGGCAAAAAAAATAGAGAAAGCTCCCGCCTTCCCTACTTTTTTCTCTTTGTGGTTGCGCTTAGCCCTCAATCTTGACAACCTCGCGGCCGTTGTAATAGCCGCAAGACTTGCACATTCTGTGGCTCAGCTTCATCTCGCCGCACTTCGGGCACTTAGCCATGCCGGGCAGAGACAGCTTCCAGTGGGAGTTACGTCTCTTATCGCGTCTCGCTTTGGAGACTTTTCTCTTAGGTACTGCCATTCGGTAACACCTCCTACTCTTATGATTGTCTTTTACCTAACGAAAGATCAGTGGTCCTGCTTGGAATCCAGCAGAGTTTTGAGCACCGCAAGACGATCGTCGATCTGTTTTCCGCCGCAGTCGCATGGGGTGAAATTGCGATCGACGCCACAATGCGGACACAGTCCCCTACAGTCTTCTTTACAGAGATACACCATGTCGATGTTGAGCAGGAGCTCGGGGAGCAGAACCTCTTCCGGGTCGACTTTGTCGCCCCGAATCAGGAAAATGTCATCCTCTTCCTCGGTCTGTCCGTCGTCCGGCAGGAGAACCATGTCCACCTGAACCGACAGCGGCATGACGAGAGATTTCAAACAGCGTGCACAGCGCGTGGAATAGTCGGCCTCCACTTGTCCGGTTAGACGGAGCACGTCGGTGTGATTTGTGATCTCACCGGTGTACCTCACGGGCGAGCGGAACGGATATTCCCCGTTAAAAAGCTCCGCTGACAGATCCATAGATCCCTCAAACGGAATGCGCTCGGTTTTCGCGCTGATTAGTTTTTTCAAATCGATCTTCATAGTGACCTCACATGGTACATCTGATAGTATACTATAAGCTTTTGGGGGTTGTCAACCAATTTCTTAGGAAAAACGCGTATTTTCTTTTTCCTTTTCATGCGGTATACTAGGTGTATCATAAAGATACAATTCCAGTATACACGGATGAAGCGGAGGATGCAAGCTTGAAAGAATTCCAAATTGCAAAGAACGACAGCGGGCAGCGGCTGAACAAGTTTCTCGAGAAAGCGGTGCCCCGTCTGCCCGGCGGCATGATGCACAAATACTGCCGGCTCAAGCGCATCAAGGTGAACGGCGCACGCACCGAGCCTGCCTACCGTCTGACGGAGGGCGACCTGCTGCAGCTTTACATCAACGACGAATATTTCGAGACCGTGCGCGAGGAAGAGGCCTTCCGCCGCATCGAGCATCCGCGGCTGACCATCCTCTTCGAGGACGACAATATTCTGCTTGTGGACAAGGCGCCCGGCATGGTCGTGCACGCGGACGATCGCGGCAGCGTGGACACGCTCATCGCGAACATTCAGGCGCACCTCTACCGCAGCGGACAGTGGGATCCCACGCGCGAAAACGCCTTCGCGCCTGCGCTGTGCAACCGCATCGACCGCAACACGGGCGGCATTGTCATCGCGGCAAAAACCGCGGAGGCGCTGCGCATCCTGAACGAAAAAATCAAGGCGCGCGAGCTTTCCAAGAAATATCTGTGCGTCGTCCACGGCCGCCCCGAGCCTGCCGCAGGGCGCATCGACAGCTTCCTGCGCAAGGACGAAGCGCTCGGCCGCATGACCGTGCACGCGACGCGCGTGCTGGGCGCCAAGTCCGCATCGACCGTTTACCGCACGCTTGCCTCGCGCAGCCGCCTGTCCCTCGTCGAGTGCGAGCTCATCACCGGCCGCACCCACCAAATTCGCGCGCACATGGCATCCATCGGCAATCCGCTGCTCGGCGACGGCAAATACGGCACAAACGAGCTCAACCGCCCCTTCCACGAGAGCGCACAGATGCTCTATTCCTATAAGCTGCGCTTCGATTTCACGAGCGGCGCGGGTGCGCTGACCTATCTGGACGGCTGCGAGTTTACGGTGCGCGAAATTCCCTTCGTTAAAAAATACTTCCCCAAGCATCAGTTTTAAATGCAAAGAATCCGCCATGCAATATGGCGGATTCTTTGCATTTCAGTTGGCGGATGAGAAGAACGGGCGCAGCGTGCCCGCAACCGCGCTGATCGGCATGGTCTGCACAAGCACCTTGCCGGGGCCGGTCACAACGGTGTTAAACAGCCCTTCGCCGCCGAACAGCATATTTTTAACGCCCGGCACCGCGGCGATTTCCATCGAGCAGCTGTCCTCCATCGCGGCAAGATAGCCCGTGTCGACTACGATGGACTGCCCTGCAGCCAGGGTGTATTCCATCGCGCTGCCGTCAATCTCGATGAAGGCGGTGCCCTGACCGGACAGGCGCTGCATAATAAAGCCCTCGCCGCCAAACAAGCCCGCACCCAGCTTTTTCTGGAAGTGCACGGACAGCTCGACACCGGTTTCCGAAGCGAGAAACGCGGATTTCTGCACGATCATGCTGTGGCTCGGCGTGATGTCAAACGCGCGAATCGAGCCGGGAAAGCTCGACGCAAACGCGATCATGCCCGGGCCGCCCTGTGCGGTATAGCGGTTTTGGAACATCGCTTCACCCGCGAAAATACGTCCGAACGCTTTTCCGAGACCGCCGTTTGTGCCGGTTTCCATCTTCATGTTCGGTGACATCCAGCTCATCGAGCCGCGCTCGGTGATCATCGCTTCCCCGTTTTCCAGATCGCAGATTACGACGGGCAATGTGCCGCCCTCAATTTTGTAACGCATGGTGCGCCCTCCCCCAAAATCGTGTTAATTCAGTCCCGTATAAACCTTGCCCGGCTCGAGCGTGATGCCCTTGACCTGCGCCAGCTCGTGCACTGTGACAAAGGCATATCCCTGCTGCTGCAGCTCGTCGATGGCGGCAAGCGCGCCATCAATCGTCGGCTGATGCAAATCGTGCATGAGCACGATGTCGCCGTCCTTCGCCTGATTGACAATGACGTTCTTGATGCGGTTTGCATCGCGGTATTTCCAGTCCAGCGTGTCCACGCTCCAGTTGATGCAGGGCAGACCGGCTTTTTTCATCTGCTCCAACACCACATCGTTATACGCGCCGCCGGCCGGCCGCCCCACCGTCGCGACCTCGCCGCAGTAAGACTTAATGAGATCGTTGTTGCTCGCAAACTGCTCGAGCACCTTGTCCGCGCTGTACTTCGTCAAAATGCCGGGATGATCCATCGTGTGGTTGCCCAGCTCGTGCCCCTCCGCAAGGTAGCGCTCCATATGCGTATGAAAATCCTTGATGCGGTAGCCGCACATAAAGAAGGTCGCGTGCGCGCCGCGCGCCTGAAGGCCGTCGAGCAGCTGGACGGTGCGTCCGTTTTTGCCGCCGGTCGGGCCGTCGTCAAACGTCAGCGCGATGTAGCCCTTGGCCTCCGGAATGTCCGGCCGCTTGTCGGGCAGATCCGCGCCGATGACGGCGAGATAGCTCATCTGCGCCGCAAAGCCCTCGACCTTGACCGCGGTCAGTGCGACAACATCCTGCGCGGGCATCGAGGACTGCAAGCCGAATGCCGCCGCCATCGCGTGGGCCGAAGCGTAGACCGTGCCCTTTTCATCGGTGTACAGCGTGTACTGCTCCGCCTGCCGGTCGCCGACTCTGCCGTTTTGCAGCGTGACCTGACTGCTGTCCGGCAGCGTAACCGTGACCGCGTCGCCCGACACCGCCGCGCTGCCGCCGAGCGCCTTCGCCGTGCCTTCGACCGGAAGATAAACCGTGCCCGACTGCTCGATCACGCCCTGAAACTTCTTGTCATCCGCGCTTTTCAGCTCGACGCGGCTCGCATCGACCACCGCCGTGTCCGAGCCGACACGCGAGATGAAGCCCCTTGCGAGCATCTGGGTGTGCGACGGGCCGAGCAGCTCAAGCGCCGTCGCAATCTGCTTTTCGTTCGGTTCCGCGCTCTTTTTGCGGTGATCCAGGAATACAAGCGCGCCCTGCGCGTCCTTTATGTAATAAGCGTTCCATGCGTAGGCTTCGGTCACCGTGCGCAGCGGAACATACTGTGCGCCGCCATGCTCGACCGCCGCCGCCGCAATCGCCGGATGCTCCTGCGGCTTTTCCTCCTGCATCTGCGCGACAATCCAGTCCATCGGCAGCATCGTGCTGCCATCCTGCTTGTAGGGTGCAAGCGCCGTACCGCCCTGCGCCGCAATCGGCTGCAATTCGCCCGCGCGGATAGCCTGCGGATTATCGAGCTGCAGCACGATGTCGTCCTTCTCGTCATTCGCGCTGACCCTTCCGAGCAGCGGCGGAACAATGAGCAATGCCGCGACGACAACAACGACCGCCGCGGCCGCTCCCAATCTGAATTTCATGGTATGATATGCCTCCTCAAAAATCCCTGCGGGTATCGATATCCCTGCGGGCTTTAGTATAACATATATTCGATCTATTGGGATGCTTTTTTGCCGTATTGTAAGAAAACTTTCATAAATTGACGAAAAAGCGCCCCGTGATCGGACGCTTTTTTACGCTATTTTTTCATATCTTGTGTTTTGCTGTGCTTTTATTCCATGTCTTCAAAATCGGGGTCGTAGTCCCCGAACAGCCGCGTCGGCGCCTGCTCCTCCTCCGGATTCGGCACTTCCTGCCCGAATACGTTGCACCAGCGCCCGCACGCGTCGCACTGCCACGCAAGCGTCGACTCTACATCGCTCGCATAGATTTCATTTCCGCATGCGCACATCACAATCATCATCTTTTTCCCACCGCCTTCGTATTGATTACCGATAGTGTAGCGTGCCCGTGTATAAAAGTCAATGCGGTGTGCATATTTGCATCATCACGCCGGGCATCAGTTTTCCCCGGCGAATGGCTCTGATACCATGATACGGCTCGAGCTCCCCGGTTATGAAGGGTATGCGGTCTCTCCGGCGCGACTTTTGCCGCCGGCGGCACGGTCTCTACGCAGCGTAGGTTGCCTTTCCCGCCGCGATGCGATATGCTGTTTTCACAAGAGAACCAATGAAAAGGAGCACAAGTACATGACAAACTATGTAACCGGCAGCACCATTCGGACGCTGCGCGAGAGCAAGGGCTACACCCAGAAGCAGCTTGCAGAGCAGCTTTTGGTCAGCGATAAAACCGTATCCAAGTGGGAAACGCAAAAGGGGCTGCCCGACATCACCCTCATCGAGCCGCTTGCGCAGGCGCTCGGTGTGTCCGTCGCCGAGCTGCTCTCGGGCGACTGCCGCATCAACCGAAACCGCTCCGCGAATCTGCTGCGCGGACACTTCTACGCCTGCCCCATCTGCGGCAACGCGATCTATGCCGCCGGCGAGGGAGCATTCAGCTGCTGCGGGGTCACCCTGCCGCCGCTTGAAACCGAGGAAGCGGATGCGGCGCACACCCTGCATGTCGAACAAATCGAGCATGAATATTACCTCTCCATGGAGCATCCGATGAGCAAAACGCACTATATTTCCTTTTTTGCCTATGTAACAAGCGGAAGAATGCAGCTGCTCAAGCTCTATCCCGAGCAGAACCCCGAGGGACGCTTCCCCATGTCCGGCCACGGCATGCTCTATGCCTATTGCAACCGTCACGGGCTGCTGGGTGTGCGAATTTAAATACTTTTTTTGTGCAAGATTTGTTGTGCCATTTCGCAGAATGTGATTGACTTTCCCGTTCCGCCGTGCTAGGATTAAATCACACCACAACGGTGCAACTACTATTCAAAGAGGTATTTATGTACAACGACAAGATCATCGTCTGCAAGGATTGCGGGCAGGAATTCACCTTCACCGTGCGCGAGCAGGAATTCTTCGCGGAAAAAGGCTTCACCAACGAACCGCAGCGCTGCAAGTCCTGCCGCGACGCTCGCAAGCAGAACTCTCGTGGCAATGGCGGCGAACGCCAGATGTTCGAGGCAATCTGCGCTTCCTGTGGCAAGAACTGCCGCGTTCCGTTCGAGCCGCGCAACGACCGTCCGGTTTACTGCAGCGATTGTTTCAGCCAGAGATAAACTGTTTCCGAACGACAAAAAAGCATATCCGATCGGATATGCTTTTTTCATGCCCAAAACCCCCGTAACATCGGTTTGCGGGGGTTTTATGCCGCTTATGGTGCCTGTCGTACAAGCAAGGGGAAGGCTGCCGCGGCAGCCTTCCCCACCACTGTTTCGCCGGTTATTCTGCCGTATATCCCTGTGCCGTGTCAACCATCACCGCATTGTTTGCAGCGTCCCAGGACACGCCAAAGTCAAAGGACTGCCCCAGATCACGCAGCTTGAAGTAGTTATTGCCGTTTATGGTATATGCAGTCAGGGCAATGACAACGCCATTCTTATAGACCGTAGAAGACGTGGACACCGCATTTTTCGGTGTACCGTCGCCCTTCGCCAGTTCGCCGCCTACCGCTGTGTAGGTTCGTTCTGAAATCAGGCTGATGGCATTTTTACTGTCATCCCACAGGACCTCAAACTGTTTGTCCGAGCCGGATATCACTTTTGCAACATCTCTGAGCTTAAAGTAATTATTTCCATTGATCGTATAGGCTTCAAACGCCGTTGCTGTGCCGTTTACAATCACGGTAGAACTGGTCGGCGTTGCTTTTACGGCTGCCGTCGGAGCCGGTGTAGCAGTCGCTTTTCCCTCGTCTTGGACGACAATGACAGCAAATGCTCCACCGTCAATCGCAGAATATCTGCCGGCAACATTGTATATGCCGGGTTTCGCAATGGTGATGGTTGCACCTTTTTTAAACTCAAAGCCTTCCATGTACGTCCATTCTGCGCCTTGCTCATACTTTCTTGTGCTTCCGTCAGAATAGAATTTGACATCGCCCGAGATGCTTAGTTCGTCACCCCAATCGTAGGTGCCATCCTTTTTGACCAGTGTATATCCATAAAACCCTTCCATATCATCCAAGGCGGTTACCGTAACAGGGCCTTGGCAGATATAGGTATCCGCATATTCAAGATATGTTGCAGCTTCTTTTTTAATTACATTAGAGATGCTAATTTGATATTCTGCGGTAATGAGATCGTTCAGCGCCGAACCCGGATACCCATTGATTTTCACCGTTTCTACTGCCAATGCTGTTGTTGCCATCCCTGCCGCCATAGCCATAGCCATGCAAAGCAACAATACTTTTTTTGCGATTTTCTTCATTTTTTTCGCCCCTTTTAAGAAATATTTATTATGCACTGCTTTTGAATCAGCAATGTATTCCCCCTTGGTATCGGTCGCAGCTGTGTCCTTTTCGCCATCCCAAGTCACGCCGGAATGATCGGTGCCACCGTTTCTCTTTATTTCAGAGTTAAATCGTACCATAAACTGTTTGAAAAGTACAGTTATTTACTTGATACAGCTTTCTTTTTCTCGTACAGACAGACGCGGTTGCGTCCTGTATTTTTGGCTTGGTACATGGCTGCATCTGCCTGAACAAGCAATTCGGTCAAGGAATGGGTACTCCCGACAGCAGAATGTGCTATTCCAATGCTTGCTGTGATGCGCAGCTCGCTTGTTTCATAATGAATCTTCGCATCCTCGATGGCTGCGCAGAAGGACTCTGCCACCCCAGCAGCCCTTTCTAAAGTAATACCTTCCATCAGTACGACAATTTCCTCGCCCACGTATCGTCCAATGATGTCATTTTTGCGTAAACGTCCTTTTAAGATTTCGGCGAGTGTTTGAAGCACCTTGTCACCACAGGGATGACCGTAGGTGTCGTTAAATTGTTTGAAATTGTCAATGTCAATCATCAGCATGGCATAGGGGCAGCGCTTCGCTTTTTCGGTGCTCAGTAAAAATTGCGCAAGCTCAAAAAAGGTGGCTCTGTTGTAGATGCTCATCAACGGATCAAAGGTTGCCTTGCCATACAGCCCCTGTAATTGGTTTTCTTTATCTGTAATATCACGGAGCACCATGCTGACACCGCTTATTCTGCCGTTATTTAGAACCGAATCTTTGACAACTGCGAAATATCTCAACTCACCGTTTGCGCTCATTGATATTTGGTCTTCCCCTGCAATTTTCGTGATGAATTCCATGGAATCACCGGGGCGGAGCGCGTCCAGCTCCGGAAATAACCGTTTCGCGGATTTGTTGGCATCCAGAAAAGTATAGTCCTGACTGTATACAATAAAAGCATCCGACATCAATTCAACCGCCCGTGCACGTGCCAGCGGCGCTATATTGAGTAGATCCTGTTTCTGAACAGAGCGTAGCAGCAACACCATCGAAATGGAAACAGCAATCGGGTTTAAGTCAAGTCGAAGATGATTATAAGACAGGCTGTGATACATATTGACAACCAGCGGAATTAAAATTGCGGCGAGCAGCGAAAGGTTTTGTTGCCTTTGTTGTCTGCTTTTTGTATTGAGATGCTTTATAATGCGCCCAATGCTCAAAAAAACAAGGAATAGGTTATAGACGATTGACACGTAATTCCCTATTCCGGCATATCCTTGGCAATTGGCAATCGATCCGCTTCGGAAGTATTCTATATCGGTATAATGCAGCCGCACCCAGGGAAATGCCTGCGCGGTAACGAAATTAAAAAGCGGCAACGCAAACAGCAGACCATATCCCCGCAGGCTGAACCTTTTTTCTTCATAAATGTCCCGCACAAATAGATAGTTCAAAACCGGTATAAAAGCGAACCCATCTTTTGAACTCGAACCCCTACAAAAGCGGCTTCCAGCGAGAGAGAGGTGATTTCCAGAAGATAACCAAAGGTATATAAAAAACTGCACAGCGAAGCGAACAGCAAGAAAAATGACCGTTCCGAGGTATAATGAACGACAGAATATACAAATAGAAATAAAGAAATTGCCGTCGCAATTATCATAAGCAAAGGAATTGCATTCAATTTGGACACCTTCCCAATAAAGCCACATGCGGGCAAGTTATAGAAGCAAACAACGCAACGGAGCACCGCATCATTCGTGCTATAATCATACTATTATCACATGCCATTTTCAACCACAGAAGAAAGAAGGATTGCGTCCGGATGAACGTCAGAATCCGCCCACGCTCCTTTCGCAAGGATACTCCGGATGATTCTTGGGATATAGGCAAAACAGGAGCCGCTACACATTCATTTTGGTGTAGCGGCTCCTGTTATTGAAAGATTACATCCATTCCTGTTATTGATTTCTTAGTGAATTAGCAAAGGAATTAAGCGCCTCGCTCTCCTCATACTTCACTTTGTAATTGACGCCATCTACGGTAACGCTGATATTCCCAAAGAAGCTGATCACCATATCGCGATTTGAGCTATCGGTTATCGTAATCCTGACAACTTGCCCGGTGGTGCGATTGTCCGTAAAGCTGTATTTGCGATGAGATCCCTCCACCTGCCGGAGCAGCGAAATGCATTCTTCAATTTGACCTTCGCTGAGCAAAATCTCAACCCCGGGCGGCCCCAGCATAACAGACATGCCGGTAATATGTTCCGACGTTAAATCCTGAAACAGCTTCGTGCCCCAGGGCTTGATGTATAGCAGGCTTCCTGCAAGTGCCACAAGGACACAGGCTAAAATAATGCGACTTTTGTATCTATTCATTTTTATCCACCGCCCTGATTTCCAGATAGTAATGGGACGTATCGGGGTTTAGCGTAACCTCGTCAATGCCGGCTAAAGGATCAAATCCAAAATTCTGGCGGACAATCTCAATATGCTCCGTGCTCGAAAGCGCCGCCATCATTTCGGTGAACAGCAGATTGCTGCCCAGACGGGTTACCATGTCATACCCCTGTATGCCTATATTGCCCGTGCCGGCACAACAGAAGTCATAACTCGGCTCTTTGTGCAGGGATGCCACGACCGAAGCGCTTCCGCCGGCGGAAATCGTCACTGGGAACTCCAGATAAAATACGCGGCCGAGACTCATGGTTTCAGAGATGATATCTTCCAGCCTTCCGCTTTCATAGCGATCGCGAACGGAGTCGGAGCTGATTCCATATGCCTGCATAAACGCTGATACCGCCCCCTGGAACATCTCGTCAGGCACGAAGAGTCCTTCGCCGTTTCCATATACAGAAAGGTAATTTTCAATGGCATCGCGAAGAACATCGGATAAACCACATTGTTTTCGGGTGACCGTCGCTGAAACGCCCTCGAGCTCGTTGCCCTTTTCGCAGGCACCGTTTTTGTAGCCTTGCAGCGCGTATTCATCAATATCGTCACCGATTACGATGAGATACTTTTTATCACTTTCTCTGCGCGTTTCATTCGGCACAAAATAGCTGAATCTCCGTTCACCGTTTTCGCCATACTCGCCGCCGTTAAAGCCATAGAGCAAAATTTGCGTCTTTTCCGGGTCAATAATAAAGGAGATTGCCTGCGTCGCGGCATCATATTCCGCAAGCGGCGCTTCGAAATCCGTAAATTCATACACCGTCACCTGCTGTGTGAGCGTTGGATACGCGCGAAAAGCCTCCGTCCTGTAGCTGCCGCTCTCCAAAAGGGCTTTATAGTCTTCCCAAGAGTGCAGCTGCAAGATGTTCGCGCTGCCGTCCGGGTCATCCGCGCCGTAAACGCCGGTAAATCCGCCCGAATATCCGCCCGGATACAGCGTCGGAGAAATTTCCTCGCCGTCCACTGTGATGGCGGGCATTTGCTCTGCGAGCTCTGTAAAGCTGCCGTTAAAGGGGTATAGGAGGTTTACGGTGCGCGCACGATCCGCAGGATTGGAGAGCACATAGCTGTCCTGCACCTGTGCGCCCCACAGCCGCGGCTCGTCCTCGCCGTCAAGGGAAAAATCATAGGTAATCCGGCGGCTTGCCGTCATTTCGCTGTCCGGCTCGGATAGTGTTAGGGGGAAAACCGGTCCCGCATAGGACATAAAGGTGGTCGCCCCCTCGGCATGACCGCTTCCGCCTGTTCCTGCATTACCGCCAAAGGGCAGAAGGTTTTGCCATAACATGATCCCTCCAATACCAACTGCTAATACTGCGCAAGCAGCTATTGCACTCCATGCCTGCCATTTAGGTCGTTTTGCTTTTGGCTTTGCATTTTGTGCCTGCTCAATCAGATCGTCCCGAATATTCGTGATGGCATCAAACAGCCTTTTCTCTCGTCCTTTGCTCATATGACCACCCCTCTCTCTGTTAAATAGCATTGAAGGCGGTTGCGCAGGCGATACATTTGACCGGCCAGCTTGTTGGGTGTTGTCCCTGCGACAGATGCCAGCTCATTGAGCGGCTCACCGTTCCAGTATCTGCGAACGAACAGCTGACGCTCCGTGTCGGTCAGGGTATCCAGCCAGCCGTTGAGGTGCTCGGAAAGGGCATGTAATTCTACGATTTCCTCCGTGGTTTGGGTATCGGGAATACAGTCGGAAAGCTCGGACAGAAGCATTTCCACGCCAGCATAGCGTTTTTGCGCCCGGTTATGGTGCCAGCGGTTGATGGAAAGATTGCGCACAATCCTGCCCAGCCACGCTCTGAATACATTGGGGCGTTCCGGCGGAATGCTGTTCCACGCCTGATGGTAGGTGTCGCTGACGCACTCCTCCGCATCCTCGGAAACTGCGAGAATGTTCATCGCGATGCTGTGGCAAAATCCGCCGTATTTATCGCTCGTTTCACGAATCGCCGCTTCATCCCGCTGCCAATACAGATGGATGATGTTCTGGTCGTCCACTGCGCTCCCCCTCTCGTTGTGAAATAAAGTGCTCTTACTGATATAGACAGGAAAAATCATGTGATATTCGCTCCGATGTTCCTTTATTTTACCATACATGCAAACCTTATGCCAGATTGGGCTCCCTCCGCAGGGCTGTCTCAGGCTATTTTTCAGGATAAAAGAAGGATCTGCGGCAACATATTTTGTGGTCGGCATCGGTTTTGCCTCTTCCGGTTGTAATCTTTGCCGAAGCGGTTTCCATCTCGGCTTAAAAGCATATAGAATACGGTGAAAACACGCAATCGACTTCATGAATCACTTGTTATTTCTACCATAAGAGGGTATACTATGATGTAGCTTTATGTCGAATAATAAAGATTGCTGCTACATATTGCATAGTGCTGCGTGCTAAAAAAAGCGGTGCACGGAGCGCGGCAAACGCTGCATTTGGCAGAATTATAGAGCAAGCGCGCATAAAATTACAAACGAAACGGTTTCATGTTTTCAAATTCCGGGTTTTGGGGCGATTATCCCCCGTGTCTTCAAATATTATTGAAGCCATGGCCCACGACAGCAGCCTCGTTTTGGAGAACGAAATATGGAATATAGACAGCTCAAAAACCTGATAGCAGAGCGCGTGAAAAAGCGCACCGCGCTCTACATGGCCTGTATATTTTTAATTGTAGCTATATTGGCAGGTTTCTATTTGAATTGCACCTGGAACACCTATCAGCAGATGGCCACATCGGAAGCTACGCAGCTGGCACGGTCGGTGCGGGCGCTCCTGCATGTGGAGCATATAGAAGCACTGGTCTCAGGCGATCCGGCCGCAGCCGCGGAGGGTCAGCTCGTTGATCAGGCGCTTGCACAACTCGTCGAAACCACCGATTCTGTTTATTACGCTTATATTCTCAAGCAGCAGGATGGGAATATCGCGGTTGTTGCGGACTCCTCCGCCGCGGATTCGAGCACCTCACGCCCGACAAAGCGCAGCTGTGAGAAAACCGCGTCCGTCAACCTGCGGCCATTCGAAACGGGGGAAAGCCTGCTGACGAGTCCCATTCCCCTTCCCTGCGGAAATTGGATTCGGGTGTTGGTTCCAATCTATGATGCAGGCGGTCAAAACGTCATTGCGGTCCTCGGACTGAGTTATTCCGCAGCCGAATGGAAAGTAAGTCTGTGGAAAAAGATGATTCCGGACATTATAATCGTCCTCTGCCTGGCGGCGCTTGTCTTTGTGCTGTTCCATCTCTTGCAGAAGAATGCGCGGTATCAGGAGGCGGAAATCTCCCGTCAGGAAAGCGAACGCAGCAAGTCGGTGTTTTTCTCCCAAATCCCCGGCGTGGCTTATCGCTGCCGAAACAACGAAAACTGGACAATGGAATTTGCTTCGGACGGTTGCCGCACGTTGACCGGGTATCGGGCCGAAAGCCTTGTCGCGGATCGAGAGATTTCTTATCGCGAAATTATCTCCCCCGAATACCGCAATCGTGTGCGCGATAAGTGGAATCGGGCGTTGGCACAACGCAAACGATATCACGGCGAATACGAAATTACCACAAAATCCGGTGAACGTAAATGGGTTCTGGAGCTGGGAGAGGGCATTTACAATGACGCAGGCGAGGTGGAAGCGCTCGAGGGCGTTGTATTGGATATTTCCGAGCAAAAGAAGAAGGATTTTCAAATCGCCCGATTGCGGGATCTGGATTTCCTCACCGGGCTTTACAACCGCAGCTATATCGAGCAAGAAAAGAAGCGTTTGGATCAGCCGGATTTCTGGCCGCTTTCCTTTTCCATTTGCGACATTGACGGATTGCGCATGGTGAACGATGCCTATGGCCAGGAAGAAGGAGATCGCCTGATTGTTCAAACGGCGCGGCTGCTTCAGAGCTGTTTGCGCCCCGATGATGTGCTGGGACACGCCGGAGGCGGTGAGTTTATGCTCCTGATGCCGTGCACCGACAGTCATTCTGCCAGTCAGATCAAATCAGACATTCAAAATGCAGTGGAAAGCTATAACAGAGCCAACGAAAAAGCCCTCTATGCCATCAGCGTCACCATCGGCCATGCGACAAAGGTATCGAACAATCAAACCATACAAGAGGTGACGCGGGAGACAGAGAAATACCTGAACCGCCGTAAGCTGCTCAACCAGAGCAGCTCTCATTCCGCAATCGTGTCCTCCATCATGGCGACCTTATATGCGAAAAGCCAAGAAACGGAGGCGCACGGCAACAGACTATGCAGCATTTCTCAGATGATTGGAGAACGGCTGGGTCTGCCGCAAAAGGAGCTCGACGATTTACAGCTTCTTTCCAAGCTCCATGACATCGGAAAGATTGGCATCGCAGATCATATTCTGAACAAACCGGACAAGCTGACCGCAAGCGAGTGGGAAATTATGAAGCAGCACCCCGCCATCGGGCACCGCATCGCCAAGTCCACACCGCAACTGGAGCATATCGCCGAATATATTTTACATCACCATGAACGTTGGGACGGAACGGGCTATCCGGCGGGCTTGATCGGCGATAAAACCCCGATTTTGTCCCGAATCCTTACCATTGCAGACTCTTATGACGCGATGACCGAAAATCGAATCTATCGCAAAGCCTTGTCAAAGGAAGCTGCAATCAAGGAAATAGAGCGGAATATCGGCACACAATTTGATCCGCATATCGCGCGCCTCTTTTTGGACATCATCGCAACACCGTAGCCCCGCAAAATAAAAGCTTAGGAGGGATATATTTTATGAAGAAGTGGTTTATACTCCCTTCATTGCTGCTGTTATTTGTCACAATTGTCTTTATCGGATTCATCCCTATACGGGCCAGCATACGCAGCTCCCACTTGATTTTGCGCGAGCTGCACGAGCAGATGCAGCGCCAAGTCAACACCGAGCTGTCCCAACGGCTGGGGTCGGCCATGCAGCTCAACCAGATGCACTACAACCATCTTGAGTGCGGCATGCTGGATCTTTCCTCCCCCGCAAAAAGAGAACGGTATTTTTCCGGTCACGTCAAGCTCTATCCCGATGTGGCGATGACGTTTATCGGGCTGCCGGACGGATCCTTTTACGGTGCACGCCGCACGAAAAACGATGAAATTCAGGTTGCGCGCAACGACAGCTCCACAGGCGGCGCCTCCTGGTATTATCGCATCGACAGCACCGGACAAGGCGTAGAAGTAAAGGAGCGTTTTCCTGATTTCGACGCGCGCACGCGCCCGTGGTATACGGAGGCCGCAGAGGCAGGCGAGCCTGTCTTCAGCAGCGTGTACAGCCATTTTGTGTTTCACGAACCCACAATCACCGCCAGCTATCCGATCTATAATCAGGATCACCAGTTGGAAGGGGTCCTCGGTGTCAACTACTTATTATCCTGGCTGGGGGAAACGCTGGGCGATCTGCCCATCGGCGACTCGGGAGAGGTGTTCGTCGTGGACGGCGCCGGCATGCTGGTCGCCTCCACATTGGACTCGCCCGCTTATCGCATCCGCGACGGGGCTTCCGAGCTCATCCCCATTCAAGACGTGAACAGTACCCTCATTCAAAGTGCAACCTCGTTACCCGCATATGAGCAGGTAGGCGCGCTCCCCAAGTTCTCGATTTGGGGGAAAGAATACTATGTCGGGTTTTCGGAATATCAGGAACACGGGCTGGATTGGGACATCTACGTCGTAATGGCAGAGGACGACTTCTTCGGCGATGTAAACAATGCAATCCGGCATTCGGTCATGATTATGATATTATCTCTTATACTATCTGTTATTTTTACAACATATATAGCGAATCGTGTGGTGAAACCCATCACCACCCTCAGTGCATCTGCGGAAGCTTTGGCGCACGGGGAACTGGCCTCCATCCCCGACAACGCAAGAAGGGACGAGATCGGACGGTTAACGCGCTCCTTTAATGAAATGGGGCTGCGCATCACGCAGACAGTAACCACCCTGGAGGAAACCGTCGCGCTCAGAACGCAGGAGCTGGAGGAGCGCAACGAAGAGTTGAAGCGGTTATCCTTTACGGACGGACTCATCGGAATATCCAACAGGAGGCAGTTCGATACAACCCTGCAGCACGCTTGGAACACCGCATTGCGCTACCGCTGGTGCATCGGACTCTTCATGATCGACATTGATTTGTTTAAGGATTTTAACGATTCCTACGGACATCCGGCGGGCGATGATGCGCTCCGGGCAATCGGAACCCTCATCGCCGGAAAGGCCCGGCGATCAACGGATCTCGCCGCACGCTTTGGCGGCGAAGAATTTATCGTTCTGATTCAGGACGCGCAGCCTAAAAATCTTGTCGCTTTCGCGGAAGACATCAGACGCGGAGTCGAGTCCTTGCAGATCGAGCATGCAAACTCCCCTTTCGGCAGGGTCACCATCAGCATTGGCGTGGCGCATATGACCCCTTCTTCCGGCGAATCGTCCGAGCAGCTGATATGCAAGGCAGACCAGGCTTTATATCAGGCTAAAAACAACGGACGGAACATGGTTGTCGAAAACACGGAATCTGAATAGCGCCCTGCGCGGCACTGTGTGACCGCAGGCATATAACAAAAGCCGGCACCGCTTAAAACGGTGCCGGCTTTGTGTTGCCGAAATCGATCATTCCGGCGCTCTTCGTTTCGCCCCGAAGCTATTTCAGGGCGAAGCGGATTTTTTTGTGTTAAATATTGATGATTCCGAAGAATTTAAGCAGCTCTCCGCCCAGGATCGCGAGCAGCAGAACCGGTGCCCCCCAGCGAATCATCACGCGGTGCAGTCCCTCGCGGTGGAAGATGCCGTTTTCCTCCTTGACCTCGTCTGCGATGACCTTTGTGCCCACCACATGACCGATCAGGATACAGGTCAGGAATGCGACAATCGGCATCATGACCGAGTTGGAGATGAAGTCAAAGAAGTCGAGGAATGCCATGCCGAGCGGCTGAATCGCCGCGAAGCTTTCGCTATAGCCGAGGCAGGACAGCATGCCCATCGCCAAAATAATCACGGTGACCGCAAGCGTCGCGGGCACACGCTTCCAGTGCAGCTTGTCCTGCACGATTGACACCACGGTCTCCATCAGCGAGATGGATGAGGTCAGTGCGGCAAACAGCACGAGCAGGAAGAATACCGCGCCGATAAAGCCGCCCCAGTGCATCGCCTCAAATACGCGCGGCAGCACCACGAACATCAGTCCCGGGCCGGCGCTCTGCTGCGCGAGCGTGGGATCGCCGCCGTTGAACGCAACCACTGCGGGAATAATCATCAAACCCGCAATGAATGCAATGCCGGTGTCGAAAATTTCGATTTGAGCGACCGAGCGCTCCATAAAGTTTTCCTTTTGCATATAGGAGCCGTAGGTGATCATAATGCCCATTGCAAGCGACATCGAATAAAACATCTGCCCCATCGCACCCAGCACGGTTGCGGTGGAAAATTTGCTAAAGTCCGGCATCAGATAGTATTTCAGACCCGCGAGCGCCCCCGGCATGGTCAGCGAGAAAATCGCCACCACAATCGACAGCACGACGAGTATCGGCATCATGATGCTACTCACCTTTTCGATGCCCTTTTCCACGCCGCCCAGCACGACAACCATCGTCAGGAGCGCGAAAAGAATGAACCACGGCGTGGGTGTGCTGAAAAATCCGCTGCCCGCGTCGCTGATGAACGAGGCGAAATATTGGTCTGCATCCGCCGCGACCAAAGCGCCGCGCCCTGCGACAAATTCCGCCAGATACTTGAGCACCCAGCCGCCTATGACGCAATAATACGGCACGATAATGACCGGAACCAGCGCGGCTATCCAGCCGAGAAACCCAAATCGCTTATCGAGCGCGCGATATGCACCGATGCACGACAGGCGCGTTTTTCGGCCGATTGCAATCTCGGTGAGCATCAAGGCAAAGCCAAACGTGACCGCAAGCACAATATAGACGAGCAGGAAAATGCCGCCGCCGTACTTTGCTGCGAGATACGGAAACCGCCACAGATTGCCCAGACCAACCGCAGAGCCTGCCGCCGCGAGCACAAATCCCATGCGGCTGCCAAAGCTGCTTCTGCTTTCTTTCATAATGTCCCCCTCCGTTTTGCCGGAAATTCTCCGGCGCATATGCTTTTTAGTGCTTCCGCCTCTTGCAGCTTCGTGTCCTGCAAGGCGGCAAAAAATCGTAACTTATATAGTATAGCATACCCAAACATGAAAATCGACAATTCCTATGATTTTTTTGCGATTTCTACAAGAACTTTGTAGTTGCAGCGCGTGAAAGCCCCCTGCCGCGCTCTCGCGGCAGGGGGCTTGTGCAGTCATCAAAATACGCTACATCTCAAACAGGAAATAGTCATTGACATTGCGGATGCAAATATCTTGGATCAAGCCATGCAGGCTCTCTTTATGATTCGGATATTCGCCGTTTTCCACCCATTCTCCGATTAAATTGCATAAGATGCGGCGGAAATATTCATGTCGGGCATAGGATAGGAACGATCTGCTGTCCGTCAGCATGCCGATGAACGCTCCCAGCACCCCATTTGCCGCCAGATCGGTCAGCTGACGGATCATGCCGCTCTTGGTGTCGTTGAACCACCATGCCGCGCCGTGCTGCAGCTTCCCCACAAGGCCGCCGCCCTGGAAGCATGCCATCACCGTTTCAATGGCGGTATTATCCGACGGAGAAAGCGAGTACAGCACCGTTTTAGGCAGCTCTCCCTGCTCGTTCATCGCGTTGAGCAGCCTGCCCAGATTCTCCACACCCGAATCCGCGTTGACCGCATCATAGCCGGTATCCGGCCCGAGGGCGCGAAACTGCGCACGGTTGTTGTCGCGCAGGCAGCCAAAGTGGATCTGCATCACCCAGCCGTGCTCGGCATAGCAGTTCGCCATTGCGACTGTAAGCAGCGTTTTGAAGGCCTCGGCCTGCTCCGCCGTCGGGTGTTCTCCCTGCAGCGCCATCGAATACGCAATCTGTGCCTGCACGGGATCCGGCTCTGCAAACACCAGACGATCCATGCCGTGATCCGCGCCGCGGCAGCCGTGTGCCGCAAAGTACGTCACACGCGACCGTAGGGCGCCGATTAAGCCGTCGACCGTGTTCAGCGCGCGGCCGACAACGCCCTCCAGCCGTCTGATGTATGCCGCAAAGCCCTCCTTTTCAAGCTGGATAGCCTTGTCCGGTCGAAAAGTCGGCAGCACCTTGCACGAAAATGATGCATCCGCCGCGATTATATCATGCCATTCCAGCGTGTCGCACGGATCGTCCGTTGTGCAGATTGCATATACATTGGACTGCTCGATGAGCTTGCGCGCCGAGGTCTTGCGCAGCTTTTCGTTGCAGCGGTCATAGATTTCATCTGCGTTTCCCGCGCAAAGCGGCTCGGAAACCCCAAAATAACGCTGCAGCTCCAAATGGCTCCAATGATAAAGCGGATTTCCGATCAGCTTGGGCATCAGCGCGGCATAGGCGCGGAATTTCTCCCGATCGTCTCCGTTTCCCGTCACCAGATCCTCAGGCACGCCGCCCGCGCGCATCAGTCTCCACTTATAGTGGTCGCCGCCCAGCCAGATTTGTGTGATTGTCGAAAAGACGCGATCCTCGGCAATCTCTTGCGGGCTGATGTGACAGTGATAGTCAATAATCGGAAGTTTTTCCGCGCATTCATGGTACAGGCTCCGCGCGGTTTCGGTCTCCAGAAGGAAATCACCGTTCATAAAGGGCTTCATAGCAGAACATCCTCCAGTTCCGGTCTTGCGGCCTTGCCTTGGAACGCCTGCAAATCGACGTCGGTGCAGTCCTCCGCGAACACCGCATGACCGAAGCCCTCCATATCCTCGCCTGCAAAGCGGACGCGGCAATTGCGCAGCGTGACCTCATCCGCGCGGCGCAGATAGAACCCCGCGGACGGAATCTCCTCGATCTTCTGGTGAATCCCCGGGCGCAAATCATATCTGCCGCGCGGCCATTTGCTCTTTGCGCGCAGCGTCACACGCACGTTTTCAAACAGCACGTCCTCGATGTGATTGCCCGCGCTGCCCGAGAGAAACACACCGTTTTCGCTGTCGCAGGTGATGTTGAAAAAGCGGATATCCGAAATATGTCCCGACGGCGTGTTCTCGTCGCGGTTGTGGGTGGATATGGTGATCGGCTCCGCGCAGCCCCACCAGCTGTCCGCAAAGCGGCGCGTGCCGATGATCATATTGGAAAACGACACATTCTTTACGTTGCCGCCGTCGCGGATCTGGATGGAGATTCCGCGGTTGGAGTCCGAAATCACGCAGTTGTCCACCACCACATTCTCGAAATCCCCCGTGCCCTCCGTACCGATTTTGATGGCCGCGGAGGTCGATATCAGCGTGCATCCGGAAATCACGATGTTCTTTGTCGGCCCGTATTCCATATTGCCCGCGGAAGATTTGAGGCAGATGCAATCGTCCGCGCAGGTGATGTGGCACCCGACAATACGCACGTTTGTGGAATGATCGGGGTCAATGCCGTCGGAATTTGCAACGTCCAGATCGTTCAGAATGCGAATTTCCGAAATCAGCACATCGTCGCATCCTGCGGGATGCAGCGTCCAAAAGGGTGCGTTGCGCATCGTCACCCCGGTAAAGGAGATGTGATTGCAGTGCTCCACATAAACCAGCGTGGGGCGCGGATAAAAATCGCCGGTGACATAGTAGGGGCTCACGCGTTCGACAAACGCATAGGCGTTTCCGTCAATCGCACCCGCGCCGGAAACTGCGATTCCGTCCGCGTCCTTTGCATAAATAAACGCGTAGGACGGCTTGAGCGTGACCGGTGTGCCGACTCGCTCCACACCGTCGTCCTTCTGCCCCCCGTTGGGGCAGAAATAGGTCTTGATATCCGCATGCGCCTTCAGCACGCTTCCCCGCTCCAGATGCAGATCCACATAGGGCTTTAAAATAATCGAGCTGGAATAAAACGTGCGTCCCGCCGTCAAAATAACCCGGCCTCCGCCCGCTTCGGCGCAGGCATCAATGGCTGCCTGTATGGCCTGCGCGTCATTCGTCTGTCCGTCGCCCTTTGCGCCATAATCTATTGCATAATACGGCATTGTTCCACCTCCGCGGCATCAGTTGTCTTGTTGCGTATACTTTTTCAGCGTCCGGCGCACGGCTCCCGGCCCTGCCATCAGCTCGTGCCAATAGCCGATGATCCGCTCTGCAAGCCCTGCTTCGTATAGGTCGAGGCCGAAAATGGTCGCGTCCGAAAGAATGGGCTGCAGCGCCTCCGCATCGTTCTGTGCGCCGAGCTTCACGCCGCCGAGTTTTTCCTGCAGCGCTGCCAGCAGCGGATCGGACGAGCACGCGAACGCTTCACCCGCATCGTCTACGCCGATGAGGTAGCGCAGCCAGCCCGCCAGCACCAGCGGCATGAGCCTCAGCTCGCCCGCCGTCCCCCGCGCCAGATGTGCCTTGATATTTTCACCGAAACGCACGGGCAGCTTTTGCGAGGTGTCCGTTGCGATGCGCTGCGGCGTATCCGGCATGAACGGATTGGGGAAGCGCTCTGTCAGCACCTCGTGCAGGAACTGATGCGGATCAATGATGCCGGGATTGACGACGACCGGCATGCCCTCGGTGCGGCTCATCGTCTCAATGAGTGCGACCAGCTCCCGATCCTTCATCTCGTCCGCGATGCTCGTGTAGCCCAGCAGACAGCCATACACCGCAAGCGCGGTGTGCAGCGGATTCAAGCAGGTGCACACCTTCATCTTTTCCACCTTGTTGACGGTTTCCCGCTCCGTGAAAATAACGCCTGCACGCTCAAGTGGCGGACGTCCATTCGGGAATAGATCCTCCACCACAAGATACTGCGGCTTTTCCGCGTTGACAAAGGCCGCAATATAGGTGTTTTTGGTTGTGACAAACGGCGCGATCTTCTCGAAGCCGTCCTGTTCCAGTTGCGCGCGGACACGCTCGTCCGGACGGGGCGTAATCTTGTCAATCATGCTCCACGGGAAGGAGACCTGCTTGCGCAGATAATCCAGCTCCTCGGCGGTGATTTTGCCGTTTTCCTGCCAGTGCTGTGCAATTTCCATCACGGCCGCCTGCAGCTTTTCCCCGTTGTGTGAGCAGTTGTCCATGGAAACGAGCGCGAGCGGTGCGTTATACGCCGCTTTGCGGTCAAGGCACAGCGCGGTCAGCTGCCCCATAAAGGTTTTGCAGCCGCGCGGCCCGTTTTCCATGTCCGAAAGAACCGCGGCGGTCAGCTCATGCGCGGCATTGCGCAGCGAGTAGCCCTTTTCCGTGATGGTGAAGGAGACCATCTGCAAGGACGGATTTTGGAAAATCTCGCGCACGCGCGCCTGATCGTGCATCATGGTCAGGCTCTCCGTGACCGACGCGACGATCTCTTTGCCGATGCTGCCGTCCGCGTTCAACGTAACCGCAATCGTGAGATTTTCGTATGGCTGAAAGCAGCGGCTGACAATTTCCTCATCATAGCCTTCGCAGCAGATGATGCCGGTGTCTGTCGCGCCCTCGTTCAGCAGCTGCTGGCACAGCACCGCAGGAAACGCACGAAAAATGTTGCCCGCGCCAAAGTGCAGCCACGTCGGCCGGTCGTGTGTGTTGCGCGCGACCTGCTCCAGACGGAACGTTGGCAGCTTATAGGATGCTTTCACCGCTTCGTTTTGAAAGCACGCACGTGATAGCTTCATCGTTGTTACACCTTGCCTTCCGTCTTGTCCAGCATGTCCCAGCATCCCCACAGGTACATGATGCCGAGCGCACGGTCATACAGTCCGTAGCCCGGGCGGCATTTTTCTCCCCAGATGTGCCGTCCGTGGTCGGGCCGGATATAGCCCTGGTATCCGCAGTCGTGATACGCCTTCATAATGTCCAGAATGCCGACATCGCCGTCGCAGTCGCGGTGTGAGGTCTCCGTAAAGTCTCCGTTCGGGTAGTGCTTGACATTGCGCACATGACCGAACGCAATGCGGTCGCAGTGGCGGCGGATGATGTCCGCAACGTTGTTTTCCGGATTCGCCCCCATAGAGCCCGAGCAAAGCGTCAGGCAGCTATAGGGATCGTCAACCAGCTTAATAAACTGATCAATCGCAGGCGCGTCTATCAGCAGGCGCGGCAGCCCGAAAATATCCCACGGGGGGTCGTCCTGATGCACGGCCATCTTGATGTCGCATTCGTTGCAGGTCGGCATCAGCGCTTCCAGGAAGTAGCGCAGGTTTTCCCACAGGACTTCCTTCGTGACCGGCTTGTACTTTTCAAAAAGCTCCGCAAGCCCTGCAAGCCGCTCGGATTCCCAGCCGGGCATGGTGTATCCCTCGCTGCCCTTCAGAATGTATTCCGCCATTTCCATGGGATCTTCCTTGATGCGGTTCTTCTCGTAATACAGCGCGTTGGAGCCATCCGGCAGCGGATGATGCAAATCGGTTCGCGTCCAGTCAAAGATGGGCATAAAGTTGTAGCATACAACCTTTACGCCGAATTTCGCCAGGTTTCTGAGCGTCTCTTTGTAGTTTTCGATATACTGGTCGCGAGTCGGCAGGCCGATTTTAATGTCGTCATGGACATTGACCGATTCGACCACATCCATGTTAAAGCCATAGGGCTTCAGCTCGTCTGCAACCTTCTGGATCTCATCCACCTGCCAAACTTCGCCCGCCTGCTTGTCGTGCAGCGCCCAGACGATGCCCGTCACACCGGGAATCTGCTTGATATCGGCAAGAGAAATGCTGTCATTTCCCTCTCCGTACCAACGAAATGTCATTTGCATGATAAAATAGCCTCCTTGCAGGTCTGAAAAAGTCTAAAAAAAAAGCAGGGTCGCCGCTTTTAGGCGGCGGCCCTGCCCGGCACAGACGCGTCTCTGCGCCGTGTCGTGAAAAGAAGAGGGGTGCTTGTACGAAATTAACCTTCTTTTAGTCCGGAAGTCATGACACTTTTGATAATCTGCTTCTGGAAGATTGCAAAAACCACCAGCATCGGGATCATGGAGATGACGGAGGCGCACAGCAGCGTATTCCAGTCCACCGCCAGCTCGCCGACAAGGTTCGCAATTGCCAGCTGCATGGTGTATTTGCTTTGATCCGTAATGACCAGCATCGGCCACACGAAGTCATTCCAGCGCCACATAAAGGACAAAATAGCGAGCGTGGCAATGACCGGCTTGGCGAGCGGCACCATCATGGTGGTGAAAATACGCAGCTCACCCGCGCCGTCGATGCGCGCGGATTCCAGTAGGGAATCCGGCACGCCCATAAAATACTGCCGCATGAGGAAGATGCCGGTCGGGGTGGCAATCGGCGGGATGATCACGCCCCACAGCGTGTTATACAGTCTCAGCGCGCTGACAACGGTGAACGTTGGACGCATGATGACCTCGGTCGGCAGCATCATCGTGGTCAGCAGTGCCATGAAAATGATGTCCCGCCCCTTAAACCGATACTTTGCAAACGCAAAACCGGCCATAGTGTTGACAATCAAGGTGATGAGCGTCGCCATAACCGCCACGAACATGGAGTTTGAGAAGTAGCGCAGGAAATTGTTGTCCTTCCATGTCGTGATATACGCGCTGATCGAGGGGTTTTCCGGAAAAATCGTGGGAGGCATACGGAACAGCTCTGTGCCCGGCTTAAAGGAGCACAGCACAATCCAAATTGCCGGGAAAAGGAAGAGAGCCGTCGCGATCCACATGATGATATTGCCGGCATATTTGCCGCCGGATTTCTTTTTCATCAGTCGTTCGAACCTCCCTTGTTGACTCTAAATTGTATGATTGCAACGATTACCAGAATCACAAACATGACCATAGAGGCCGCCGAGGCATAGCCGATATTCGAACGATCAAAGCCGGTTTTGTAGATATACTGGATGACCATGGTCGTGCTGTCCGCGGGTCCGCCGCCGGTCAGCGACAGAATCATCGGATACTCCTTAAAGGAGTTGATCATGCACAGCATGACGACCATAAAGCTGGTCGGCTTGAGAAGCGGGAAGGTAATGCGCCGGAACGCCTGCCACGGCGTAGCACCATCCAGATAGGCCGCTTCATAGTAGCTTTCCGGGATGGCCTCAATGCCGCCCACAAAGATAATCATGAAATAGCCCGCCTTGGACCAAATGGTTGCAATGACCAGCGTGACCATCGCCAATGCGTTATTCGTCAGCCACGGCAGGCCGCTGCCGCTTATGAGCGTGAGCAGATAGTTGACGATACCGCTGTTTTCACCGAAAATCCACCGCCAAATCAAGCCTACGATGATCGTAGAAATCATGGTCGGCCAGAAGATCGAAACGCGCATCAGATCGCGCCCGCGAATCCAAACCCGCGTCAGCCCCATCGCTACAGCCAGCGCGGCAACGTACACCGTCGGCACTGTCAGCAGCACATAGAGGAACGTATGTCCTATAATCTTGTAAAAATTGTGATCGGTCAGCAGTTTTGCATAGTTCTGGAATCCAATAAACTGCGGTGTACCGAAGCCGTTAAATTTCGTCAGAGAGTAATAAAAACCAAGCACCGCAGGGACGACAAAAAACAGCATGAATATAATGCAGTTCGGCAGAATGAATAGGTATCCTGTCCTTCGTTGCTCAGCCCCAAGCTTGCGGGGTTTTTTTGCTTTTGCGTTTTTTGCTGCTTCCAACAAAAATCACCTGCTTTCTTAAAATCAAATGGGAGGTTTGCGGCGGTCATCCGTATATTATGATGCGCAGACCGCCGCATGACGAAGGGATCTTATTACTTTGCCGGGAAAGCCATCGGGATCTCCATCGACTCGGAAACTTCCTTGGCGAACGAGTCCATCGCCTGCTGCGAGGTCATGTCGCCGTTGAGCGCCTTGCAAACGTCGTCCAGCAGCAGGTTGCCGACCTTGTCGGAATAATCCCACGCATTGTCGCCCACGCCCGCAGAACCGGAAGCCGCAAGCTCCTGCTCAAACAGCTGGTACATCTCGGGATGCGTTGCATAGTCCAGCGTGACATCGTTCAGCGCGGACATATAATTGCCCTTGGTGCAATAGGTTTTGAAGTTTTCCGGGGTGTAGAACCATGTCAGGAAATCCTTTGCCAGATCTTCCTTGCCCGAACCCTGGATTGCGCAGAAGAAGTTGCCGCCCAGACGGGTTGCGCGCTGCAGCTCCTTCGGCATATAGGTGACGCCCCACTCAAAATCCTTGATATTCGTCGTATAGTCGGAAATCTTCCACGAGCCCTGCATGACCGTCGCCAGCTGGCCGGCCTTGAACAGCGCAGACGGGTCTTCCGTGCCGAGGAATACGGACTTGGGGATAATGCCGTCGTTGTGCAGCTTTACAAAGTAGTCGAGCGCCTTCACGGATTCGGGAGAGTTTGCAACCACCGCTTCACCGTCATCGCTGACAATGGATGCGCCAAACTGGTACATGAGCACCTGATAGCGGCGCTGGGTCTTGTCAAACGCCAGGCCGTATTTGCAGCCGGATTTCTCTGTTACGGTCTTGACCGCCTGCTCATACTCCACCCAGCTCCAGACCTGGCTCTCGTCCTGCGGGACGGAAACGCCGGCCTCGTCAAATGCGGTCTTGTTGTACAGCATGCCGGTTACCGTGACGTCAATCGGCAGCGCAATCAGCGCACCGTCTTCGTTCTCGATTTTAGCCGTCAGAGATGCCGGGAACTGCTCTGCGGAAATCACGTCCGACAGGTCGACGAGCTGATCCTTGTACGCGCCGTAGGTATCGGTGCGAACCAGCGCCGGCGCGTCATGTCCCTGAATCATGTTCGCCAGCTTGGTGTCGCGGTCTGCCTTGGGCACCTCGACGACGTCAACCTTGATGCCGGTTTCCGCCGTGTAGCGCTGCGCAGCGTCCGCCATCGCGCCGCCCTCGGAGGTATCGTCCGAAATCAAAATTTTAAAGCCCTGATCCGCGGTGCTTCCGTTTCCGCTGCCGCCTCCGCATGCGGTCAAGCTCGTCGCCATTGCTGCAGTCAATAGTGCTGCGAGTAATCTCTTTTTCATAGTTCCCTTCCTCACATTCAACAGGTTTTCGTTTTTCATCTTTCCGGTTTGAACGTGCTCATGGTTCATCCAGTTTCATAATCTCTGCCATCATTCTATAACTTGTATGTTAGTATGTCAATACGCATGATCTACTTTTGTCCTTTTGCACATTCTTAAAACCCGAGCAATGTACAAAATACACAACCCTGATGTGCATTACGCATCATCAGGGTTGTTCCGTGAAGCTGTGCTTTCTCTATTATGAGATAAAATACGCGCGATATTCGCTTTTTACCCCTTCAAAGGTCTGCAAGTTTCCGTATAGGTGTTGTTTGGATAATCGGTCCAAAAGCTGCACATCCTGATCCTCGATCGCCTGCAATATGCGGCAGTGGTCCAAATAAATCTGCCGATGCGCATTGCCCGCGACCAGATCCAGCAGGCGAAACCGCAAATAATTTGCGTTGACCTCTTGCAGTAGCTGCCACAGCGGCTCGCGGTCGTTCCCTGCGTAGCACAGGCGGTGGAACTCGTTATCCAGCACCGTGAACTCTTCCGGATCGATTTTCTCCGCCTGCAGCAGCTCTTTTTGCTGATAGAGGCAGTGGCGCAGCTCCTCCAGCAGCGGCCTCGGCTGCTTGTCTGCAATGGTGCGCAGCAGGTTGCTCTCCACGCACCACCGCATATAAATGATA
Organism: uncultured Intestinibacillus sp.; assembly: GCA_964580155.1. Taxonomy (GTDB): domain Bacteria; phylum Bacillota; class Clostridia; order Oscillospirales; family Butyricicoccaceae; genus Intestinibacillus. Next base: position 48,813 of record CAZOJP010000002.1, on the reverse strand, counting down.
TTTTGGATATAATGATAATCCAGCTTTGTGACAAAGGTTCCCCGCTGGGGATCGATAATCACGAGTTTTTCGTTCTCCAGCTTTTGTAGTACAGCACGCACCGGCGAGCGTGAAACGCTATATTTTGTAGCGATTCTATTTTCGCTCAGCTTCTCCCCCGGTAAGTACTGGAAGGTCAGAATATCGTGCCTGACGCTGTGATAAATCTGATCCTTTATAAATTCTCGACGCTTTTCCGTTTCCAAAGCATTCTACCTCCTAATGTTTCTCCATTCTATCACCGGCTTGTTTAATTGTCAATTTCGGTAAACAAGTATTTTAGTATATCACTTTCTTTTGTAGGTATATACCAAGTTTGTTTCGTATATGTTGTAAAAATTGCGAATTGTGCGTGCTTGTTCATGGTAGTATACTTGTATACAAGTTTGAACGTGCTCATTTTACTACTGTTTCCAATACTCGTTCTATTCCATCGATAACGAAGGAGGGTTTCCCTTTATGGCTGGTATTGTCTTGAAGGACATCAAGAAGGTCTATCCTGGCGACGTAGTTGCCGTTCATGAATGTAACTTAGAGATTTACGACAAGGAATTTGTGATTTTGGTCGGTCCGTCCGGCTGCGGCAAGTCCACCACGCTGCGCATGATCGCGGGACTGGAGGAAATTTCAGACGGCGATCTGATGATCGGCAATCAGCGCGTGAACGACGTCGCGCCCAAGGATCGCGATATCGCAATGGTCTTTCAAAACTATGCGCTTTACCCGCATATGACCGTTTATGACAACATGGCTTTCGGTCTTACTTTGCGCAAGGTCCCCAAAGCCGAAATTGACCGCGCGGTGAAAGAAGCCGCCGAAGCGCTCAATCTGACCGAATATTTAAACCGCAAGCCCAAGGCACTCTCCGGCGGGCAGCGGCAGCGCGTCGCGCTGGGGCGCGCCATGGTGCGCAATCCTTCTGTTTTTCTGCTGGACGAGCCGCTTTCCAACCTGGATGCCAAGCTGCGCACGCAGATGCGCGCGGTGATTTCCAAGCTGCACAAAAAACTGGGCACCACCTTTGTCTATGTCACACACGACCAGACCGAAGCGATGACCATGGGCGATCGTATTGTTGTCATGAAGGATGGCTTCATTCAGCAGGTCGATACGCCGCAGCACCTGTATGACAAGCCGTGCAACCTTTTCGTGGCAGGCTTTATCGGCTCCCCGCAGATGAATTTCGTGGATGCGACGATCTCGGAAAAAGCAGGCGCGTATTATCTGGATTTTCTCGGATATTCTATGGAAATACCCGGTGGAAAGGGCGGCCGCGAGCTGTTTGCACCATATGTCGGCAAGGGGCTTGTGCTCGGTCTTCGTCCGGAGGATTTCCACACAGAAGATATTTTCCTGGAAACCAGCGCGAAAACGACCATTCAGGCCAACATCGATCTGGTGGAGCTGATGGGCGCGGAAATTTTTGTTTATCTGGAGTGTCAGGGTGTCCGTCTGATGGTGCGCACCCCGGCGCGCTTCGAGGGCAAAAGCGGTGACACCATCCCCATCGCAATCGACATGAACAAAATCCATTTGTTCGACAAGCAGACTCAACAGGCAATCTGCCACTAAACGCATTTAAAAAGCCGTGATATGACTCAATATCCCGGCTTTTTATTCATATGATGACCGGTATGCGCCACCGCCCTGCATACGGGTACGCGGGCGAGGAGGAACAAGATGCAGCTATTTCAGCGACTGTACACATCCGATCACAACAGACACGACGATGACAAACCGCCCAAACGCGGCCTGGCACGTTTTTTTGAAATCGTTTTCCATGAATTCTGGCAGCTGATCCATTTGAACGTCGTTTTTCTTCTGTTTTGCATCCCCGTCGTCACCATTGGCCCGGCCGTTGCGGGTATGACCGCGGTGCTGACCAGTATGGTTCGGGATCAGCCGCGCATGCTGTTTGCAAAGTTCTGGGACACCTTGAAGCGCGAGCTAAAACGCAGTCTGCAGCTCGCGCTCATCGGCGCGCTTGCCTTTGGCATCGTGATTTGCGCCGCTTTCGCAGCCCTTCGCTTTCTGCCGCCCCTTGTTTGTTATATGGTGCTCCCGGCCTTGTTTCTTGTGCTTGTTTTCCTCAGCATGACCTGGCTTTACGTCTTTCCGCTTTCGGTGAACACCATGCTTTCCGTGCGCCACGTCCTGCGCAATGCGCGTTTGCTGGCTGTCATATGCGCGCGGCATGCCCTGCCCGCGGTTTTTCTGTGCGGCATCATCTGCGCTGTTACGCTGCTTTATTTTCCGTTCTCGCTGCCGTTTCTGCTGTTTATTGTGCCCGCCTTCTGCGGACTGATCGGCACCTTTGCCGCATGGGCCGGTATTCGCGACCATGTGGTGGGCGAGGCGCTTGCCAAGCCGCAGCCCTCTTTGCTGGAGGATGCCGATGAGTGGGCGGCCATTTGGAAATCCTGACAGCACCTCCCTTCGGCACATAATCCACAGACCTTAAAAAAAGAGGAAGCGGCATGACATACCGCTTCCTCTTTCTAGTTCGTGCTTTCGATTGTTCCGCCCAAGGCCGCGGAAATACTGCCGCACGCGGCACGCAGCAAGCCTTGCAGCTCGCCGATACGGCTGCTCGACATCCGCGATACCGGCGCGGAAATGGACATCGCATAGGATGCCCGACCCGTATAATCCGGGATTGCCGCCGCCACGCACTGCACCCCCAGCTCGTTTTCCTCGTTGTCGCGCGCATATCCCACATGCCGAATATTTGCAAGCTCCTGCGTAAAGGCGCGCGCCTCCACAATCGTGTGCTCGGTGTATGCACGCACATCGCTCGCCTGCCACACCGCCTGCACCTCGTCCTCGGGCAGGGTCGCCAAAATCGCCTTGCCCACACCTGTGCAAAACAGCGGACGGCGCATGCCGATGCGTGAAAACATGCGGATTGCGCTGTGCACGCTGTCGACCTTGTGCACATAAACGATTTCATTTTGCTCGCGCATGACGAGATGGACGGTTTCCCCGGTTTCGCGCGCCAGACGCTCCATCGTTGCGCGTGCGCGCTCCACGATATCCAAGTTTTCCGTGATATAGCTGGATAATTCACACAGCTTCATCCCTGCGTGATAGCTGCTCGATGCGCTGTCCTGCGTCACATAGCCGCGCCCCGCCATCGTGCCCAGCAAACGGTGCACGGTCGATTTGTGCAATCCCGTCTGCGCGCTGAGTGCGGCAATCGTCGCGCCGCCCCGGCTGCGGCACAGGATTTCGAGCAAATCGAACGCGCGCTCCAGCGACTGCACGGAAGGAGTTTCTGCCATTTTTGATACACCTCGTTTTGTATGATGAAACTTTGTTTCATTATAATCCATTCTATCTAAAATTGCAAACAAAGCTTTGCACAGCTTTGTTTGCCGTGCGCTCTTGTATTTTTGATCAAATGCCGTATAATAAGAAGCATAAGGAAGTTTACGAAACGCGGTTTCGTATTATGAAACAATGGGGGTTTTTAGGATGAGTGAAATCACAACGCAAATCGAGCAACTTGGCATTGTGCCTGTCATCAAAATTGATGACGCGGAAAAAGCCGTACCGCTGGCACGCGCGCTGGTGCAGGGCGGCATCCCCGCGGCGGAGGTCACCCTGCGCACCGCAGCCGGCGAGGAAGCCATCCGCCGCATGGCGACCGAATGCCCGGATATTCTGGTCGGCGCAGGCACCGTGCTCACCATCGACCAGTGCGACCGCGCCATCGACGCGGGGGCGAAGTTCATCGTCACGCCGGGTTATGACGAAAACGTTGTTGCGCACTGCCAGGCGCGCGGCGTGTTGATTCTGCCCGGCTGCGCCTGCCCCTCCGACCTGAGCAAGGCCGCGAATGCCGGCCTTAAAATCGTGAAGTTCTTCCCGGCAGAGCAGTTCGGCGGCCTCGGCTTCCTAAAATCTGTCGCCTCGGTCTATCCGAACCTGCGCTTTATGCCGTCCGGCGGCATCAACGCGAAGAACATCGCGGAGTATCTGGCCTTTGATCGCATCGTTGCCTGTGGCGGCTCGTGGATGGCCAAGGATGCGCTTGTGGCCGCCGATCGTTTCGACGAAATCGAAGCGCTGTGCGCCGAAGCGATCCGCACGATGCTGGGCTTTGAGCTGGCGCACGTCGGCATCAACGCGGAGAACGAAGCGGAAGCGCGCAATGCCGCGCAAATGTTCGAAACGCTGTTCGGGCTGCCCGTCAAGGAGGGCACGAGCTCTGTCTTTGCCGGCAGCGCGGTCGAGGTGATGAAGCAGCCCGCACGCGGCAAGCACGGCCATATCGCGATTGCAACGAACAGCGTGCTGCGCGCCAAGGCGCATTTTGAGCGCCGCGGCTTTGTCTTTGACGACAGCACCGCGAAATATCTGCCCTCCGGCAAGCTCAACGCGGTTTATTTCCGCGATGAGATCTGCGGCTTTGCCCTCCATCTGGTAGGGAAAGCATAATTGGCGCACTTGATCTGCATTCCGAACCATTTTTGATGATATAAGAGGGTATTTCTATGAAAAAAATCGTGACCTTTGGCGAGCTGATGCTCCGCCTTGCCCCAAACGGCTACCACCGCTTCTTTCAGGATGACCAGCTGCAGGCGACCTTCGGCGGCGGCGAAGCCAACGTTGCCGTTTCGCTCGCAAACTACGGCATGCATGCCGCCTTTGTCACCAAGCTGCCCGAGCACGCCATCGGCCAGTCCGCCGTCAACAGCCTGCGCAAATACGGCGTGGACACCTCGATGATTGTGCGCGGCGGCGACCGCGTCGGCATCTACTTTCTGGAAAAGGGCGCGTCGCAGCGCGGCTCGGTGTGCATCTATGACCGCGCGCATTCTGCCATTCAGCAGGCCTCCCCTTCCGAGTTTGACTGGGATGCCATTTTTCAGGATGCCGACTGGTTCCACTTCACCGGCATCACCCCGGCGCTTGGCGCAAACATGGTGGAAACCTGCAAGCAGGCGTGCATTGCGGCAAAGCAGCGCGGCGTCAAGGTCTCCTGTGACCTCAACTATCGCGGCAAGCTGTGGACGCGGGACGAAGCGCGTGCCGCTATGACCGAGCTGTGCCAATATGTCGACGTTTGTATCTCCAACGAGGAGGACGCAAAGGACGTTTTCGGCATTGAAGCTGCGCACACCGATGTGTACGGCGGTCAGCTCAACAAGGAAGGCTACAAATCCGTTGCCAAGCAGCTTGTCGACAAGTTCGGCTTTGAGAAGGTCGCCATCACGCTGCGCACCTCCATTTCCGCGAGCGATAACGATTGGGCGGCGATGCTGTTCGACGGCGAAAACTACTGCTTCTCCAAGGAATATCATCTGCACATCGTGGACCGCGTCGGCGGCGGCGACAGCTTCGGCGGCGGCCTCATTTACGCGCTGCTGTCAGGCAAGGATACCCAGTCTGCCGTGGAATTTGCGGTCGCGGCCTCCGCACTCAAGCATTCGGTCGAGGGCGACTACAACCTCGTGACCGTGTCCGAGGTGGAAAAGCTCGCCGGCGGCGACGGCTCCGGCCGTGTCCAGCGCTAAACAGATCCTCACCTTTTGATACCTCTCTTTTCTACAAAAAGCACCCCCAAAGTCTGTACAGTATGTCTACTGTCTCACCTTGGGGGTGCTTCTTGTTTCGCGGCTATGCCGCATTGCGCGGCGCGCGTTCAATTGGGCTGTGCTTTTTACAGCACGTAATCAAACCAGAAATCGTCAATGACGATGGTGTCGCCTTCCTTTACGCCGAGCGCTTCGAGCTTTTCATAAACGCCGGCGTCCTGCAGGCGGCGGTCGAGGTACATACGCGACTCGTATTCGTCGATATTGATGCCGCTCATCAGGCGCTCCGCCCATACGCCTTCGATGACAAAGGTATCGTCATCGGTCTTTTCGATGGTCATATCCGCCTCGGTGATTTCGGCCTCCTGCGGAACGTACTCCGGCTCATACACGATCACGGGCGGCAGCGTTTGCAGCATCTCCCACGTCTTGTGGATGAGCTCGCGCACACCCTGCTGGGTCGCCGCGGACAGCTCGAGGAAGTCATAGCCCTTTTCCTCCGCATATGCGCGCAGGCGGTCGAGCATCGTGCGGTCATCGCCGAGCAGATCGGTCTTGTTCGCAACCACAATCTGCGGACGCTCGCGAAGGAACGGGCTGTATCCCGCAAGTTCGGCATTAATCGTCTCGATGTCCTCAATCGGGTCGCGTCCCTCGCTGCCCGACGCATCGACCAGATGCAGTAGCAGGCGGCAGCGGTCGATATGGCGCAGGAAATCGTGTCCGAGTCCCGCGCCCTCCGCCGCGCCCTCGATGATACCGGGGATGTCCGCCACGACGAAGGACTTCTCGTCCGCCACGCGCACAACGCCCAGATTGGGCACAAGCGTCGTAAAATGATAGTTTGCAATCTTGGGGCGCGCCGCGGACACGACGGACAGTAGCGTGGACTTGCCGACATTGGGGAAGCCGACCAGACCGACATCCGCGAGCAGCTTGAGCTCGAGCGTTACGTCAATCTCCACGCCGGGCAGACCGGGCTTGGCAAAGCGCGGCGCCTGACGGGTCGGGGTTGCAAAGTGGCTGTTTCCCCAGCCGCCGTTGCCGCCCTTTGCCGCCACAAACGGCTCATCATCCGACATATCGTGGATGATCTGTCCGGTTTTCTGGTCGCGAATAATCGTGCCGCGCGGCACGCGGATGACGAGATCCGCGCCGTCCTTGCCCTTCATGCGCTTGCCGCCGCCCGGCTCGCCGTTCTCCGCGACGTATTTGCGCTTGTAGCGGAAGTCGAGCAGCGTGGACAGGTTGTCGTCAACCCGAAAGCTGATGCTGCCGCCGCGGCCGCCGTCGCCGCCGTTCGGACCGCCCGCCGCAACGTATTTCTCGCGATGGAAGCCCACCTTGCCGTCGCCGCCGCGACCGGCGATGAGACGAATTTTTGCGATGTCTATAAACATAAAACTTCCTCCTTTCCGGGGGAAAACCCGCTGAAAAGAAAATCTCAGGCCGTCCGGCCTGAGATTTACATTCTTACTGCGGGTATACCGAAACCTTCTTGCGGTCCTTGCCGACACGCTCGAAGCGGACAACACCGGTTACCTTTGCGAACAGCGTATCGTCAGAGCCGATACCGACGTTCGTGCCCGGATGGATCTTCGTGCCGCGCTGGCGAACCAGAATGTTGCCTGCCGGAACGAGCTGACCGTCCGCACGCTTCACGCCAAGGCGCTGCGCCGCAGAGTCACGACCGTTCTTGGTCGAACCAACGCCCTTTTTATGAGCGAAAAACTGTAAGCTAATCTTAAGCATCGTATTGCACCTCCGTAACTTTGATGAATTGGCTGTACTCCTTTTCGAGTTCTCCATAGTGCACACGCAGCGCACGCAGCGCATGCTGTGCTTCTCGATCCTCGTCCGCGGTCATATCGTCGGGCAGGGTGATTTGGATGAACGTCGCGTCCTGATCGACCTTTGTGTCGATGGACAGCAGGAGCACATCATCGAGCAGCACATGCACAAGCTGCATGCCGCTCGTGATTGCAGCACAGACGATGTCCTCGCCCTCCTGCGCAAATCCGGCGTGGCCGGCCGCGCTGACGGACTTGAACTTGCCGCGCTGCTTTTTGAAAACGACCTGTGTCATGACTTACGCGTTGATCGCGCTGATCGTGACCTTGGTGTAGGGCTGTCTGTGGCCCTGGCGTTTTCTGTAGCCCTTCTTCGGCTTCATCTTGAAGATATTGACCTTCTTCTTCTTGCCGGTCTTGTCGGCAGTGCCGGAAACACTCGCGCCGTCAACATAGGGAGCGCCGACCTTCAGGCCTTCGCCATCGCCGACTGCGAGGATTTTGTCAAACGTGACGCTGGAGCCGTCCTCGACGCCCAGCTTTTCAACGTAGATTACGTCGCCTTCGGAAACTTTGTACTGCTTGCCACCGGTCTCTAAAATCGCATACATACGGTAGCACCTCTCTTTCTTTTATAGAGTCACGCTCTTACGGGCGCTGTCTTATTACGGACAGACTAATAGAACCCGTTCAATGCGGCTTTTCATAGGATACCATGCTTTTGGTCTTCTGTCAATCGATTCGGGCAAAGTTTTCGTCGATTTTACGCTGCACAGATTGTGTTTTTTTGTGCTATAATAAGCACATCCGTTTTGTAAAAGAGAGAGGAAGCGCTTATGGAAAACAAAATCACGCGACTGCTCATCGACGGCATCTGCTTTGTTTTGGGCAGTCTGCTGTTTGCGTGCTCGGTCAATATCTTCACCGCGCCAAACGGCATCGCGCCGGGCGGCATCACGGGCGCCGCAACGCTCATTCGGGAGGTCAGCGGCGCGCCGATCGGCGTCATGTCCATCGTGCTGAACGTGCCGCTGTTTATCTGGGGCATCCGGGCGCGCAGCGCCAAATCCATGCTCAAATCCGCGGTTGCGGTCGCGCTGGTGTCGGTCGCAATCGACCTGACCGCGCCGCTGCTGCCCGTGTATCAGGGAGACGGCATGCTGGTCGCCATTTTCGGCGGTGTGCTCTCGGGTGCCGGGCTTGCGCTCATCTTCCTGCGCGGCGGCACGACCGGCGGCACCGACCTCGCCGCATCGCTGCTCGCGCGCCGTGTGCCGCACATTCCGGTGGGGCAGCTGCTCATTCTGATTGATATGCCGATTGTGCTGCTGTCCGCGATCGTATTCCACAGCATCGAAAGCCCGATGTATGCCATCATCGTCATCTATCTGACCTCCAAGGTCATCGACGGTGTGCTGTACGGCGCGGACTCCGGCAAGCTGCTTTACGTTGTTTCTTCGGAAAATGAACGCATCAAGCGCGAAATTCTGCTGCTGCCGCGCGGTGTGACCGAGCTGTATGCGCGCGGCAGCTACACCGGACGCAACTTTGAGGTGCTGCTTGTCGCGGTGCGCCGCGCCGAGGTCTACCGCGTGCGCCAGATCATTCTTGCCGCCGACCCGAACGCCTTCGTCATCGCGGCCGAGGCCAGCCAGATTATGGGCGAGGGCTTTGCGCCGCTTTTGCCCAAGGACTGAGCCGCCTTGCTCACTTTTTTTGCGTGGGACGCGACGCGCCGTTCTTGGGCGGCGCTTTGGCGGGCTTTACCGGGCGATCCCCCCATTTTTCGGGCGGAACTCCCCGCGCCGCGAGCCGGCGGTTGGTAAAGCCGCGCAGCAGCGCGTACAGCACGGAAAAAATCGGGATGAAAATGAGCATGCCGACGACACCCATTGACGCGCCGCCCACGCTGACCGCGACCAGCACCCAAATGGACGGCAAGCCGACCGATCCGCCGACCACATGCGGATAGATGAGGTTGCCCTCAATCTGCTGCAGCACGAGGAACAGGATGATGAACCACAGCGCCTGCATGGGGTTTTCAATCAGGATGAAGAACGCACCGAACGCGCAGCCGACGAAGGTTCCGAAAATCGGCACGAGCGCGGTGATGCCGATGAGCACGCTGATCAGGGCGGCATAGGGAAAGTGCAGCAGGCTCATACTCACAAAGAACATGAGGCCGAGGATGCACGCCTCGGCGCACTGTCCGGTGATGAAGTTTGAAAACGTCTGCTGCGCAAGCGTGCACACCGCGAGAAACGAATCCGCCTGCGAAATAGAAAGCGTTGCATACAGCAGCTTTTTGACCTGCCTGCCGAGCCTTTCCTTTTGCGCAAGCACATAAATCGCAAAAAACAAGCCGAGAAAGAAGTTGACGAAGCCGCTCACAACCGAGCTTGCCACGCCGAGCGTGGAGCCGATGAGGTCGCCCGTTCCGCTGAGGAAGGTCCACACGGTCTGCCCGAGCTTGGGCCAGTCGATGGAGTCCCAGCCGCCGAAGGCGCCGGTCAGCCAGTCCGCCAGCAGCGGAATTTTGTCCTCCAGGGCGGCGACACTGCTCTGCATCTCCTTGAAAAACCGGGGAAATGCCGCGCCGATCGACTGGAGTGAGCGCCCGAGCTGGGGAATCACCATGCCGCTTGCAAAGGCGAGCAGCCCGATGACGAGCAGCAGCGACAGCGCAATGCTGACCGTGCGCCGTGCGCGAAATTTTCGGTGCAGCAGCGTGCGCTCAAAGAATGCCATCGGCACGTTGAGAATGAACGCGATGCAGCCGCCGAGCAAAAACGGCGCGAGCAGCCCGAAAAATCTGCGCACAATCGCGCTGACCGCGCGAAAATTTTGCAGTCCGGTCAGCAGCAGAATGCCGAACGCAATAAGCAGCGCAAGGCTGCGCATATTCTTTCGATTGAATTCCATTACACTTTCCTTCCTCAAGCGGCGTGCCAAACCGAGATTCCATCATTATATAAGGATAGATGCCAATGCTAACAGTGTAGCAAACGCAGGGGATTTCGTCAATGTTGCGCGCGGGCAAACATCTGCTGATCGCAATTTCAAAAGCGGCAAAAAAATGCTTGACAAAAAAGCAGATATCCTGTAAGATAAATAACGTTGTAGTTGTAAAGGTATTCCGCTTTACATCAGGAGGTGGGCACTTGAAAAACAAACCCTTCGAGATGTGCCTGCTGTTCGATTTTTACGGCGATCTCCTGACGGAGAAGCAGCACGAACTGTTCGATCTCTATTATAATGAGGATCTTTCCCTCGCGGAGATCTCCGAGCACGTCGGCATCACCCGGCAGGGTGTGCGCGACAGCATCGTGCGCGCGGAACACACCCTGCGGGAAATGGAGCGCAAGCTCACTTTGGTTGCGCGCTACGGCAACATTGAAGCGCGGCTGCACGATCTAAAAAGCGATCTGCGCGAAATCCACCTCATCAACTGTAACAAATACCGCAATCAGGACATTGCCCGTCTGGTCAGCCACATGGGTGCGTGTCTCGAATCCATATCAGGCTGAGCGCCGCGTCGACGGAGGGCACTATGGCATTTGAAGGTCTTACCGAGAAAATTTCATCCGCCTTTAAAAAGCTGCGCAGCCGCGGCCGTTTGACCGAAGCCGATGTCAAGGAGGCCATGCGCGAAATCCGCATGGCACTGCTCGAAGCGGACGTCAACTACAAGGTCGCGAAGGATTTCATCAAAACGGTCACCGAAAAGGCGACGGACGCCGAAATCCTGGAAAGCCTGTCCCCTGCGCAGCAGGTTATCAAAATTGTCAACGATGAGTTGACCGCGCTGCTCGGCGGCGCAAACACCCGCATCACCATTGCCCCCCAGCCTCCGACGATTGTCATGATGGTCGGCTTGCAGGGCGCGGGCAAGACAACGAACTGTGCCAAGCTCGCCGCTCTTTTGCGCAAGCAGCAGCAGCGCCGTCCCCTGCTCGTCGCATGTGACGTTTACCGTCCCGCCGCGATCGAACAGCTCAAGGTCGTCGGTGCGCAGCTCGATATTCCGGTCTTTGAGCAGGGCCAGGGCGATCCGGTCGCCATCGCAAAGGCAGGCGTGGAGCATGCGCGCAAAAATGCGTATGATCTGGTCTTTCTGGACACCGCCGGCCGTCTGCACATCGACGAAACGCTCATGGACGAGCTCAAAAACATCAAAGCAACCGTAAACCCCACCGAAATCATGCTGGTTGTTGACGCAATGACCGGCCAGGACGCCGTAAACGTTGCGCAGACCTTTGACGAGGTGCTCGGCATCGACGGCGTGCTCATGAGCAAGATGGACGGCGATGCCCGCGGCGGCGCGGCACTTTCGGTCAAGTCCGTCACCGGCAAGCCCATCAAATTCGCGGGCACCGGCGAAAAGCTCGACAACATCGAACCCTTCCATCCCGACCGCATGGCCTCCCGCATCCTCGGCATGGGCGATGTCCTGACGCTGATTGAAAAAGCGCAGCAGGCATTCGACACCAAGCAGCACGACGATCTGGAGAAGAAAATGCGCACCGGCAAGCTGACGCTGACCGACTTTTACGAGCAGCTCAAGCAGATGAAAAATATGGGCAGCATGGAGGAAATGCTCGCAATGCTGCCCGGCGTCGACACCAAGGCCCTCGCGGGCGCACAGATCGACGGCAAGGCACTCTCGCACACCGAGGCGATCATCCTCTCGATGACACCCAAGGAGAGAGACGACCCCCGCATCATCAACTTTTCACGCAAGAAGCGCATCGCAGCGGGCTGCGGGCTCAAAGTCGAAGAAGTCAACCGTCTGCTCAAGCAGTTCGAGATGATGCAGAAAATGACCAAGCAGGTCGCCGGACTCCAGCGCCGCTCCAAGGGCAAAAAGAAAAAGGGCTTTGGCCTGGGCGGTCTCAAGCTTCCCTTTTAGCGCATTCGTTTGTAATATCATTTACAATACACATACTTATTTGAAGGAGGTGAAACCATGGTAAAGATCAGACTTCGCAGACTGGGCGCCAAGAAGGCTCCTTTCTATCGCATCGTCGTCGCTGATTCCCGTTACCCGCGTGACGGTCGTTTCATCGAGGAAATCGGCACTTACAATCCCCTGACCACTCCCGCCGAGATCAAGGTCGACAGCGAGCGTGCGCAGCAGTGGATCAAGAACGGCGCACAGCCGACTGACACTGTCCGCGACATCCTGAAGAAGGCCGGCGCGCTGTAAGGAGAGGTTGTACGAATGAAAGAGCTGTTGACTTATATCGTGAAAAATCTGGTCACCGAACCGGACGCGATCGCGATCACTGAGACCTCTGAGGGCGACAACATCACCTTTGAGCTGCGGGTCGCGCAGGCGGACATGGGCCGCGTGATCGGTCGTCACGGCCGTATCGCCAAGGAAATCCGAACCCTCATGAAGGCCACAGGCAGCCGCGAAAACAAAAAGGTCACAGTTGAAATCTGTGACTGACACCTGCTCTCCGAGCCGCTCCGGCATCGGTGCAGTTACACGCAAAAGACCTGTGTTAAGCAGGTCTTTTTTCCATCTACTTTGACTTATAAGCACGGAGGAAGCCCATGCAAAAACAATTTCTCGAAGCCGGGCAGATCGTCAACACCCACGGTGTAAACGGCGAGGTTAAGGTGCAGTCCTGGTGTGACAGCCCCGCGGTGCTGACCGATTTTGACACGCTCTACCAGGCGGACGGCACGCCGGTGCACATCGAGCGCGCCTATGTGCACAAAAACTGCGTCATCATGCGCATTCAGGGCGTGGACACAATCGAGCAGGCGGATGCACTGCGGCAGCAGGTGCTCTACCTGTCGCGCGACGATGTCGAGCTGCCCGAGGATCTGGTGTTCATACAGGACATTTTGTCCTTTGAGGTCTACGACGAGCGCACCGCGCGCGTTGTCGGCCGCATCCGCGACGTGCTGACCACGAACCCCGCGCACGATCTTTACGAAATCGTCGCCGAGGACGGACGTATGCTTTATGTGCCTGCGACCAAACCCTTTCTCCAACGCATCGACATGGAGGCCGGGCGCGTCATCATCCGCTCGATCGAGGGGCTGATTGAATGATGCAAATCGACATTATGACCCTGTTCCCCGATATGATCCGCGCGGTCATGGGGCAAAGCATCATCGGGCGCGGACAGGATCGGGGCTTGGTGCGCGTGCGCGCGGTCAACATCCGCGACTGGGCGAACGACAAGCACCGTAAGGCGGATGACGCGCCCTATGGCGGCGGCCGCGGTCAGGTGATGCTCGCCGAGCCGCTGTTTCGCTGCCACGATGCGCTGACACGCGGCGCGCACGTGCACACCGTGCTGCTGTCCGCGCAGGGCAAGGCGTTTCATCAGGATGCCGCGCGCCGGCTGCTCGGCAAAGGTCGGGTTATTCTGGTGTGCGGACATTACGAGGGCATCGACCAGCGGTTTATCGATGCCTGCGTCGACGAGGAGATCTCGATCGGCGATTTTGTGCTGACCGGCGGAGAAATTCCCGCGATGGCGGTCGCGGATGCGATCTGCCGCATGGTGCCCGGCGTGCTGCCCGACGAGCAGGCCTTCACCGACGAAAGCCACTGGGACGGTCTGCTCGAGCATCCGCAGTACACCCGTCCCGAGGTCTGGCGCGGCCGCGCAGTGCCCGACGTGCTGCTGTCCGGTCATCATGCCAACATTGTGCGCTGGCGGCGCAAAATGTGCCTGTTGCGCACCAAGACCGATCGGCCCGATCTGTTTGCGCGCTTTGTTCCGCGCGACAAGCAGGACAAAAAGCTGCTCGCCGAACTGCAAAACACCGACCGCTAACCCCGAACGCTCCGCTTGTGCGGGGCGTTTTTTTATGGAGCGCCGATGAAATTGTTTATATCCTCCATGCTGGACTTTAAGGGGCAAAACGGGTATACTTTAATCTAGGTTCATGTCGCATGTTTACGGCGGCATGATCCCGGATTATTGTTCCGAAAAGAGGAAAGAATATGCAACAAATGATACGCAAAACACTGGGTGACGGCGTGCAGCTGACCGTTGTGCCAAGCGCGCGCTTCAAAACCTCCGTGATGAGTGCGTGCCTCGTGCTGCCGCTCGGCGGAGAGGACGCTTCGGCCTATGCCGCGCTGCCGCATGTGCTGCGCCGCGGCACGGCGGCCTATCCCGATATGCAGCAGCTTGGCGCGGTGCTCGACGAGCTGTACGGCGCGCGCATCGAGCCGATTGTGCGCAAGCGCGGTGAGAGCCTGATTCTGGGCTTTCTCGCGGATGTCATCGACGAAAAATATGCGACGGGCAACGGCGGACTGACCGCGCGCGCGGTCGACCTGCTCGCGTCCTTCTGGCAGTCGCCCTGCCTGAAGGACGGCGCCTTCGCGCCCGATTATGTCGCAAGCGAAAAGGAAAACCTTGCCGACCGCATCGAAGCGCTCAAGAATGATCCGCGCTCCTATGCGCTGCGCCGCCTGCACGAAATCATGTGCGAGGGCGAAGCCTTCGGCAAAAGCGAATACGGCACGGCGGAGGGCGCGCGCGCGCTGACCCCCGAAGCGCTGTACGCCGCCTACCAACACGCGCTGGAGGGCGCGTGCATCGAGCTGTTTTACTGCGGCTCCATGCCGCCGGACACGGTCGAACAGGCATTTGCCCACGCGCTGCACACCCGTGCGCCGGGGGACTACGCCATGCCGCGCAGCGAGGTGCGCGCGCAGCCTGCGGGCGAGGTGCGCACCGTGATCGAAGAGATGAACGTGCGGCAGGGCAAGCTGTCGCTCGGCTTCCGCACGGGCGTTACCGGCGCGGACGAGGACTACCCTGCGCTCATGCTGCTCAACAATGCGTTCGGCGGCTCCACCAGCGCACGGCTGTTTCTCAACGTGCGCGAAAAGCTGTCGCTGTGCTATTACGCATCCTCGACGCTCGAGCGGCAGAAGGGTCTTTTGTCCGTCACCTCGGGCATCGAGAACGAAAACTTTGAAATCGCGCGCGATGAGATTTTGCGTCAGCTTGCCGACCTGCAAAACGGCGGCCTGACCGAGGACGAGGTCGAGACCGCGCGGCGCACCGTGCTCAGCGGGCTGCGCTCCATGCAGGACAGTCCGGCCGCGCTCCAGCAGTTCTGGCTGGGGCAGGCGATTGAGGGGCTGCGCTGGGACGTAGAATCGCTCATGGAGCGCATTGCACGCGTCACGCGCGCGGACATGCTCGCGGTTGCGGCCAAGATCAAGCTCGACACGATTTATTTCTTAAAGGGGGTGGGTGCATGACCGAAAAACACTTTATGGCGCTTGGGGAAACCCAGTTTTCCGTAACGCTCCCGAACGGTCTGCGCATTTACTACTATCCGAAGCCCGGATTTTCCAAGACCTTTGCCATGCTCGCGACAAACTTCGGTTCGGTCGACGAAAGCTTCACGCTCGAGGGCAAGCGCTATGACACCCCGACCGGCGTCGCGCATTTTCTCGAGCACAAGATGTTCGAGGACGAGGACGGCAACGCGCTGCAAAAGTTTGCGGCAACGGGCGCCTCTCCGAATGCCTTTACAAGCCATGTGATGACCGCCTACCACTTTACCTGCACCGATCGCTTCGAGGAAAATCTGGAGATCCTGCTGCGCTTTGTGTACACGCCCTACTTCACCGACGAAAACGTCGAAAAGGAAAAGGGCATCATCGGCCAGGAAATCGGCATGATGGATGATACGCCGGGCTGGCAGGCGATGGTCGGCATGTTCGAGGGACTGTATCGCGATCATCCGGTGCGCCGCTCGATTGCGGGCAGCGTCGAGAGCATCAGCCACATCACGAAGGAAACCCTGTACACCTGCCACCGCGCATTTTACAGCCCGTGCAACATGGTGCTGACCGTGGTCGGCAATGCGGATTTTGACACCATCTGCGCGATGGCAGCCGAGCTTTCCCCCGCGAAAAGCGAAAAGATCGGGCAGCGGCACTACGGCAGCCGCCGTCCCGCAACCGCGCGCGCCGCGATCTCGCGCCGCATGGAGGTGTCCCTGCCGACCTTTATGCTCGGTGTCAAGGACGATCCGCTCGCGGAAAAGGAAAGCCGCATGCGCCGCAGCATTCTGGGCGACATCGCCGCCACAGTGCTGTGCGGCAAGACCTCGCCGCTGTATGCGCGGCTGTACGAGGAGCGTCTCATCAATGCGCGCTTTGGCGCGGAGTATGATCTATTCCCGCAGGCGGCCTGCGTGGTGGTCGGCGGCGAGAGCCGTGATCCGGACGCGGTGCGCGAGGCGGTGCTGGAGGAGGCGGCGGCGCTTGCGCAGCGCGGCATCGATCCCGCGCTGTTTGAGCGCGTGCGCAACGCGCGCTACGGCATGATGGTGCGCGCACTCGACGAGCCGGACGACTTTGCGCGCATGCAGGTGGAGGCGGCCTTCGGCCACGAAGAAGCGCTCAACTTCCCCGCCGTTTTTGACGAGCTGACCGCACGCGACGTACAGGAGATGCTCGCACGCTGGGCGCGTCCCAACCGCGCGACGCTCTCGGTCGTCGAGCCGCTTTCGTAAGCGGAGGGCGACACCGATGGAGCATATAATCGAATTCCCCGGGCTGGGCATACGGCTCACCCTGCACAGCGTCGCGTTCAATCTGTTCGGAAAAGACATCTTTTGGTATGGTATCATCATCTGCGCGGGTTTTCTCCTTGCGGCGTGGTATGTTTCGCACCACACGAAGCAGTATGATCTCACGCAGGACAACGTGTTCGATGCGGTGCTGCTTGGCGTGCCGCTCAGCATCGTGTGTGCGCGCCTTTATTACGTCGTGTTCAGCTGGGACAGCTACAAGGACAACTTGAGCGAGATTTTTAAAATCTGGCACGGCGGCCTTGCGATTTACGGCGGCATCATCGGCGCGGTGCTCACGGTCGTTATATACGGCAAGCGCAAGCATCTGAACATTCCCGACATGGGCGATCTCGCCGCGCGCGGCCTGCTCATCGGGCAGTGCATCGGCCGATGGGGCAACTTTGTCAATGCCGAAGCGCACGGCGGCCCGACCGATCTGCCGTGGCGCATGATGATTGACGGTGCGCCGGGCGTGCATCCGACCTTTTTCTACGAATCCGCCTGGAATTTCATCGGATTTTTCGTACTGCACTTTTGGGCGAAAAAGCGTCGTTTTTCGGGTGAAATCTTTTTGGGCTATCTCGCATGGTACGGCTTTGGGCGCATGTTCATTGAGTGCCTGCGCACGGACAGCCTATACCTCGGCGGCACCGACCTGCGCGTATCGCAGCTGCTCGCGGCGGTCACCTTTCTCATCGCGCTCGCGCTGATCGTGCGCGGCCGGCGCGCGCATCCTGTGTTCGCGGTGCCGACAGAGATTGCGGTGCCGCCGCAAAAGTCCGCAGCCGCCGACTTTGCAGCCCCGGCGCAGCCCGCAAGCACGGCACCCACCACCACACACACGGACAACGAGGAGGAGCATACATGAGCGCGATCAAGATGGACGGCAAGGCACTCTCCGCAAAGGTGCGTTGCAGCATCCTCGCAGAAACCGAAACGCTCAAGGCGCGCGGCATCACGCCCGGTCTTGCGGTCATCATCGTGGGGGAGGATCCTGCAAGCCAAATTTATGTGCGCAACAAGGAAAAAGCGTGCGAGGAATGCGGCTTTTACAGCGAAAAATATGCGCTGCCTGCGGAAACCTCGCAGGAGCAGCTGCTCGGCCTGATTGAGCAGCTCAACGCCAGCCCGGCGATCTCGGGCATTTTGTGCCAGATGCCCGTGCCCGCGCACATCAGCGAGGAAGCGGTCATTGCGGCGATCGATCCGCGAAAGGACGTCGATGCCTTTCATCCGGTCAACGTCGGCAAAATCATGATCGGCAATTTTGACTTTTTGCCCTGCACGCCCGCAGGTGTGATGGAGCTGCTTGACGAATACGGCATCGACCCGAAGGGCAAGGACTGCGTTGTCATCGGCCGCTCCAACATTGTGGGCAAGCCCATGAGCATGCTGCTGCTGCACCGCCACGGCACGGTGACCGTCTGCCACAGCCGCACAAAGGACCTCGCGCAGGTCTGCCGCCGCGCGGATATTCTGGTCGCGGCGGTCGGCAAGGCAGCCTTTGTCACACCCGACATGGTCAAGGACGGCGCGACCGTCATTGATGTGGGCATGAACCGCAATGCCGAGGGCAAGGTGTGCGGTGACGTCGATCCCGCGGTTCTGGACAAGGCAGGCTATATGACGCCTGTGCCGGGCGGTGTCGGCCCGATGACGATTACGATGCTGATGAAGAACACGCTCAAAGCGGCAAAGCTCCAGCACGGCATCGCGGAGTAACCCTTCCCTCAAAAACAAACACCCCCAACACACCGGCGGCATTTACCGCGGCGGATGTTGGGGGTGTTTTTGCGCAAAAAATCTGCCGCCTGTACGCACAGACGGCAGACCCTTGTTTTTTGCACTTGCGTCAGAGCTGCGCAAGCAGTAATTCGCGCAGCACCTTGCACGCAACCGCGGTTGACACACCGCTCTGGTCATAGACCGGAGACAGCTCGTTTACATCACAGCCGATGATGCGGCAGCGCGATGCGACTTTGATCAGCGCATC
The DNA here is from genome assembly GCA_964580155.1 of uncultured Intestinibacillus sp. Taxonomy (GTDB): domain Bacteria; phylum Bacillota; class Clostridia; order Oscillospirales; family Butyricicoccaceae; genus Intestinibacillus. Next base: position 29,878 of record CAZOJP010000002.1, on the reverse strand, counting down.
GAGCAGCGCGCTAAAGCCCACACCGCCCGCTTCCGGGGTGCCCGTGCCGGGGAAAATTGACGGGTCCAGCACATCGAGGTCGATTGTAAAATAGACCGGATGCCCCTTGAGCGCGTCAATCGCCTGCTCCAGACCGTCAAACGTGAACTTGGTCAGGTGCGTGTGGCTCTTCGCCCAGACAAACTCCGCCCGCTCGCCCGAGCGGATGCCAAACTGCCAGATGCGGTCGTCCCCGACAAGCTCCCACGCGCGGCGAATGACCGCGGCATGCGACAGCGATTCCCCGAGATATTCGTCGCGCAGGTCGGTGTGCGCGTCAAAGTGCACAATGCGCAGATCGGGATGGGTCTTGACCGCGGCGCGCAGCGCGCCCAGCGTGACGAGGTGCTCGCCGCCGATCATAACCGGTGTCTTGCCGTCCGCCAGCACGCGCGCCGTAAAGTCCTCAATATCGCCGAGCACGCGCTCGGTGTTGCCGAAGCACAAATCCAGGTCTCCGCCGTCAAATACCGCGTAATCCTCCAGATCCTTGTCCTGATAGGGGCTGTAGGTCTCCAGTCCGTAGGACTCCGCGCGCATGGTGCGCGATGCCATGCGCGTGCCCGGACGGTAAGAGGTCGTGCCGTCAAACGGCGCGCCGAAAATCACCAGGCGGCTCTCCGCATAGCTGTTGCCGCAGCCGAGAAAGGTTTGGATGTTTTTATTCATAAGCACTGTCCAAAAGCTCCCTTACATAGTTTGGCAGCTGAAACGCGCCGACGTGTAAATCGGTGTTGTAATAGCGCGTTTGGAGCCCGCGCGCGTTCCAGCCCGTCGCGTCAAGGTCGGCGACGGGATCGTATTTCTTCGAGGCAAAGCCAAACAGCCAATGCCCCGACGGATAGGTCGGAATGTGCGCCTGATACACGCTGCACAGCGGAAAGCACTCCGTAATACGCCGGTGCGCACGCTGGCATGCGAGCGCGTCGTTGTCGTAATACGGGCTCTCGTGCTGGTTGACGAGGATGCCGTCCTCGCCCAGCGCCTTGTAGCAGTTTCCGTAAAATTCACGCGTGAACAGTCCCTCGCCCGGGCCGAACGGATCGGTCGAGTCCACGATGATGAGGTCGTATTCATTCTGCGGACGGCGCACGAATTTGAGCCCGTCCTCAAAGTACAGGTGCACGCGCGGATCGTCGAAAAATCCCGCGGTCTGCGGCAGGTATTCGCGACACGCCTCGACGACCATTTCGTCAATTTCGACCATGTCGATGCGCTCGATGTCCGGATAACGCACCAGCTCGCGGATTGCGCCGCCGTCGCCCGCGCCGATGACAAGCACCTTGCGGATATTTTTTCCGACCGCCATCGGCACATGCACAATCATGTCGTGATAGATGAACTCATCGCGCTCGGTCAGCATCATATAGCCGTCCAGCGCAAGAAAACGTCCAAATTCCACGCTTTCGAAGATGTCAATGCGCTGAAAGTCGCTCTGCGCGGAGTACAGCTGCTTGTCCACCTTGATGGAGAAACGCACGTGCGGCGTGTGCGCCTCGGTAAACCAAAGATCCATGTTACGCTCCTTTGATTACGTTAATGCGTTCAATGTTGACGTCCTGCGTGCCGGTCATGAAGCAGCCCTTTTCCTTCGCGTATGCGATGTAGTCGAGAATTTCCCGGGTGATGCGTTCGCCGGGCGCGAGAATCGGGATGCCGGGCGGATAGCACATGACAAATTCGCTGCAAATATATCCCTCGCTCTCCCCGATGGGCAAGGAAACCTTATCGGCGTAGAACGCCTCCTGCGGCGGCAGCTCCACCTGCGGATCGATGTATTCGTGATCCAGCATGCCGACCGGACTGCCCGCATGCAGCCGGCGAATCTCGGCAAGTGCGGCGATGAGCCGTTCGAGATCCTTTTCGCGGTCACCGACCGATACATACGCCAGGATGTTGCCGATGTCGCCGAACTCAATCTGGATGTCGTATTCATCGCGCAGAAAATCGTAGACCTCGATGCCGGCCAGACCGATGTCGCGGGTGTGAATGGATAATTTGGTGGTGTCGAACGCAAAAAACGCGTCGCCGTCCACACATTCCTCGCCGAAGGCATAGTAGCCGCCGATTTTGTTGATCTCCTCGCGCGCATACTGCGACATTTCGCACACGCGGCGAAACACCTCCTTGCCATGCAGGGCAAGGTTGCGGCGCGACAAATCGAGCGAGCTCATCAGCAGATAGGAGCCGCTCGTTGTTTGTGTCAGGTTGATAATCTGGCGGACATGCCCCTCGTCCATCGACGGGCCGATGAGCAAAAAGGAGCTTTGTGTCAGGCTGCCGCCCGATTTGTGCATGCTGAGCGCCGCCATATCCGCGCCGACCGCCATGCCCGAGGGCGGCAGGCCCTCGCCGAAGTAAAAATGCGTGCCGTGCGCCTCGTCAACGAGCACCTTCATCCCATGCGCGTGCGCCAGATCGCAAATCGTGCGCAGGTCGGAGCATACGCCGTAATAGGTCGGGTTGTTGATGAGCACCGCCTTGGCGTCCGGATTGTCGCGGATTGCGCGCTCCACATCCGCGACCGTCATGCCGAGCGGGATGCCGAGCCGGCGGCTCGTGCCCGGATTGACATAAACCGGCACCGCGCCCGACAGCACAAGCGCGTTGATGGCGCTGCGGTGCACGTTGCGCGGCATGATGATCTTGTCGCCTCTGCCGCATACGGACAGCACCATCGTCTGCACCGAAGCGGTCGTGCCGCCGACCATGAAAAACGCGTGCGCCGCGCCGAAAGCCTGCGCCGCCAGCTCTTCACCCTCGCGGATGACCGAGACCGGATGGCACAGGTTGTCCAGCGGCTTCATGGAGTTCACGTCCACCGACAGGCATTTCTCGCCGAGAAAATCTGTCAGCTCGCGGTTGCCGCGTCCGCGCTTGTGTCCCGGCACATCGAACGGCACGACGCGCATGCGCTCGAAGCGCTTGAGCGCGTCCACGATCGGTGCCCGGTTTTGTGAATGGTTCATTGTGCTGCATCGTCCTTTACTGCTTGTGAGCGCCCTCATTTGTAGATGTTCATGCCGCTGAAAATTTCAATCATTTCGCGGCGCAGACTCTCGGAAATCTCCAAACGGCGCTTGGGGCTGATCTCGTACACATCGGTGTTGAACAGATAGTTTTGCAAGTCGATCTCCTTAATGAGGAGCTTGGTGTGGAAAATATTCGACTGATAGACGTTGACGTCGATTGCGTCGTAGCGCTGCAGCGTCTTGTCGTCGATATAGTTTTGTATGGAGGCAATATCGTGGTCGCGAAACAGCTTGCGCCCGCTCACGTCGCGCGTGAAGCCGCGCACGCGGTAATCCGCCGTGATGATGTCCGAATCGAACGAGCCGATCAGGTAATTGAGCGCGTTCAGCGGGGAAACCTGTCCGCAGGTCGCGACGTCGATGTCGACGCGAAAGGTCGCGATTGCGTTATCCGGATGGTATTCCGGATAGGTGTGCACCGTGATATGGCTCTTGTCGAGATGCCCGACGACCGTATCCCGCGTCGCAAGAATGTCAATTTCGCCATGATTGCACGATTTGTCAATCATTTCGATGGGCAGCGCCTTCTCGGTGAGCAAAATGGTGACCGACGCCCCCTGCGGATCGTAGTCCTGCTTGCTGATATTGAGTATATGCGCGCCGATGATCTCTGTGACCTTGCACAGAATGTTTGTCAGACGTTCAGAGTTGTACTGCTCGTCGATGTAAGCGATGTAGTCCTTCTGTTCTCGCTCGCTCTTGGCATAGCACACATCATAGATGTTGAAGCTGAGCGTCTTGGTCAAATTATTGAAACCGTAAAGGCGCAGTTTATCTTCCAATTTCTTCGGTTTCCTCCATTCCAATCATCATCCCGGCGGGGCGCAAGCCCCTTCCCTTCCCCCGTCAAACGGGGGCCCACAAGCAGCGCGCGCCCCTTCGGGCGCACGTTTTCTATTCTGATATTAAAGTCAAGATTACATGGTTTATGTGGTTTTGTCAATGGAAACTGCGCAGTTTTATGAAGGGTTTTTCACGCGAGCAGCCGCAGGACAAGCGGCGCGAGCACGACCCGCAGCACCGCCGCGGCAACGCTGAGCGCAAGACACGCCGCAAGCGCACCGCGATAGCGCCTGAGCGCGTAAAAATAGCCGAATTTCTGCCCTCGCGGGGCCTCACAGACCGCCAGATAGGCCGCAGCCGCAACGATGAGCAGGCACGGCACCGTGAGGACTGCTGCCGCCCCCGTCGCGGCGAGGGACAGCCACAGCCCGCGCATGCCGAGCTGCGCGACCATCGACGCGACCGTAAACGCCAGAGAGAAGCCGCGCGCCGCGACCGCCGCACCGATGAACAGACTCGGCGGCGGCAGCAGTCCGCCCAGCACCGCGAGCGCGAGCCAGCCGACCGTGCCGCCGAGCGCACCGAGCACCTGCCGTACGTCCGGCTCCGTCTGTGCCGCGCGCACGAGATGGGCCGCGAGCCGGCTGACCGCATCGCCATCCCTGCCGAGCAGCCCCGTGAAGCCGCCTGCGATCACACCGCACACAAAGAGCACCGTCAAGAACAGAAACACCGGCGTATTCCATATCACACCGATCGTAAAAAAATGAACCTTTCGCTTCATAGCCGCACCTCCCCTGCTATACAGCCTATGAGCTCGTCCGCGCGCTTATACCGCGGACTCTGCCGCACGGGGCGGAAAAGAGTCACCGCGAACGGCGTTCGCAGTGACCCTTTTTTTGCGGGATGTCCGGTTCTGTTTTACAGCTTTGCAAGCTCCTGTGCGAGCAGTGTGTTGATAACCTGCGGATTGCCCTGTCCCTTGGATGCCTTCATGCACTGGCCGACAAGGAAGCCTGTGACGTTCTTGCCTGCCTTGTAGTCCTCGACCGCCTTGGCATTGCTCGCAATCACCTGCTGCACAATCGCGCGGATTGCGCCCTCGTCGGACACCTGCTTGAGGCCCAGGCGCTCGACAATCGCGTCGACCGTTTCCTCGGTCTCGAACATCGCAGGCAGCACCTTTTTGCCGGCATTGCCCGAAATCGTGCCGTTTTCGATGAGCAGGATGAGCGCAGTCAGCTTTTCCGCCGTCATACGGGTGTCCTGCAGCTCCACGGCCTTGTCGTTAAGGTACTTGGAAATATCGGATAAAATCCAGTTTGCCGCGGCCTTAGGCTTGACCTTGCCCGACTTTGCCACCTTGTCGAGCAGCTCCGCCTTGGCAAAGCTGTCCGAAATCTGGCGCGCCTCCATCGTGGTCATACCGTACTCGTTCAGGTAGCGCTCGTAGCGCGCGAGCGGCAGCTCGGGGATTTCGCTCCGGATGCGCTCCATCCATGCGTCGTCGATTTCGACCGCGATAAGGTCGGGATCGGGGAAATACCGATAGTCCTGCGCGTCTTCCTTGGTGCGCATGACGGTATTTTTGAGCTTGATGTCGTCCCAACGGCGCGTTTCCTGCTGCACCTTGCCGCCGTTTTCCACCAGCTCGATCTGGCGCGCGACCTCGTAGTCAATCGCGCGCACCGCACCCGAAAAGGTGTTGACGTTCTTCATCTCGACGCGCGTGCCGAACTCGGTCGAGCCTTCCGGCCGGATGGACACGTTGACGTCGCAGCGGATCGAGCCTTCCTCCATCTTGCAGTCGCTGATGTCGAGGTAGGACAGCGTGGTCTTAATGGTTTCCAAAAACTCCTTCGCCTCGGCGGACGAGCGCAGGTCAGGGCGCGTGACCATTTCGATGAGCGGCACGCCGCAGCGGTTGAAATCCACGACCGTGCCGTCAATCTCGTCGTGCAGCAGCTTGCCTGCGTCCTCCTCAAAGTGGATGCGCTCGAGCCGGCAGCATTTCTTCTCGCCGTCGACGTAGAAGTAAACCTCGCCGTTTTCACAAATCGGCACATCAAACTGGGAAATCTGGTATGCCTTGGGCAGGTCGGGGTAAAAATAGTTCTTGCGGTCGGATTTGCACAGGTGGTTGACCGTACAGCCGGTCGCAAAGCCCATCTTCGCAGCATAGTGGATGACCTGACGGTTGAGCACCGGCAGCGCGCCGGGCATGCCCGTGCAAACCGGGCAGGTATGGGTGTTAATCGGCGCGCCGAACTTTGCAGAGCACGCGCAAAAGATTTTGCTCTCCGTGGACAGCTCCGCGTGCACTTCAAGGCCGATGACTGCTTCGTATTTCATAATGGTCTACCTCCCTTAAAGCGCCACGATGTTTTTGAGACCGGACGCATTTTCAAACGCCAGGCCGGCGTTCAGCAGCGTCTGCTCGCCAAAGCGCGGGCCGATGAGCTGCATGCCGATCGGCAGCTTTGCGCTGTCAAAGCCGCACGGCTGCACCATTGCGGGCAGGCCTGCGATGTTGACCGACACCGTGCAGATGTCGCCTGCGTACATTTCAAGCGGATCGGTCGACTTTTCGCCCAGCTTGTACGCGGTCGTCGGCGCGACGGGCGTCAGGATGACGTCGCACGTTTGGAAGGCCGCGGCAAACTCCGCCTTGATGCGGCGCTGCGCCGCGCGCGCCTTCTTGTAGTAGGCATCGTAATAGCCCGAGCTGAGCACATAGGTGCCGAGCATGATGCGGCGCTGCACCTCGCTGCCGAACCCCTGCGAGCGCGACTGCACGTACAGATCGACGATGTCCTCCGCGCCCTCCGCACGGAAGCCGTACTTCACGCCGTCAAAGCGCGCGAGGTTGGAGGAAGCCTCTGCCGAGGACAGGATGTAGTAAATGGGCAGCGCGTACTCCACGAGCGGCAGCGAGATTTCGAAAACCTCCGCGCCGAGTGCCTTGTAGGTGTCCGCCGCCGCGAGGACGCTCTTTTGTACCTCGTCCGAGATGCCTGCACCGAAGTATTCCTTGGGCAGGCCGATGCGCAGACCCTTGACATCCGCGTTGAGATTTGCGTGGGTCGTGCCCTCAAACGGGGTTTTGATCGAGGTCGAGTCGTGCTTGGGATCGTGTCCCGTGATGACGTCGAGCAGCAGCGCGGCATCCTCCACGCAGCGGCCGAACGGGCCGATCTGGTCGAGCGAGGACGCGAACGCAATCAGGCCGTAGCGCGAGACCGCGCCATAGGTCGGCTTGAGACCGACCACGCCGCAGAACGCCGCGGGCTGGCGGATCGATCCGCCGGTGTCCGAGCCGAGCGAAATCGGAACTTCGCCCGACGCGACAACCGCCGCGCTGCCGCCGGAGGAGCCGCCCGGCACACGGTCGAGATCGTGCGGATTGTGCGTCGGGTGCGCCGCGGAATTTTCGCAAGAGGAGCCCATCGCGAACTCGTCCATGTTGGCCTTGCCCGTGACGACGAGTCCCGATTGCGCGAGCTTGTCCGCCGCGGTCGCCTGATACGGCGGCACAAAGTTGTGCAGCATCTTGGAGGCGCAGGTCGTCAGCGTGCCCTGCGTGCAGATGTTGTCCTTGACTGCAACCGGCACGCCTGCAAGCGGCGCAAGCGCCTCGCCTGCCGCGCGCTTGGCGTCAATCGCCTGCGCCTGCGCAAGGGCGGCTTCCCGGGTCACGGTGATGTAGCCGCGCACCTTGTTCTCGACCGCGTCGGTGCGCGCAAGGACATCCTGCGTCAGCTCGACCGCGCTGATTTCCTTCGCGGCCAGCATTTTAGACAGCTCGGCGGCTGTTTTACGATACAATTCCATTCGTTCCACCTCTTTATTCTACCACGCGCGGCACAGCTACGCCGCCCGCCTGAAAGTTCGGCGCATTGGGCTCGAGCAGCGCCGCCGGGTCGCTCTCGGGCTGCGCCACGTCCTCGCGCAGCGCGTTGACGCGCTCGGTGTCGATCTGATCGGTGATGTCACCCAAATCGAGCTGCTGCAGCTTGTCCACCATGCCGACGATGCCCTGCATGTCCTCCGCCAGACGGTCAAAAATGCCGCCGTTGCTGTCGAGCCGTGCCAAAGCCGCGATGTGCTCGATTTCCTTCCTCGAAATTGCCATTTACGAGTCCTCCTCTATTCTTCCGTTTGCTGTGTCCATGTTAAAAATTCCGCTTCGGTCAGCACGGGCACGCCCAGCTGCTCCGCCTTCGTCAGCTTGGAGCCTGCCGCTTCGCCCGCCACGACGTAGCTCGTTTTTTTGGAGACCGAGCCCGATGCCCTGCCGCCCAGCCGCTCGATGATTGCGGTCGCCTCCTGACGGGTCAGCTGCGTCAGCGTGCCGGTCAGCACAAAGGTCATGCCTGCAAAGCGATCGCTGCGCACGGTCTTTTCCGCGCTGAAGTTGACACCCGCGTGCCGCAGCCGCTCGATCAGCCGCTGAGACTGCTCCTGCGCGCGCCACGCGGCGATGCTTTCCGCCGTCGTCACGCCGATGTCGCGGATCTCGGTCATCGCCTCGACCGGTGCAGCTAAAATCGCGTCCAGACTACCGAAATGCTCGGCCAGCACCTTGCCCGCCTTTTGTCCGACGTGCCGGATGCCAAACGCAAACAGCAGCCGCGACAGGTCGCGTGACTTGGATTCCGCGATGCTTGCAATCAGGTTGTTCGCGGATTTTTCCTTCTTGCGGTCGAGCGTCAGCACGTTTTCCGCTGTCAAATCGTATAAATCCGCCGCGGAGTGCACCAAATCCGCCTCGACCAGCGCTTGCAGCACCGCTTCGCCGCAGCCGTCGATGTCCATCGCGTCGCGCGAGGCAAAGTGCATCAGGTTGCGCAGCAGCTGCGCAGGGCATTCCGCGCCCGTGCACCGAATCGCCGCCTCGTCCGCATCGTCATAGGCCGGCGCGCCGCACACCGGACACACCTGCGGAAACGTGTAGGGCTGCGCGTCTGCAGGGCGTTTATCGTGCACGACCTCGATGATTTCCGGGATGATTTCGCCCGCCTTGCGCACGCGCACGGTGTCGCCCACGCGCACATCGAGCTTTGCGATAAAGTCGCGGTTGTGCAGCGTCGCGCGCGACACGGTCGTGCCGGCGAGCCGCACGGGTGCGAGCACGGCGTTCGGGGTGAGCACGCCGGTGCGTCCGACCGAGATGACGATATCGTGCAGCACGGTCTCTTTGATTTCGGGCGGATATTTATACGCTGCCGCCCAGCGCGGAAATTTTGCCGTAGAGCCGAGCGCGGCGCGCTGCGCGAAGGAGTCGACCTTGACAACCGCGCCGTCGATGTCGAAATCCAGCTCTCCGCGCGTGTCGCCCATGTTCTCAATCTCGCGCCGCACCTCGTCGCGCGTATGATACCGCGGATAGCGCGGACTGACCGCAAATCCCAGATTTTTCAGATAATCGAGCGCATCCGCATGGCTTTGCAGCGGCAGCTCCTCGGCATTTTGGATGTTGAAGCAAAAAATCGAAAGTCTGCGCGCAGCCGCCACGCGGCTGTCCTTTTGCCGCAGCGATCCTGCCGCCGCATTGCGCGGATTGGCGAGCAGCGGCTTTTCGTGCAGCTCCAGCTCCTCGTTGAGCGCGTCAAACACCGAGCGGCGCATATACACCTCGCCGCGCACAATCAGCCGCGGCGGCGCGCCGGTCAGCCGCTTGGGCAGATCCGCGATGGTTTGGAGGTTGTGCGTGACATCCTCCCCGTCCGTGCCGTCGCCGCGCGTCGCGCCGCGCACGAACACGCCGTTTTCATACTCGAGCGCGACCGATAATCCGTCAATCTTGTATTCCACAACATACTGCGCCTGCCCGACAGCCTGCTCGACGCGGTCGAAAAATTCGCCCAGCTCGTCAAAGGAAAACACATCCTGCAGGCTTTCGAGCGGATAGGCATGGTGCACCGTTGCGAATTTTTCCGATGCCTTGCCGCCGACGTGCTGCGTCGGGGAATCGGGCGCCGCATACGCCGGATGTGCGCGCTCCAGCTCACGCAGCCGCCGCTGCAGCAGGTCGTATTCGTAGTCCTCGATTTCGGGCGCATCCTCGTTATAATACTTTTCGTCATGATGCCGCAATTGCTCCCGCAGCGCGGTGATTTCCTGCAAAACGTCCATGTTTCTCTCCGTTTCTGCGTTTTCAGCATACTTATCTATTATAGCAAACTTTGTCCCTTTGTGAAAGAGTTATTTTGACGTTTTTGGTGCGACTTGCGTATAATCGTTGATCTTGCCGAGCAGGCTGTGCTCCGTGTCATCAATATAGGTATACTGCTCGGGCACCGTGCCCACGATGACCGTGTCCGTGACGTTAAAGCGGCTAGTCACGCTTGTGGTCTCGCTTCCGAGCGGTGTGAGCACGGAAACCTCCGCGCGCACCTCGAGAATCAGCCGGTGACGGGTCTGATTGATGCCCGCCTGTGTGAATGCGCTGATAAATTCCGCGCTGGCAAAGCCCAGCCCCGCCATGCCGAGCTTGACCTTCGGCCCGCGTCCGCCGCAAAACCGCGGTGCAAGGATGGTGCCGATCGGGATGGCAAGCGTTGCGGTCTCCAGCTTGTTAATCGCCTCATAGAGCGTGTCCACCGCCTCGGTTTTGATGCGGTTGACGGTAATCGTGTCGGTTTTGAGCGCGGTGACGCGGTTCTCGCTGTCGCGGTCGAGCACAACCAGTTCCTGATATTCTGCGCGCTGCCGGTAAATCTTATCCTGCATCGCCGTGTTAATCGCGCGCGTTGCGGTGTACTGCACCAGATTGGACGCATATTGCAGCATCACAGGCCGAATCCGCAGCGTCGCGAGCGCCCCCAAAAGAGACAGCAGCAAAAACAGCGTCAGCACCCGTCCGCGCCAGCCCATGCGCGGCGCAGGCGCCCGTCTTTTTCTTCTGCGCATTTGACATCCCCTCCCGCATCACTGTATGCGAAAGGACGCGCAATCAGCCCACAAAAAAGGAGCATCCGCGTGCGGATGCTCCTTTGCAGGCTTTATGGAAGCTTACTCCATGTCGTCGTCAGCGCCGCCATTCATTGCAGCACGGACAGACAGGGAAACCTTCTTCTTGTCGTCGTTGATGTCGATAATCATTGCCTCGACCTCCTGACCGATCGTCAGAGCCTCGTCCGGCTTTGCGATGCGGTGGTCAGCGATCTGGGAAATGTGAATCAGGCCGTCAACGCCCGGAATGATTTCCGCGAACGCGCCGAAGGGCATGAACTTGAGGATCTTGACGGTAGCAATATCGTCAACCGCATAGTTCGTTCTGAAAATGCTCCACGGATTGTCCTCTTCGCGCTTGTAGCCGAGGGAAATCTTCTTGTTTTCCTTGTCCAGGCCGATGACATAGACATTGACCTCGTCGCCGATTGCAACAACCTCGGACGGGTGCTTGATGCGGCCCCAAGCCAGCTCGGAGATGTGGATCATGCCGTCCACGCCGCCGATGTCAACGAATGCGCCGTAGGATGTGAGGGACTTGACAGTGCCCTTGAACTCCTGACCGACCTCGATAACCTCCCAGACCTTCTCCGCCGCAGCCTTGCGAGACTCCTGCGCTACCGCACGGATCGAGCCGACTACACGGCGGCGCTGACGGTTGATCTCGGTGATATAGAAGGACTGCTTGGTCTTCAGCAGCTGTGCCATCGGCTGATCCCTCGGAACGCCGGTCTGGCTTGCCGGGATGAATACGCGCACGCCGAACGCGGTTGCAACGACGCCGCCGCGATTCTCTTCGATGACGGTGCCTTCGACGACAACGTGCTCGTCCTTGGCGGTCTCGACGGTCTCCCAGCCCTTGAGCTGGTCCACACGCTTCTTGGACAGGGTGATTGTGCCCTCGCCGTCGTTGACGCGCACGACAACAACCTCGATCTCGTCGCCAGCCTTGTAGTGATCCGTTACGTTGTAGGACGGATCGTCGGACAGCTCGTTCATCGGGATGTATGCGGCATGCTTGACTCCCAGATCGACCTGTACATCGGCTTCGCCGATCGTGATGATCGTGCCGGTTACCTTATCGCCTGTATTTATAGTCTTGAAGGATTCCTCCAGCATTGCGGCGAAATCCTCGCCATTTTCGATTTTTACTTCTTCACTCATCATGTTACTGACCTCCTTAATTATCCTTGCCGGTGTAGATGCACCTGCTGTAATGCCGACCTTGTGCTGGGCCGCATGCTCCCTGTCCGCCAGCGTGAGCTCTGCCGCGTCTTCGATGTAGAGCACCCGTTGGCAAAGGGACTTGCTGATTTCACACAGGCGCTTTGTATTGGAGCTCATTTTATCGCCAATCACAATCATGGTATCCGACTTTCCGGCAAGCAGACGAGCCTCAGCTTGACGCTCATCCGTCGCATTACATATTGTATCAAAGATTTTGCAGTTTGTACACTCTTTTTTTAGAATCTTAACAGAAATATCCCAAACTGCTCTGTTGATGGTCGTTTGTGCGACGATACTGAGCGGCTCATCCGCGGCAATTCGCCCCTCGCGCAGCGCGGCGCACAGCTCGCTTTCATTTTCGAAAACATGGGAATGCGCGCACCAGCCTTGAATTCCTATGACTTCCGGATGATTTCGGCTGCCCAGAATGAGAACAGTGCGCCCTTTTGCGCTCTCCTCCTCGGCAATCTGGTGAATCTTGTGCACAAAGGGGCAGGTCGCATCGAGCACGTCGCAGCCGCGCGCGGCGAGCCGCTCGTAGCTTGCGCGCGGCACTCCATGCGCGCGGATCAGCACGCTTGCGCCATCCGGAATTTCCTCGAGCGTGTGCGCGGTCGTGACGCCGCGCGCGGCGAGACGCTCAATCTCGTGCCGGTTGTGGATGATTTCGCCATAGGCATAGAGTGTGCCGCGCTTTTCCGCCTCCTGCTCCGCCAACGTGACCGCGCGGCGCACGCCAAAGCAAAATCCCGCTGTTTTCGCAACTTCGATGCTCATGCTCCACGCTCCCCCTGCAGGGCGTAAATGCGGCGCAGAATGTCCTCCGCAATCGCGGCATAGTCCCGGCTGCCCGCAGGCGGCAAAAACGGCTTGCCGATGACGATGTCCACGCGTCCGAAGCGCTTTTTATCCTCGCTGATGTACATGGGCACGATGGGTGCCTTGGTGCGCGCGGCGAGCATCGCCGCCCCCTCTTTGGCCGCGCCCTCGGCCGCGTCGCGCGTGCCCTGCGGGAAAATAATCAGCTTGCGCCCGTCCTTCACCGCTTGCAGCGCGGTCTTGATGGCTGTGATGTCCGCGGTATCGCGCGACACCGGAAACGCTCCCAGCCAGGTGATGAGGCGCGCAAAAAACCGGTTGCCCGTGAACAGCTCTTTTTTTGCCATCACAGCCAGATTGATGCGGTGCCCGATTGCGGCCGCGGCAAGCGGCGGGTCGGTCAGCGCGGTGTGGTTCGGGCACACAACGCAGCCGCCCTCCGGAATATTCTCCCGTCCGTGGATGTGCAGATTAAACCGCAGATGCAGCCACAGGCTGACAAACGGAATGGCAAAACGCTGAAATCCGCGGTGAAATTTCGGTGGTTTTAACATAAATGCTCCCTCTCTATTTGTGCAGTTTTTCGCGAATGACGCGCAGCACCGCTTCGATACTCTGCGCGAGGTCGAGCGTGCTTGTGTCCACAAGGACCGCGTCCTCCGCCTGCCGCAGCGGCGCCTGTGCGCGGTTTTCGTCCTGTCGGTCGCGCACAAGCATATCCGCGTGCACCTGCTCGAGCGCGACCTCCTGCCCTTTTTCGCGCAGCTCCAGGCAGCGGCGCGCGGCGCGTTTTTCCGCGCTCGCGGTCAGGAAAATCTTGACCTCGGCATCGGGCAGGATCACCGTGCCGATGTCGCGTCCGTCCATGATGACGCTGTGCGTCTGCGCCATGCCGCGCTGCAAATCGAGCAGGTAGGCGCGCACGCGCGCAATCGCGGACACCTGCGAAGCGTATCTGGAGATTTCCGGCAGGCGGATCTCCTCGGACACGTCCTCGCCGTTCAGCAGCACGCGCTGCGTGCCGTCCGCATACGCCAGCTCCAGCCGCAGCGCGGGCAGCAGCGCACACACGCCTGCTTCATCGTCTCCGCACACGCCTGCGCGCTGCGCCGCAAGGCCGATGGCGCGGTACAGCGCGCCGGTATCCACATAAACAAAGCCCAGCTGCGCGGCAGCCGCGCGCGCAATCGTCGACTTGCCCGCGCCGGACGGGCCGTCGATTGCAACCGCAAGATGATTCATGGTATCCGCTCCTCTGTATTATAATCCTGCGCGGCCGCAAGCCCCGCCGCGTGGCCGGTTGACCACGCGATTTGCAGGTTGAAGCCGCCCGTATATGCGTCCACATCGAGCACCTCGCCCGCGAAGTACAGTCCGGAGAGCTTCTTTGACGCCATGCTTTTGGGGTCGATCTCCTTGACCGAAACACCGCCTGCGGTGATGATCGCCTCGCTGACCGGACGCGCGCCCGCAATGTCAACGCGAAAATGCTTGAGCTGCTCGAGCAGCGCGCGGCGCTGCTCACGGGTCACGCTGTTGACCTTGAGGTGCGGCTCGATGCCCGAGCGCGCCACAACGACCGGAATGAGCTTGCGCGGCAGCAGCTCGCCCAGCGCGTTGACAAAATCGCTGTTCTTATATTTTTCAAAGTCCGCGAGCAGACGCTTGTCGAGCTTGCCCTCGTCCAGCGCGGGCTTGAGGTCGATTTCGACGTGATACGGCTTGCTGCCAAAATGGCGCATATGCGCGGACGCGGACAGCACAAGCGGCCCGGACAGCCCGAAATGGGTGAAAAGCAGCTCTCCGAAATCCTGATAAATCTTCTTTTTGCCCTCATACGCCGTCATCTGCACGTTGCGCAGCGACAGCCCCATCAGCGCGCTGCAGGTGTCGCCCGCTTCAACCAGCGGCACAAGGGAGGGATTGGGCGCGGCGACACGGTGTCCGGCCTGCTGCGCAAAGCGGTAGCCGTCCCCGGTCGAGCCGGTCAGCGGATAGGACGCGCCGCCGGTCGCGATGATGACGCGCTGCGCCGGATAAACCTTGCCGCCCGCGCGCACGCCCGTGACCGCGCCGTCCTGCGTCAGCACTTCCTCAACCGTTTGAAACACAGTCTGCACACCCTGCGCGCGCACAAAGTGCAGCAGCGCGTCGATGATGTCCGCCGCACGGTCGGACACCGGAAACACGCGGTTGCCGCGCTCGATCTTGAGCGGCACGCCGAGCGACTCAAAAAAAGCCTGCGTGTCCTGCGGGGAAAACGCGTCCAGCGCGCTGTATAAAAAGCGCGGATTGCGCGGCACGTTCGCCATGACGGTCTGCGTGTCGCACGCGTTGCACACGTTGCAGCGTCCCTTGCCCGTGATGTACAGCTTGCGCCCGACCTTTGCGTTTTTTTCAAACAGCGTCACGCGCGCGCCCTGCTGCGCCGCGATCCCCGCCGCAATCAGCCCTGCCGCGCCGCCGCCCACGACCGCAATCGTATGATTTGCCACAGTTTGTCTCCTTTTATTCGTCGTCGAGCTTTTCGTACACCTGGTATTCCTCCCAGATGCTTTCCAGCGTGTTGAAGGTTTGCTCGATCTCCTCTTTTTTGCCCATGCCGACCGCGACGATGAGCGCGTTGATGACCGACAGCGGCGCAACCAGCGAATCGACGAAGGAGGCCATGTCGCTCTTTGCAATCAGGGTGTGCGCGGCAAAGCGCGCGAGCGGAGACAGGCGCGAGTCGGTCAGCGCGACCACGTCCGCATTGCGGTCCTTGGCGTATTTCATCGCGGTCAGCGTGCGCTTGGAGTAGCGCGGAAAGCTGATGCCGATGAACACATCACCCTCGCCGATGCGCAAAATCTGCTCAAACACCTCGCTCACACCCGCGGTATCGACCAGCGTGACGTTGTCAAACAGCAGCTTGAAGTAAAAGCCGAGAAAATTGGCGAGCGCGGATGCCGAGCGCACGCCCAGAATGTAAATATGCTTTGCGCCGAGGATTGCATCGACCGCGCCCTGGAACGCGTCGCGGTCCAGCTCGTCGAGTGTCATGCGGATCTTTTCCACGTCCGCGGTCAGCACCGACTGGAGCACGTCCCTGTCGCCCATGCGGTCGGTCGTGACCTCCATGCGCTGCACGGCGGTCAGCTTGTTGCGGATCATCTCCTGCAGCGCTTTTTGCAGCTGTGGGTAGCCGTCGTAGCCCAGCTCGGTCGCAAAGCGCACCACGGTCGATTCGCTCACGCCGACCGTCACACCCAGACGGCTCGCGGTCATAAATGCCGCCTTGTCGTAGTGCTCGATGATAAAACGCGCAATCAGGCGCTGTCCTTTGGAAAATTTGTTTAAATTGTTCTGGATTTTTGCCATTAAGTCATTCATTGCGGATTGCCCCCAAACAGTAATAGCCTATGGGAATAGCGCACCCGTGCGCACACGGGCGGGCGTCCTGTTCTATTTTATGCGGAATCCGCATGAAATGCAAGGTTTTTTGCACGAACTTTCATTTTTGTTGCAAGTGCTGCACTAGAGGGCTGCAAGCAGCTCGCGCTCTTTCTCGGTGAGTTCGCGCCATTTACCCGCCGAAAGTGCAGGATCAAGCGTAATTGGCCCCATAGATTCGCGTTTCAGCCGCTTTACGGTGAGTCCGCACTTTTCGCACATTTTGCGAATTTGACGGTTGCGCCCCTCATGAATTGTCATAAGGATGGCGGCGCGGTCGTCCTCCTGCCGCAGCACGACGATCTGCGCCGGCTGAATGGAGTATCCGTCAATCTCCATCGGCTCGGCAAGCTTGGGCAGATTCGCAAGCGGCCCGCGCACACTGACAAAATACTGCTTGTCCACCTCGCTCCCCGGGTGGGTGAGCCGATAGGCAAGCTCACCGTCGTTTGTCATAAGCAGCAGCCCCTCGGAGTCGTAATCCAGCCGACCGACCGGATAAACGCGCGCACCGCAGCCCGCGACAAGCTGGGACACATCGCGCCGCCCTTTTTCATCGTGCAGCGTTGTGACATAGCCGCGCGGCTTGTGCAGCATGAGATAGACCTTGCGCTCCGCCGCGCCGATCGGCTTACCGTCCACGCAGATGCGGTCGCGCGCGGGATCCGCCCGATCACCGAGCGAAACGCGGCGGCCGTTGACCGTCACCCGTCCCGACTCGATGAGCGGCTCGGACGCGCGCCGCGAGCACACGCCCGCCTGCGCCAAAATTTTCTGCAATCTTTCCTTCATATCAGTTCCCCCATGGCAGTATGGCGCGCACGCGCTCCCAGAAGCGCTGCGGCGCACTCTTCTCTTCGGGCAGCAGCGATGCGCCCTGTAAAAAATACAGCTTGCCTGCGGCAAGTGTGGTGTCCTGTAATCGATAGGTGACCGTGCCCCATGCGCTGCCCGCCGCAACCGGCGCGTAGTGGAAGCGCGCGCCGCCGAACACGGCTTCAAGCTGCTCGCGTTCGCCGGGCAGCAGCCACACGGTCGCGTCCTCCTCCGCCGCAAGCGGCAGACGCGTGACG
Source organism: uncultured Intestinibacillus sp. (assembly GCA_964580155.1). Lineage (GTDB taxonomy): Bacteria > Bacillota > Clostridia > Oscillospirales > Butyricicoccaceae > Intestinibacillus. Next base: position 12,519 of record CAZOJP010000002.1, on the reverse strand, counting down.
TTTCCGCCCTGGATCGGCTGCGCGCGCAGCACCTCCCCCGCCTCGTGCAGCGTACACGGCGCATATTGCGCAAAGCCCGCGTCCAGCATGGCGATGTGGTCGTTCCAGTCATCGGGCGCGTTGAGCGTGACCGCGACGACGCGCCTGCCGTTGCGCTCCGCCGCGGACACCAGGCAGCGCCCGCTTTTCTTTGTAAATCCGGTTTTGACCCCCACCGCTCCGTCATACAGGCTGAGCAGCCTGTTGTGGTTTTGCATATAACGGGTGCCGCCGTCCGTATGGCTCTTGGTGGAGGCGATTTCGCGGAACACGTCGTTGCGCATCGCATATGCCGCGAGCGTGGCAAGCTCACGCGCGGTCGTGTAGTGCGTTTCGCCGTCCAGCCCGTTCGGATTGTCAAAATGCGTGCTTGTGAGCGCCAGACGCGCTGCCGTTTGGTTCATCAACGCGACAAAGCGTTCCTGTCCGCCGCACTCGCCTGCAACGGCAAGCGCCGCATCGTTTCCGCTCATGAGCATGAGCCCGTAGAGCGTTTCGCGCAGCGTGATGCGCTCCCCGGCCTTGAGGTACATGGACGAGCCCTCCACCCGCGTGTACGCAGGCTTGACGGTGTAGCTATGGTCAAGGTCAAAATGCTCAATCGCGGTAATCGCGGTCATAATCTTGGTGGTCGATGCCATCGGAAGCCGCTCGTCGGCGTTTTGCGCGAACAAGACCTGCCCGGTCGCGCCGTCAATCGCGATGGCGCTTTTTGCGCTGACCGCCGCGGCGCGCGGCGCGAACGGTATCAGCAGCAGCACCGCCGCAAGAAATCCCGCGAGTTTTCGCATTTCCCATCCCCCTGTTCTTTCCAAAAAGAAGCCTACTCATACAGATACTATACGAGTAGGCCGGGGTGGTTATTCTTGCAACATCAGAACGCAAACGGGTCGGAGGGCGCTTCGGGCGTGGGCTCCTCGGGTGCGTCCGCCGCCTTGCGTCCCGCGAAGAAGCCCGATACCTTGCTGAATGCGTCGGGAATCATTTCAACCAGACGATCCGCCGTGCTCGACGCCTGCTCGTTGATCGGCAAAATGCGCGTGCCGGTCTTGTCAACGACCAGAAACGCGACCGGTGTAACCGTCACACCTGCGCCGCCGCCGCCGCCGAAGCACGCAGGCGCGTTCTCCTTGGCATGCTTGGAGACATAATCGCTGCCGCCCGAAGCAAAGCCGAAGGTCACGCGCGAGATCGGGATGATCGTCGTGCCGCCGGCCGTCTCGATGGGTTTGCCGATGATGGTGCTCGCGTCGACCATCTGCTTGATTTTCTCCATGGTTTCGTTCATCAGACCGTTGATCGGATGTTCACTCATGTTTCTTTCCCCTCGTCTTTCTCCGTAATCGTGTGATAAAATGCGCGCAGGCGGCGGCGCTCCCGCCACAGCGCCCGCAGCACGCTGACCGGACGCGCGGCGCATACAAGCACCGCCGCCCACTGGGTTTCGTGACTGTCAAAGTCGGCACGCAGCCGAATATGCAAATCTTCGACGTTGAAGTGTTCCTCCAAAAAGGGCACCAGCATCCCTGCCGCCGCGGATGCACCGCCGTACAGCATGCCCGTGCGCGCCGCGTCCGTGCTGGCAAACACCAGATTGAGCAGCAGCGTTTCCAGATACAGCCGGTCGCGGATCGCGCTTAGCACGTCCATGACAAGCTCGAGCGTGTCACGCCAGCCGACGCGCTCCCAGTGCAGCACCGGCGGCTGCTTGACTTTCCGCGGCCTGCGGCGGGGCTTGCGCGGCTTTTCGGGCGCGCGCTTTACGCGCTTTGGCAGCGGATAGAGCGGGATATGCAGCGCGCCCACGCCGATGCGCACGCGCAGCTCGCCGTTTTTTCCGCGCACCTCCAGCCGCACGCGCAGCGTAAGCAGCAGGATGCCGGTTAGTAGCGCGGCCAGCAAAAGCGCCAGCGCAACGATTCCCGCGATTTTTAGTGCAGTCATAGCCTTATTGTTCCCCCTGCGCGGCCAAATCATCCTCCAAATTGAGCTGCTCGCCCTCCCTGCCCGTGAGTTCCGGCAGGTTGGGCAGCTCGGACAGGTCGCGAATGCCGAAAGTGCGCAAAAACGCATCCCCCGTGCGGTAGAGGATGGGCCTCCCCGGCACATCCAGCCGCCCCGCCTCTTCGATGAGACCCTTGTCAACGAGCAGCGCGACCGTATTGGTGCTGTCCACACCGCGCAGCTGCTCGATAAACGCGCGCGTGACCGGCTGCCGGTAGGCGACGGCCGAAAGCACCTCGAGCGCCGCCGTGCTCAGAGAGGGCGGCTTGCGCGTTTCGATGGCGCGGCGGATGAAATCCGCGTAGCACGGACGGCTGCAAAGCTGCGCCTTGTTTTCCATTCGCGTGAGCATGATGCCGCGCCGCTCGCTGTCGTAGCGCGCCGCAAGCGTGTCGAGCAACGCGTCCACGGTGCGTCGGTCCGCGTCCAGCACAAGCTGCAGCCGCTCGATGGGCACAGCGTCGCCCGCGGCGAACAAAACCGCTTCGATAATCGCCTCCTGCTCTTTCATGCCTCCTCCTTTTCCGGCGGTGCCAGGGTCAGTGTTACGTCCGCGCCCGCGCCGTCGATGCGCACGCGGTGCGTTTTGGATAGCTCGAGCACCGCAAGAAAGGTCGCGACGACCTCGGAGCGGCTGCGCGCCCCATCGAACAGCCGGTCGAATCCGAGCCGCGTTTGTCCGATAAATTTGCGCAGAATCACCGCGATTTTCGCGCTCACCGGCACCGCCTCATGCCCGACGATGCCGGTAAACGAGTGAATCGGCGGCGGCAGGCGGCGCTGCGCCTTGCGCAGCATGCCCTGCGCGGCGCGCACCAGCTCCTCCGGGCGGTGGTGGTATTCGATCGGACGCGACCGGTCGCGCGGCTCAGGCTCCTTTGTGAATACATCGCGCCCCTTGTCGGTGCAGTCCCGAAAATAAGGCGTGCTCTCTTTGATGCGCTGGTATTCGAGCAGCATTTCCACCAGCTGCGCGCGCGGGTCCTCTTCGTTTTCTTCCTCGTGCAGCGGCAGCAGCATGCGCGATTTGATGTAGACAAGCTGCGCCGCCATGGCGATGAAGTCGCCTGCAACGTCCATATCCAGGCTGCCCGCGCCCTCGAGCATTGCCATATACTGCTCCAAAATGTCCGCGATCGGAATATCGTAGATGCTGACCTTGTTTTTGCCGATGAGGTGCAGCAGCAAATCCAGCGGACCTTCAAAGTGTTCGAGCCGGAAGGTCATTTCCAAACCGATTCCTCCCTGCCTTTAAAACAGGCCGAACAGGTGCAGCAGCCGATATGCCATGTTCTGGATGCCGTGACCGAACACGCCGATGAGTCCGCTCAAGCCGCCGCGCCATACGATGAAAATCACGAGCAGCATGATGATGCTCTGGTAGCGGCGCACGAAGCTGTGCATGCGGTTTTGCAGCTGAAACGGCAGGATTGCATCAAGAATCCGCGAGCCGTCCAGCGGATAGATCGGGATGAGGTTGAACACGCCCAGACCGATGGACAGCGATGCGGTGTAGGTTAGGAACAGCGTCACCGCATAGAGGAACATATTGTCCGTGCGCATCGTCACCATGAGCGGGATCGCGACGAGATAGCACAGGAACGCGAGCACGAGATTGCTCAGCGGGCCTGCCAGCGCGACGAGCGCCATGCCGGTGCGGCGATTTTTGACGCGCGTCAGGTTGGAGACATCGACCGGCACGGGGCGCGCCCAGCCGAAGCCGAAAATCAGCATGCAAAAGAAGCCGGCAGGGTCGAGATGCGCCATGGGATCGAGCGTCAGCCGTCCCTGCCGCTTGGCGGTATCGTCGCCGAGCGCATAGGCCGCGGCACCGTGGCAGGTTTCGTGCACGGTTAAGCACAAAAGGATGGCGGGCAGGCTGAGAACAAGCCCGATCAAGGCCTGTTTGAGATTGCCGCCCGATAGCAGTCGAAACAACAAGAAACGTTTCCTCCAAACCAAATTGATACCATTTAGTATAGCCGATTGCGGCACAAAACACAAGCGCACGCAAAAAATTTAACATCTTACACCGCAAAAAAGCGCCCCGTCACCGGAGCGCTTTCGCTGCTGCTTGCAGGGATTAGAGGCCGAGCTCGCCGCGCAGCATATCGATCATTTCGGTATACTCCGCGTCGGACAGGATGACCGGCTCGGGATTCGTGATGGCAAAGGTGCCGCCGAACTCAAAGCCGCCCTCGTACTTCGGCACGATGTGGAAGTGCAGGTGCGGATTGGTGTCGCCGTAGGAGCCGAGGTTGAGCTTGGTGCAGCCCCACAGCTTCTTGATGGCGCCCGATGCCTGCGCGAGGTCTTCCGTGAAATCCGCGCGCTCCTGCGCGCCGCATTCGCACAGCTCCTTCTGGTGACCCTTGAGCGCCAGCACGCAGCGGCCCTTGTGCGCCTGATCCTTGAACAGATAGAGCGTGCCTGCCTTCAGGTCGCCGACCTTGAACATGATCGCCTCGCGACCCTCATGGTGCTCATCGCAGTAGAAACATCCCATTTTTCTATTCTCCTTTATGTGCAGTTTGCCGTATGGCTTGTGCTCTCAGTATACACGCGTACGCGGTGAATTTCCAGTGTTTTTACGGTGAAACTGCGTATAAATTTGTGTCCCATGCCGGGACATACGGATGGTGGCGCAAAAAGATGCGATATTGCGGGCACAATTCGTGCACGAGCAGCGGCAGCGCGAACAGATCCTCGCTGCGGTGATACGCGGCGACGTTGAGCTTGGGCCGCCAGCGCGCAATGGTTGCGCGCGCGCCGAGCAGCGCGTGCCGCTCCGCGCCCTCGACATCGAGCTTGAGCAGGGTGCAGGGATCCCCTGCGAGCACGCTGTCGACCGCGCGCACCTCGACCGGCTCGCCCGCGCCGGACACGGCGGAGTTGCGCCCTGCCTTCTGCGCGAAGTGCAGCGTATCATCACAGGACCACGCGCCCGCCGGCACGATGCGCGCGCGGCCGTCCAGCGTGTCGTCGATATACTTTTGCAGCTTTTTGCAGTTTTTGCGGTCGGGCTCAAAGGCGGTGACGGACGCAAACCGCCCGTCCGTATAGCCCAGCAGCTCGCGGATGGTGTCGCCGTTGTACGCGCCCAGATCGACGAAGTGCTCGTCCGGCGCAGGACGCAGCAGCGCACCGAAAACCTCCTCCTTGCCGCTCTCGCAGGCGCGCAGGCACGCCACGCTGCCGGTCAGCTTGTACCGAACCGTCCGCTCAAACACCAGCCGCGACTGCGCATCCGCCAGCAGCGCATATGCGCGGCGCAGCGCGTCCGCATGCTGCCGCACAAACGCGCGGTCGAACAGTGCGCCCCCTGCGACGGGCACATCGGGCGCGACCACGTCGTAGCGCGCTTCCAGCGCATACAGGCGCGCAAGCACCTCAGAGCGCTGGCTTGCAAAGCTGATGACAATGACGATGTCCTCGCCGAACTGCGCGGTCACCTCGTCCAGCGTGCCCACGCGAAAGCCGTGGAACAGATTGCCCCGCGCAAACTCATCGCTTGCGAACACCGCGCTCGCGCGGATGCCGTACTGCTCAAACACGCGCAAAATCTTGTCCGCGCCGTCGCCCATGCCGTAGAGCGCGATTGGTCGCGTTTCCGCCGCAAGGCGCTCCCATACGGTTTGGGTCTCCTCATAAGACTTCATATTTTCTCTCCGTTTTTTGCTTTTGTCTTTCTATTATAGTATTTTCACGAAAAAATGCAAGGCGACTTGTCTATATTTTCCGCCTTCGTCAAATTCCGGTTGTGCTTTGCGCGCGAAACCTCTATAATGAAAACAGCAGCACTGTTTCTGTGGAAAGGAGCGCAAGATCATGGACAACGAAATCTCCCGCCCGCCGTCGGGCATTCTGGCGCTGGATCCCGCACACTATCGTGAAATCGACGGTGTCGTTTTTGATCTGGACAGCTATGCGCGTCACTGCGCGCCTGTGGACAAGCCCGCTCCTGCCGCCGATGAGGTGGCGCCCCCTTCCGGATCGTTTGCCGGATCGTTTGCCGGTTCGTTTGCCGGATCATTTGCCGGCTCGTTTGGATCATCGTTTATGGGCTCGGGTGGTCTGGGCGGATACGGACTGGAGCTGATCTGAGATGCGCGCATTCCATGTCAACTGGACGCGCCCGTTTGCGGCGCGCTTTCCGGACGCGGCCTATGCGGTCGAGCCGTTTGAGCTGCTCACGACCATGCTGTCCGCGCTGTCGTGGCGCACGCTCGGCGGCTCAATCGCGCTCTTCACCGATGCGCGCGGCGCGGACTATTACCGCACGCTCGGTCTGGAGTCCCTTTGGGACGACGGCATCCGTCCGCTGCCCCCGATTCCGCAGACGGTAGATCCGCAGGTTTTTTGGGCGGCCGGCAAGCTGTACGCGCTGCGCGAGATGGACACGCCCTGCGTCATGCTCGACACCGATTTCATTGTGTGGCGCGACATTGCGCCGCTGTGCGCACAGTCCGATGCCGCGGTCATCCATTTTGAGCCGCTCGATCCCGCGATTTATCCCGATCGGTCTGCGCTGCACGCGTCGCCGCCGTTCGATCTCGATGCGCTCGACTGGAGCGTTCCCGCCTGCAACACCGCGCTCGCCTATTTCGGGGACGAAGCCCTCAAGGCGGACTACACGCTGCATGCGCACGCGTTTATGGAGCATGCGCCCGAGGCGCGCGATCCGCTTCTCTACATGGTCTTTGCCGAGCAGCGGCTGCTTGCCATGCGATGCGCGGCGCGCGGCGCAAAGCTCACCGCACTCGCCACACTGCCCGCGCTGTTTTCCGGTGAACAGACCTATTTCACGCACGTCTGGGGGCACAAGCAGCAGATGCGAAACGACCCCCGCCTGTATCATGATTTTTGCCTGCGCTGCGCCGCACGGCTCATGCGCGACTACCCTGCCGAAGCCGCCCTCGCCGCGCGCATTCCACAGCTATCTCCCTATTTTACAGCCCTATAAAAAAGCAGCAGAGCTCCCCGACTCTGCTGCTTTTTTCTATTCCTGCGCCATCAGATCCTCCAGGATCTCTCGAAAATGAAGTGTGGATGCCTTCTCACGGTTGAGAATACGCACCCACCGTTCCACGGTCTCGCCATCCGGAGACACATCCTCCACCGCATCCACGATCTGATCGTCCTCCAGCACCAAGATGCCGTGGGTCCGATAATCGCCTAGCAGCGGCTGGGATAGGGTGTTCACCGATGTCAGATATCGAAGCATTTTCTTCCCCTTCCATGCGTTTTGCATGCTCATGCGCACTGCAATCGGATGGAAGAGCGCTGGTGCTTCCGCCGCTGCAGCGTTATCAGAATACCGCAATGAAACCGCAAAGACTGTCAATTTATGTCGAGGATGTTAATTCTTTTCAGCCTTCCTTCGCTGAAACCGCGATTTCAGTAGAATATCGTCTGTTTTCTACACTTTGTATAGTATTTCGTCTTCCACCAAACGCGCGCCATATTCCACGCAACGGTCGCAGGAGCACAGCGGCGGCTGCGTTTTGATGTCGCGGCACAGCAGGGCGCCGGTTGCCTCGCGGAATTTTTCCGTCAGCACGCGCGCGTGGCGATAGGTCGATGCCTTGGTCGCACCGCGCTGCGCTATACCGCCGCTGTTTTGAAGGCCCAGCACCATGAGTGCGCCGGCGAGCGCGCCGCACACCTCCTGCGATCCCATGCCGAAGCCGAAGCTTTCCGACATTTTATACGCGGTGTCCTCGTCCACACCGAATAGATCGGCGTAGGTGCACACGATTGCCTGCGCACAATTATAGCCTCTGTGGTGGCGCGCGCATGCCTGCTCGATTCTGCTTTCCATCCTGTGTGATGTCCCCCCGTCTTAATAAGTATAGAGCTCGAAATAGCGCATGGTGGCATTGTAGAGCGCCCGCGCTTCCGCCTGCTGCTCCTCCAGCGTGTCGATTTTCGCCGCGTCTTCCGCATTGTCAAGGAAGCAGAACTCGCTCAAAATCGCGGGCACCGCGCCCTCCGACGGCACGCGCGTCATGTAGAGATTGTCGGTTTTCACGCCGCGGCTCGTCTGCCCCAGCGCCTTGAACTCCTCAATCACAAGACCGCCCAGCGCCTTGCTGCGCCCGTTGGGATCTTGCGCCGCCGTCTGCGCATACACCTCCGCGCCGACACCGCCGCCGCCGTTGTGGTGCACGCTGATGGAAAGATCGAAGCGGTACTGCTGCATGAGCTCCCGCACCTTGTCAATGCGCGCCTGCCCCTTGACAGTTGTCTCCAGATCGTCGCGAATCATGACCACCCGCACACCTGCCTGCTCGAGCAAATCGCGCAAATGCTGCGTCACCGCGAGATTGATGACGCTTTCGCTCAGCCCGTTGCCGACTTCGCCGGGATCGCTGCCGCCGTGGCCGGCATCCAGCAGCACCATCATCACGCCGTCCACCGCCGCGCCCGGAGAGGGAGCGGTCGCCGTATCGTCTGTGTCACCCACATCCGAAAGGCTTGTCCACTTGGCATACAGCGTGATATCCGTTGTCACCGTGTCCACCCCAAACGACCACGCAATCGTGCACGCGCTATTGATGTACCAGCCGTTGAAGCGATAGCCGCTCGCCGCCGGCTTGGAGGGCTCACTCACCCGTTCGCCGGACGGGATACCGGGCTGCGGCGCCGTCTGCGTGCCGCGTCCGTTCATGTCGAACGACACCGTGTAGGTGACGCTCCATTTGGCGTACAGCGTCATGTCCGCGCGCACCGTGTCGCTTGCGAAGTCCCAAATTTCGGTTCCTTCTGCATCGGTGTACCATCCCTGAAAGACGTATCCCGCCGCCGAGGGCACGGCAGGCGCCGTGAGCCTGCTGCCTGCGGCAATGCCGGTCTTGCTTGCAACCTGCGCGCCGTGTCCGTTCATGTTGAACGATATCGTGTGGCTCGTTGCCCATTTTGCGTACAGCGTCAGATGCGCGCTTACCTTGCTTGTAAAATCATACGCTACTGTGCACGAAGCGTCCGTGTACCATCCGTCAAACACATAGCCGGACACCTCCGGTGCGGTGGGTGCGGATAGCTTGCCGCCCTCGGTTACCGTGCTCGCGGCAATCTGGCTGCCGCGTCCGTTCATGTTGTAGGTGACTGTGTACTGCTTCATGTCCCCGCTTGTCAGCGTGACAACACGATTGATGTAATCGACCTCGAACCCGATTTGCGCCGCAATATCGCGCAGGCGGAAGTAATTGTTGCCGTTGATGTTATAGGCCGTCATGCTGACCGCCCGACCGTCCACCAGTATGCGCGCATTGGATTCTTTAATCGTCGGCTTGGCGCTTGCGCCGCCCATCTCCCCGCCGACTTTTTGGTATTTCTGCGCTGTCGTCATGGTGATGCTGCTTGTTGCGCCGTCCCAGCCGACATCGAACTGCGCCTTTTTCCCGTCCATCAGGTAGGCGATATCGCGCAGCTTGAAGTAGTTCTCGTCGTTGAGGTTGTAGCCCGCCGGTCGAACCGCCGCACCGTCAAGCGTAATTTTGTCCTGCGTTACCGAGGCTTTGCGCAGCGGTGGAGATTTCGTTGTGATGCCGACCACGACCGCGATTCCTTGTTCCGGGTCGCTGCTCTCGTCATTGTCCGCAATGGCCGCAGGCGCGCTCTGTGACGTGCTTGCGCCGGTCGGCGTGACCGCCGCGCCGCCTTCCGGATCCTCCAATTCAATTGCATGTGCGCCAAGCTGCAGCGACAGCAGCGCAGCCAGCGAAACCAGACCCATTTTCTTGAAAATATGCATAACAAGATTTCCTCTTATGTAAAACAGCAAACGACTTCAATATATGTTTGTATTATAGCATCGCAAACCGTCAAAATCAAGGAATCTGCTGGGTTTCTTGTAATTTATCGCGTTGCCGATCCATGTGCTGGGCGCATGCATTGCAGAGAAAAATAAAAGCCCGATGCTGATCACAGCATCGGGCTTTTAAAATCAATATATGCGAACGCAAATTAGATTGCGCGGGTAACCTTGCCGGAGCGGAGGCACCGAGTACATACGTTGACATGGCGGGGAGTCCCCTCTACGACTGCCTTTACGCGACGGACGTTGGGCTTCCACGTTCTGTTAGAGCGCTTGTGAGAGTGAGAAACCTTGATGCCAAAAGACACGCCTTTTCCGCAAATATCGCACTTTGCCATTTTCCTGCACCTCCTTATCTGTAGGCATTGAGTAACGCATATTATGATATCATAAGATTTGCGCTTTTGCAAGCAAATTCCTAAAAAAAATGTATTTGTGTAAAAAACATTTGGAGAACGCGCGCAAGGATTGAAAGAACTGGAATTGTGCGGTATAATACATGTACATAGCTTTGATGGGCGCAGCCCAAGTGCGGGAGGAAACGATATGCAATTGAAGGAATTCAGCGTCAATCTCGGAGATTTGATACAGGAATTCAACCTTGAAGTCTTGTACGGTCCGGATGGTTTTGAGAAAATAGAGATCACAAAGGACGATGTGAATCGTCCCGGTCTGCAGCTCGCAGGTTTTTTTGATTATTTTGACCCCAACCGTCTGCAAATTATGGGCAAGGTTGAAACCACATTTGTAGAGCGGTTCACGCCTGAAATGCGTCTTGCCTGCTTTAACCGCCTCTTTGAAACGCATATCCCCGCCCTGATTGTTTCGCGCAACATCGACCTTTTTCCCGAGTGCATGGAAGCGGCACAGTTGCACGGCGTCACCCTGCTGCGCACGAATGAGTTCACCTCGACAATTATGGGCAACATCGTGTCCTCGCTCAAGGTTTCTCTCGCGCCGCGCATCACGCTGCACGGTGTGCTCGTCGAAATCTACGGCGAGGGTGTGCTGCTGCTCGGTGATTCCGGCGTCGGCAAATCCGAAACCGCAATCGAGCTTGTCAAGCGCGGCCACCGTCTGATTGCGGACGATGCGGTCGAAATCAAGCGCGTATCCGACCGCACGCTGGTCGGCACGGCACCCGAGGTCATCCGTCACTTTATCGAGCTGCGCGGCATCGGCATTGTCGATGTGCGGCGCATCTTCGGCATCGGCTCGGTTAAAATGACCGAGAAAATCGAGCTCATCATCAACCTCGAGCCCTGGGAGGACGGCAAGCAGTACGATCGCCTCGGGCTGGACGGACAGTCAACCAGTATTCTCGACATTGCGATTCCGTCGCTCACCATACCTGTGAAGCCCGGACGCAACCTCGCCGTCATTATCGAGGTCGCTGCCATGAACAACCGTCACAAAAAGATGGGCTACAATGCAGCGAAGGAATTACAAGATCGCATGATGAAGGAATTCGGCGGCTGATACCGCGGGATAGACGGAGGAACGATATGAAAATTGGCGTGGATCTTGGCGGCACAAACACCGTTGTAGGACTGTGCACGGATGACGGCGCGCTGCTGCGCAAGGCAAGCCGTCCCACAAAGCGCGGGGACGCACCGGCGCTGCTGCGCGACTGCCGCGAGCTCGCGACCGAAGTGTGTCTGGCGCAGGAAATCGAGCCCGGAGACGTCTGCCAAATCGGCATAGGCGTTCCCGGTTCTCTTGTCAAAGAAACCTGTACCCTGACCTTCGGTACAAACCTCGGTATGTCACACGTTTGTTTCGCCGATGCCTTTCGGCCGGAATTCACCTGCCCGGTGCATCTGGACAACGACGCAAACTGCGCTGCGCTCGGTGAATATACCAGCGGCGCAGGGCGCGGCGTGCGCAGCATGGTCATCCTGACGCTGGGCACGGGCGTTGGCGGCGGCATCATCCTCGACGGCAAGCTCTACACAGGAGAAAACAACATCGCGGGCGAAATCGGGCATATGGTGGTCGAGTATGACGGGGTGCCGTGCAACTGCGGCCGCCGCGGCTGTCTAGAGAGCTACGCTTCCGCCAGCGCACTGATTCGCATGGCGCGGGAGCAGATGGCGCAGGGCATCGACAGCGTGCTCACGCAGCGTATCGCGGAAAATGACGGCAAGCTGAACGCCAAGATGGTATGCGACGCAAACGACGAGGGCGATCCCGCGGCAAAGGCGGCCTTCGACCGCTATGTCGCCTATCTTGCATGCGGCATCAACAACATCGTCACAATCCTGCAGCCGCAGCGCGTTGTGCTCGGCGGAGGTGTCGCGGGATACGGCGAAAAGCTGCTGGCGCCGCTACACGAGCGCGTACAGGCGGATTTGATGCCGGCAGACTGTGCGCAGAGCGAGCTGGCACTCGCGCAGCTTGGGAACGATGCAGGCCTGATCGGTGCCGCAATGTTGGAAGAATAAACAGCATATGCGTCTGTCTCACCCGAGGCAGACGCTTCTTTGCGTCTAAACGCAGCATAAGGTTGCCACTGCCAGACAGCAAACACAAATCACAAGCTCATCTCAGTCGGCATGATGATGGTTGCACAAAGCGAAAATTCAACTATTCTATTATAAGAAAAAAAGACACCATCCAACCGGATAGTGTCTTTTGTGTGCGCACTGTGTTATCTT
>CAZOJP010000001.1:0-90907 GCA_964580155.1 uncultured Intestinibacillus sp. | reverse complement strand
TCTTCTACTATACTACTTTAGAGAGCGGTGTTACAACTTTACTATACCAGGACAGTCAGCAGCTCCAAATTTAGAACCGTTAAACAGCTTGTAAAGGCTGATTATCGGTTCTTTTTTTGTGCTTACGATGTGCGGAACCGTAAGAGCGCAGATCCGAAGTACTTTGAGCGTGCAAGGAGAGGACTTTGCGTCGCAAGGTGGCAGGCTTGCAGACGGCAGACTCTAGCAATATCTGCGCCGTATAGCAGAAAGATGCCATTAAAACTTGTAAAAAACATATTCTTGTGATATAATTACACTATTTTGAACCGATCTGCTGCGGATACGCAGATACGGAGGATGGGGAACAGGGCCTATGGTATTCAGCAGCATTCTATTTCTTTTTTATTTTCTCCCGATTGTGCTTGTTGCATATTATACGCTGCCAAAAATCTGTCGAAACACAGTGTTTTTGCTATTTAGTCTGCTGTTTTACGCGTGGGGAGAACCGCGTTATATCCTGCTTATGCTTGCCTCCATTGCAATGAATTACGTCTTTGGACTGCTTGTTGCAAATCCTGAAAGCAGGGGACGCAAAACCTGGCTCGCTGTGTCGGTCATGTGCAATCTTGCGCTGCTTGGCGTGTTTAAATACACTAATTTTGCCGTGGATAATTTGGAACTTATACTGCATCGTCCGCTGTCCGTGCCGACAATTGCGCTGCCGATGGGGATTTCTTTCTATACATTTCAGGCAATGAGCTATGTGATCGATGTCTATCGGCAGGATGCCGCGCCGCAGCGCAGAATCGATCGCGTCGCTCTGTATATTGCCGCGTTTCCGCAGCTTGTGGCAGGGCCGATTGTGCGCTATACAACGGTCATGCATCAGATTGAGTACCGCACGCATACCGTGGACAAGTTCGCCACGGGGATCAGCCGGTTTCTCGTCGGACTGTCAAAGAAGGTGCTGCTCGCCAACGCGCTTGGTTCGGTGGCGGATGAGCTGTTTCACTTGCCTGCCGCGCATCTGTCAACTGCATCGGCATGGATCGGCGCAATCTGCTATACGCTGCAAATCTATTTTGATTTTGGCGGGTATTCGGATATGGCGATCGGTTTGGGTCGCATGTTCGGCTTCGAGTTTCTCGAAAACTTCAATTATCCGTATATTTGCCAAAGCGTCAAGGATTTCTGGCGACGGTGGCATATGTCGCTGTCCACATGGTTTCGCGACTATGTCTACATCCCGCTGGGCGGCAACCGTTGCACCGCAGGGCGGCAGATACGCAACCTGCTGATTGTTTGGCTGCTCACAGGCATCTGGCATGGCGCGGCATGGACATTTATCTTCTGGGGTCTTTATTACGGCCTATTGCTGCTGTTTGAGCGTCGATTCGGCGCTACCCTGGGCAAGCTGCCGCGCGTGCTTCGCCACGGCTATGCCATGCTTGCGGTGACCGTCGGATGGGTGTTCTTTCGCGCGGACTCTCTGTCCGGTGCGGCGAGTTTTTTGCGTGCAATGTGCGGATTTTCGCCTGCTGGCGCCATTGACGCGACCGCGCGGCTGATGCTGCACGATTATATGCCTGTCATCGGGCTTGCGGTACTGGCGAGCACGCCACTGATGGCCGGTTTGTATCGCCGCATGTATGCGCGATGCGGCGCTGCGGTCGAGTTTCCGGTTAAGGTGCTCGGCGGACTGGGCGCGCTTGCACTGTGCATACTGCATCTGGCGAACTCAACCTATAATCCATTCATTTATTTCCGATTTTGAGGGCAATGCAATGAAAAAACTCACAAACTGGCTGCTGCTGATCGGATTTTTGGCGGTTTTATTCACTGTTCCGGTCATCGGCGCACTGCAGCCGGATGCGGCCGTCACCAAAACTGAAAACCGCATTCTGAGCCAGCTGCCCGATATGGATCAGCCGACACTGTCGTACCTAGCTCCTGCGCTGGGTGATTATGTGGTAGATCAGTTTCCGTTTCGCGAGGAGCTGTTGAACATCTACTCCCGACTGCAGCTTGCAATGGGGAAAAACCGTGTGCGCGGCATCTATGTCACAGACGATGAATGGCTCATGACGCAGGAATATGTGCGCGTGGATTGGCAGCTGCCGCGCTATACCGGCGCGCTGACACATCTGGCGCAGACGTATCCGGAGACGCACTTTGCATATGCTATGGTGCCGTTTAAAACCGGCGCACTCTATCGGCTTGCTCCCGAGTATATCAGCAACTGGATCGGTGCGGAGAATCGCGCAGAGACCCTGCAGGCCATGCAGGGCGTGGATAATTTGCAGCTCATAGACCTTGTTCGCTTTTTTGAACAGGAGTACACGCCGGAAGAACTCAAAAATCTGTATTTTCCCACCGATTTCCATTGGAATGCCGTGGGTGCGCTCGATGCGATGGAATATGTCCGCGCACAGCTTGTGAGCCGCGGCATCCTGGACCCCGATTCTGCGGCGGTGACCGAAGACATCGCGCTGGAGAGCCTGACCCGCCGCTATGACGGCGATCTCAACCGGCAGCTTTCCTATGCGCTGCCGTGCGAGACACAGGTTCCGGTGTGCGTGCTGAAAAATACGCAGGATGTGCGCTACTACATCAGCGTGGACGACACAAAACAGGTGCCGCGTCGGCAAATTATCGGGGCGGGGCAGGACAAGGACACCGTCACGTATTCCGATGTATATACGGACAACCTCGGATACTATCGGGTCGTCAACCCCCATGCGCGGCTTGAGCAGCGCGTGCTGCTGCTCAAGGACTCCTTCCAGGATCCGACAACCGATTATTTCACCGCGCTGTTTTCCGAGGTTGAAATCATTGATCCACGTTACTACGAGGAGCAGGCGAGCTTTGCGGATTTGCTGCGTGAAGGAAGGCCCGATTTGGTTCTGTTTCTTTATCATCAAGACAATTTCAGCCCCGAGCTTGTTCGCTTTATCGAGGGCAAGCCCATCAACCCGAAGGGAGACGCATCATGATCTTATCCGGACGCGAAATCAAGCGGCATATCGGCAAGGAAATCATAATTGAGCCGTATGACGAAAAGCGAATCAACCCGAATAGCTACAACCTGTCCCTTGCAAACGAGCTGCTCGTTTACAAGAACGATGTGCTCGATATGAAAATCCCCAACGAAACCGAGCATTTAATCATCCCGGAGCATGGTCTTGTGCTGCAGCCGCGCCGGCTCTATCTGGGACGCACCAACGAATACACCAAAACCGACCGTTTTGTGCCGATGCTGGAGGGACGCTCGTCCACAGGGCGGCTGGGGCTGTTTATCCATGTGACCGCAGGGTTTGGCGATGTGGGATTTAGCGGCTACTGGACGCTGGAGATTTTTTGCGTGCAGCCGATTCGCATTTATCCGAACGCGGAGGTTTGCCAAATTTACTATCATGACATTTTGGGCGATTATGACCGCTATAGCAGCGGAAAATATCAAAACAACGAGGGTATTCAGCCGAGCCTCATGTACCGTGATTTTGAGGACCGATAGAAAAAGGACGCAGAAGGCATCAAGCCGCTGCGTCCTTTTTCTTCACTTATGACAGGCGATTCTTGAAATCCTCATATCCGAAGGTTTTAACGATTTCCGCACGACCGTCCTCGTGCCAAATCGCGATCGCGGGCAGGTTCATACCGTTAAACGTATTGGTTTTGACCATCGTATACAGCGCCATATCCCCGAAGACGACGCGGTCACCCTCCGCAAGCGGCGCGTCGAACGAATAATCTCCGATGACATCGCCCGCGAGGCAGGTCGGCCCGGCCAGACGGTAGGTGTGCGCCTTGACTTGCGGCTCGGCAGCGCCGAGCACCGGCGGTCGGTACGGCATTTCGATGACATCGGGCATGTGACACGCCGCCGAGGTATCGAGAATGGCGATATCCAGATGATTGTGCAGGGTGTCAAGCACGGAAGAAACCAAAAAGCCGGCATTGAGTACAACGGCTTCGCCCGGCTCAAGATAGACCTCAACACCGTAGGTTTCACGCAGACGGCGCACGCAGGCAATAAGCCCCTCACGGTCGTAATCCGCACGCGTGATATGATGTCCGCCGCCCAGATTGAGCCATTTCATATCATGTAGATAGGTGCCGAAATCACGTTCAAATGCGCGCAGGGTGGTCTCCAGCGCGTCAAATCCTTGCTCGCACAGCGTGTGCATATGCAGCCCGTCCACACCGCGAAGCAGCTCCGGACGGAAGTTTTCGCGCGTTGTTCCCAGACGAGAGCCGCGCGCGCAGGGGTCGTAAATCTCGTGCTCGCTCTCCTGCGTCGAGCACTCCGGATTGATGCGGATACCGCACGATTTTCCCGCCGCTTTTGCGCGGGAACCGTATTTCTGCCACTGCGAAAACGAGTTGAATATGATGTGATCCGCAATGCCAAGCAGCTCGTCGAACTCCTGCGGTGCGTACGCGGGGGAGAAAACGTGGGTTTCGCCCGGGAAATACGCGTGCCCCAGTTTTGCCTCATGCAGGCCGCTTGAGGCTGTACCGCTTAGATATTGCGCGATCAGAGGATAGAGCGAAAACATGGAAAACGCTTTTTGCGCAAGTAAGATTTTTGCTCCCGAGCGCTCCGCGACATCGCGCAGCAGCTCGAGATTGTGCCGCAGCAGCGCTTCATCGATCACAAAGCACGGTGTGGGAAAGTTTGAAAAGTCCATGAAAAAATCCTTTCCATTACGAAAAATCAAGGGTCAGCCCAAACGGCTGGCCCTTGATCGGTCATTTCTCAGTCAACCAGCGTGGGGCTGAAGTCCTCTTCCCACGGCAGGCCGAAGCGATTGAGCAGATCCATGAACGGATCCGGATCGAACTCCTCCACGTTGTACACGCCGGGCTTGCACCACTTGCCGGTCATCACAAGCGAAGCGCCGATCATCGCGGGCACACCGGTCGTGTAGGAGATTGCCTGCGAGCCGACCTCGCGGTAGCACTCCTGATGATCGCAGATATTGTAAAGATAGTAGGTCTTGTCCTTGCCATCCTTTTTACCCTGGAAGATGCAGCCGATGTTGGTCTTGCCGACCGTGCGCGGGCCGAGGCTTGCCGGATCGGGCAGCACGGCCTTGAGGAACTGCAGCGGTACAATCTGCTTGCCTTCAAAGTCAATCGGCTCAATCGAGGTCATGCCGACGTTTTGCAGGCATTGCAGATGGGTGAGATAGCTTTGACCGAAGGTCATAAAGAAGCGGATGCGCTTGATGCCCGGAATATTGATGCCGAGCGACTCCAGCTCCTCGTGGTGCAGCAGGTACATATCCTTCTGGCCCACGCCCTTGAAGTCATAGGAGCGCTTGATTTCCATCGGTGCGGTCTCAACCCAGTTGCCATCCTCCCAGTAGGAGCCGTTCGCGGTGACCTCACGGATGTTGATTTCCGGGTTAAAATTGGTTGCAAACGGATAGCCGTGGTCGCCGCCGTTGCAGTCGAGGATGTCGATATAGTTGATCTCGTCAAAATGGTGCTTGAGCGCATACGCGGAGAAAACACCCGTGACACCCGGATCAAAGCCCGAGCCGAGCACAGCGCAGATGCCCGCTTCCTTGAAGCGCTCGCGATATGCCCATTGCCAGCTATATTCAAACTTTGCCGTGTCCTCCGGCTCGTAGTTTGCAGTATCGACGTAGTGTGTTTTGGTCGCAAGGCATGCGTCCATGATCGTCAGATCCTGATAGGGGAGTGCAAGGTTGAGCACGACATCGGGTTTAAACTCCTCGATGAGCGCAATCAGCTCCTGTACATTGTTGGCGTCGACCTTCGCGGTGCGAATCCGCGTGCGGGTCTTGCCTGCAAGCGCCTGCGCGAATGCATCGCACTTCGACTTGGTGCGGCTTGCAATCATGATTTCGTCGAATACCTCAGAATACTGACAGCATTTATGAATAGCAACACCGGCAACACCGCCGGCGCCGATAATGAGCGCCTTTCCCATGATAGATGACCTCCTTGAAGTTTCTGTTCTTGATGTATCCTCAATTATACAGAATATCCTGTGTTCGTGCAATAGAAAAGCAAATTTTCACACGATATTATCTGTGCTGATGTAAAGCGAATTTGTTAAATTTGTGTGACGCTCTTGATTTTTGGTGTAAAAAGGTCTAGTATAGTAGTGTTAGCACTCACGGTGCAAGAGTGCCAAAATGTTTTTATCATTGTGGCGCTGTCCGACGGCATGCGCCGCGATGGAGGCTGTAACAACCATATAATCATCAAGAGGTGTTTTTCATGGCAAAGAAGCAATTCAAAACCGAATCCAAGCGACTACTTGATCTGATGATCAACTCAATCTACACACACAAGGAGATTTTTCTGCGCGAGCTGATCTCCAACGCATCGGATGCAACGGATAAGTTTTATTTCAATGCGATGCGCGGCGGCGATACCGGACTGACGCGCGAGCAGCTGCCGATCACGCTGAGCGTCGATCGCGAAAACCGTCAGCTCACCCTGTCCGACTGCGGCTGCGGCATGACGGCGGAGGAGCTGGAGAGCAATCTGGGTACGATTGCGCGCAGCGGCTCTCTCGCGTTCAAGCAGGAGATGAAGTCGCAGGAGGGTGAAGCCGTCGAGGACATTGACATTATCGGCCAGTTTGGCGTCGGCTTTTATGCGGCGTTCATGGTGGCGAAGAATGTCAAAGTGGTCACCCGTACGGCGGACGGCGCGAGTGCGTGCTGGGTGTCAAGCGGAGATGACGGCTACACGATTTCCGACGGCGAGCGTGCGGAGCGCGGCACCGATATTATTTTAACCCTCAAGGACAATACCGATACGGAGCAGTACGATGAATATCTCGAGCAGTTCCGCTTGCAAAGCATCGTCAAGAAATATTCCGACTACATCCGGTATCCCATCCGCATGGAAATGTCGCACAGCCGCGTAAAGGAGGGAACGGGCACGGACGAAAAGCCCGCAGAGTATGAGGATTATACCACGCTCGACACCCTGAACTCCATGATTCCGCTGTGGAAAAAGTCCAAAAAGGAACTGACAAGCGACGATTACAACCGCTTCTATCAGTCAAAATTCTCGGATTATGAAGCGCCGATGCTGCACATCCACACGAACACCGAGGGCGCGGCAACCTATCATGCGCTGCTCTTTGTCCCCGCGCATGCGCCATTTGACTATTACACGAAGGACTACGAAAAGGGGCTTCAGCTTTATTCCAACGGCGTGCTCATCATGGATAAGTGCGCGGATCTACTGCCCGATCACTTCAGCTTTGTGCGCGGATTGGTCGATAGTGCGGATCTGTCCCTCAATATTTCGCGTGAACTGTTGCAGCATGACCGCCATCTGAAAACCATTGCAAGCAGCTTGGAGAAGAAAATCAAGAACGAGCTGCTGCACCTGCAAAAGAACGAGCGCGAAAAGTATGAGACCTTCTTTAATGCCTTTGGCCGTCAGCTCAAATATGGTGCCTATGTCAATTACGGTGCGCATAAGGATATGCTCATGGATTTGCTGCTGTATCATTCGTCTGCCGAGGGCAAGCTCGTCACCCTGGAGGAGTATGTGTCCCGCATGAAGGAAGGCCAGACCGATATTTATTATGCCTGCGGCGAAAGCGTCACCAAAATTGAGGCATTGCCGCGGTTTGAGCAGCTGCGTGACAAGGGGTATGAGGTGCTGTGCTTAACCGATGATATCGACGAATTTTGCGTCAAAATGATGGCAAGCTATCAGGAGAAAACCTTTAAGTCCATCACGGAGAGCGATCTCGACCTTGAAACCGAGGAAGAAAAGGAGCAGCTGCGCAAGCTCGGCGAAGAAAACGAGCCGGTCCTCAAGGCGGTGAAGGATGCGCTGGGCGACAAGGTCAAAAAGGTGCAGCTCACCGGTCAGCTCAAAAGTCATGCCTGCTGCATGACCACCGAGGGCGGCCTGTCGCTCGAAATGGAAAAGGTGCTGCGCGCGCAAAACGGCGGCGATATGCAGATGCACGCCGAGCGTGTACTGGAGCTCAATCCGGAGCACGCAATTTTCACTAAGCTCAAGACCTTCGCGGAAGCCGGAGACACCGACAAGATTGCAACGTACGCGGCAATCCTTTACGATCAGGCGCTGCTGATCGAGGGCATGCAGATCGACGATCCGGGCGCTTATGCAAATGCGGTGTGGAGCCTGCTTTCATAAAATCTTTCAATTCACACATCAAACACACAAGCCATTACGGTACGGTATGATAGGAAAGGGGTGGTGATATGAAGAAAATCCTGTTTGTTATCAACCCGCGTTCGGGACAGCAAATTATGCGCGAAGATCTATTCGATTGCCTGGAGATCCTGTGTGCAGCCGGCCTTGAACCCACGGTGCGCCTGACACAAGGCCCGCAGGATGCGGAGCGTATTGTCCGCGAACACGGGTCGGAATACGACCGCGTCTTATGTGCAGGCGGGGACGGCACATTGGACGAAGTCGTGAACGGCCTGATGTCGCTTCCGCGCCGGCCGCCGCTTGGCTATATTCCCGCGGGAACAACGAATGACTTTGCAAATAGTCTGGGCATCCCGAAATATCCCGAGGACGCAACACGCATTGCGGCAGGGGATCATACATCTAATATCGATGTAGGACGATTTAACGACCGTTTTTTCACTTATATCGCCGCTTTCGGAGCGTTTACCGGCGTTTCTTACAGCACATCGCAACCCAAAAAAAATCTTTTGGGGCATGCGGCATATGTGCTCGAGGGCATCAAGGCGCTGCCGAACATTAAGGCCTATCACCTCAAAATTGATAGCGCCGAGGTGCAGCACGAAGGTGATTTTATCTACGGGATGGTGACAAATGCCCGGACAATCGGTGGCATCGTGGAAATGCCCGGCGCGGATGTTGAGATGGACGACGGCCTGTTCGAAGTGCTGCTTGTCCGGCAGCCCGAGAATCCGATGCAGTTGCAAGGCATCATCAATGTGCTTCTTGCGCAGGATATGAGTTCTGACCAAATTTGTCACTTCAAGACCGCGTGTATCCGTTTCGAAAATACGCAGGATATGCCTTGGACGCTTGACGGTGAATTTGGCGGCGCGCCGCCGCAGGTGTGTATCGAAAACTGTAAGCAGGCACTGCGCCTGTTTACAGAAGCGGGCGAAACAGAAAACTAATGGACGGGTTGCCGAAAAGACATTCGGCAACCCGATTTTTTCGCAATATGTACAGTGCATTTTGAGAATCCACGCAATCGGCTTTGCAAGCGCGTGGGCTGTTTGAAAGTATGCTGCCCACCACAATTGCCCTGACAGACGAGTAGGTCAAAACCGTCCTGCCTGCCCCAAGTCTGAAGGCCGCACACACCACATTCATGTGGTATGTGCGGCCTTCAGCGATATTTTGCACCGATCGGCACAAAAGAACAAGCCTTTTGCCCGGTTTAGCTGCCGGAACGAAGTCCTTGCAAAAACGTCTTCATGCGCGTGGTTGCCTCGCGTAGATGATTCATAGAATAAGAGTATGAAATGCGAATATGACCTTCGCCGCTCTCGCCAAAGGCGGAGCCGGGCACGACGGCGACCTTTTGCTCCAGCAGAAGCCGCTCACAGAATTCTTCCGCACTTAGGCCAGTGCTTCGGATGGAGGGGAACATATAAAATGCGCCCTCCGGCTCAAAGCATTCAAGCCCCATGCCGCGCAGCTCGCCCAAAAGGAATCGACGGCGGATGTCATATTGTCCGCGCATGTGCAGAATATCGTCGTCGCCGGTGCGCAGCGCTTCGATACCTGCAAACTGTGCGGTTGTCGGCGCGGACATGATGCCAAACTGATGAATTTTGCAGATTGGCGCGATGAGCTCCTTGGGACCGACCGCCCAGCCGAGGCGCCAGCCGGTCATGGCATAGGACTTGGAAAATCCACCGACCACAATTGTGCGCTCGCGCATGCCGGGCAGCTCAGCGAAGCAGACGTGCTCTCCGCGATAAGTAAGGTCGCAGTAGATCTCGTCCGAAAGCACCAGAATGTTTGTGTCACGCAGCACCTCGGCGATTGCTTCCAGCTCGTCGCGCGTCATAATTGCACCGGTCGGGTTATTCGGGAAGGGGAGCACCAGCATCTTGGTTTTCGGTGTGATTGCGGCACGCAAGCGTTCGGCGGTCAGCTTGAAACAATCCTGCGCGACGGTTGGCAGCGATACGGGTGTGCCGCCCGCCATGATGGTCAGCGGGGTATAGCAGACGAAGGACGGCTCGACAATTAGCACCTCATCCCCGAAAGAGACAAAGGCGCGCAGCGCGTTGTCGATTGCTTCCGATCCGCCGACGGTTACAAGCACTTCGCTGGCAGGGTCGTAGTCCAGATGGAATTTGCGGCGGTATAGGGTTGCAATCTCCTGACGAAGTTCGGCAAGACCCCAGTTGGACGTATAGAAGGTGCGCCCTTTTTCCAGGGAGACGATGCCGGCGCGCCGCACCTGCCACGGGGTTTCAAAGTCCGGCTCGCCCACCCCGAGGGAGATTGCATCATCCATCGTGGCGACAATGTCAAAGAATTTTCGAATGCCCGAGGGTTTTACAACCTTGACCCGCTCGGACAACAGCTGGTCATAGTCTACCATGCCATGGATACCTCTCTTTCGTCCCGCGCAGACGGGCCGAATTCCACACCCTGTTCCTTGTATTTTTTGAGGACAAAGTGCGTGCCGGTGGACAGAACATTTTCCATGGGCGCGAGCTGCTCGGAGACAAAACGCGCAACCTCTTTCATGGACTTGCCGGAAATGATGACCGTCAGATCGAAACCGCCCGACATCAGGTAGACGCTTTCAACCTGTGGCTGACGATAGATCTGCCGCGCAATTTCGTCAAAACCCATACCCTTTTGAGGCGTGATTTTAACCTCGATGAGTGCGGTGACAAACTCCTTGTCGGTTCGCTCCCAGTCGATGAGCGTTTTATAGCCAATGATCGTATGGTTTTTCTCGAGGGCGGAAATACGATCGCGCACCTCGTCCTCGGGCAGCTCGAGCATACTGGAAAGCTGTGCGGGCGTCAGACGTGCATCCTGATCAAGCAGGGCTAAAATTTTATCATCTTGCTTCATAATTTTCCCTCCAAACGGTTAACGAATAACAGTATTATACACTACCCGGCGACCCGTGCATAGCTTTTCAATGAGAAAACCTATTGCGTTTGTCGGCAAATCAGGATAGAATAGAAATAGCTTATATGTTAGGAGCATCCCGATGGAATTTTCAGGTTTCCGGCCCGAGGGGCTGGATCTTTTGATTGAAAATCGTTTGATGAACAGCAAAGAATTTTACGAATCCTGCAAGCCGCGCATTCGCGCGCTGGTGCAGGAGCCATTTTATGCACTGATCGAGCGCATGGCGCCTGCAATGTGCGAAATCGATCCGTCTCTTGTCATCCACCCGCAGCGCATGCTTTCCCGCGTGCGACGCGATACGCGCTATACGCACGACAAATCACTCTATCGCGACCATGCGTGGATTACGTTTGGACGAAAAAAAGGCGAATTTGCCGAGCGGCCGTGCTTTTATTTTGAAATTACACCCGAATTTTGGGGATATGGCTGCGGCTACTATCATGCGCCTGCAGCGGAAATGCGCCTGGCGCGTGAAATGATGCTGGCAGAGGACAAACTCTTTTCAGAGGCCTTCCGCGCGGTCGAGGGCAGACCGCAATTTTCGCTCTATGGCGAGGAATATAAACGCCCCAAATATCCGGCCGCGCCTGCGGCATATCAGCCGTGGCTAAACCGCAAAAACCTGGGCGTGAGCTGCGCGTTTGCCGACCATACCCCGCTGTGGGATAATCGTTTTGTGGACGGCATGCTGTCTGACCTGTGTGCGCTTGCGCCGCTGTATCACTTTTTCTGTACGCTGAAAGAACGCACGCAGGGAACGGAAGGTGTTCGATGAAATACGTCGCAATGGATTTTGAAACCGCCAACGCATCTCCCATCAGCGCATGCTCGATCGGCATCTCAGTCTTTGAAGATGGTGTTCTGCTGCGTTCCAACGCGTATCTGATTCGACCGCCCAAAGAATACGGTGTCTTTCATTGGTACAACACCAAGGTGCACGGCATCCGCCGCTCCATGGTGAGCGAAGCCCCCACCTTTGACGCGCTGTGGCCGCTGCTGCGCAGCGATATCGAGGGCAGCGTGCTGGTGTGCCACAACGCGATGTTTGACACCGCCGTGCTTTGCAAAACCCTGGCGCATTACGGCTTGCCGCTGCCGCACTGCCGCTATATCTGTACGGTCAAGGTTTCGCAAAAAATCTGGCCGGACATGGAAAATCACAAACTGGATACGGTCTCCGCGGCACTCGGCATTGCGCTCAACCACCACGAAGCCGGTTCGGACGCGCTTGCCAGCGGCATGATTTTGCAAGCGGCGCTGCATGCGCGGGGATGCACGGATGCGGATGCGCTGGCGGATCAAATCAGCATGCGATTGGGCTCCATTTCGCCGCAAGGCAGCGTTTCCTGTAGCACAGCACAGGAAATCACCCGGCAGAAGTCGCGGTCAACGCGCGGCACGGCTCGCCGCCGGCCGCCGGCTGTCCCATCGCCTCATTATGAAGAAAATGTACAAAGGAGTGTTCCCCATGAAAAATTATAAAGAGCATCTGGATTACATCCGCAGCATCGACCGTGAGGATCTCATCGATTGTGCTTACGGCATCAAGGATCGCGCTCAAGCAGTCATTGGCCATTCCGCCGAGCAGGCGCGCGGCTTCAGCCTGTTTGATTTTGCGGTATTCAAGCTGTGTCTGCTCAGTCTTGGTATGTGGCTGGGCGCGCGGTTTTCGCGCTTTTTCGGAAAATTTAAGCATTTTATTTTGGCGGGCTTTGTCGCCTCCTATGTCTATCTGATCTGGCGCATTTTTTTCCGCGAGCCGGAATAATCGCAACGGCCGATCGCATGTAAAAGAGGAGAGCCGAAGGCATCTTCGGCTCTCCTCTTTTTGGGATGTGCTTACTTGCAGCGGAAGGACTGGCAGTCGGTACACTGGTCCATCGTCGGATTCTGTTCGTGCGTACCGATCGTGATGCAGTTGAGCGAGCAATAGTCCTCGGCTGCGCAGTGGTTGGTGCACTGCGAAACAGTGCAGCGAATACTTTTGTTTGCCTTATCCATAGTTCATAACCTCCTTTGTGATTGCAGACTTAGTATGTCACGGACAAAGCCGCCTATACACGAGGACGAAAAAAATATGTGTCGCGCGACGGATTCGCGATATACTACTTGGGAGAGGAGGACGAGCCTATGAAAGAACGTTTTGATGCGTATTTGCAGGGGGCATCTTGCGACGGATATACTGTGTTCGGCGCGCATTTTGCGCACGAAAACGGGGAATCCGGCGTACGATTCACCGTCTATGCCCCGCATGCGCAATGCGTGGAGCTGATTGGCGACTGCAACAACTGGACCGGTTGGCGCATGCAGCGCGAAGCGAACGGGGTCTGGAGCATTTTCGCGCGCGAGATTACGCAAGGCATGCTCTATAAATATCGCGTTCACACCGCAGACGGCGTTTTCGATCGCGCTGATCCATTTGCGTTTTACGCGGAGGAACGGCCGAGCACCGCGTCAGCTGTTTGGGATGTTGCGCATTACGAGTGGCAGGATGCGGAATATCTGCATCGCCGCACCAAAAATTTCAATCGGCCGATGAGCATTTATGAGCTGCATGCCGGCTCGTGGAAGCGGCATGCAGACGGATCGTTTTACCAATATGGAGAGCTGGCGGATGCGCTGATCCCTTACATTCTGGAGATGGGATACACGCACATCGAATGTATGCCGCTGACCGAGCATCCGTTTGACGGCTCGTGGGGGTATCAGACAAGCGGCTATTTTGCCGCCACCAGCCGATTTGGCACGCCGGATGAGCTTATGGCATTTGTGGACCGCTGCCATGTGGCGGGCATTGGCGTCATCCTGGATTTTGTCCCGCTGCACTTTGTGACGAATATCCACGCGCTGCAAACCTTTGACGGCAGCACGCTTTACGAAAGCGCGGATGAAAGCACGCGATACACCGAGTGGGGCACGCTGCTTTTTGACTACACAAAGCCCCATGTGCTGAGCTTCATGAAATCCGCGCTGGATTTTTGGATTCGCCGATACCATATGGACGGCATCCGATTCGATGCGGTCTCCCGACTGATTTATCATGGCGGTGATCCGGCACGCGGTGTCAACGACGCGGGCATATGGTTTCTGAAAAATGCCAATTACGCACTTTCGCAGGCATGGCCGGAGGTGATGCTCATCGCGGAGGATTCCTCGGTCTACCCCAAGGTGACAGCGCCCGTACCATATGGCGGATTGGGGTTTGACTATAAATGGGATCTCGGATTCATGAACGATACGTTTCAATATCTTGGCGGCAACCACCGCGAGGGCGCGTATATTTCCGCTTCTACTGAATATTTTTATCAGGAAAAGTATATCCTACCTTTTTCACACGATGAGGTCGTGCACTGCAAGCGTACGCTGCTCGAGAAAATGCCCGGCTCGCGTGCGCAGCAGTTTGCGCAACTGCGCACGCTGTTTCTGTATTTCTTCACACATCCGGGCAAAAAACTCAACTTTATGGGCAACGACATTGCAACTACGCACGAGTGGAACGAGGATGCCGCGCTGGATTGGGCGCTTTTGCAGCAGCGGGAGCATGCTGCGTTTCAGCAGTATTTTTCCACGCTCAATCATCTTTATGTCACACGCGCCGCATTATTTGCGACAGATTTGCATCCGGAGGGCTTTTGCTGGAAGCGAGCCGAGCGTGGTGTTTTTGTGTATGAGCGCAACGACCTCCAAGGTCAGCACCTGCTGATTGCACTGAATTTTAGCGCGCACACGCAGCGTATTTCCTTGCCGGCGGGCAAATGGCATATTCTGCTGTCAAGCGATGATGCCGCTTATGGCGGAAATGCCGCACTATCCATTGCACCGCGCGAAAACAACGTGATTTTGCCACCATATTGCGGTTGTTTGCTGGAAATATAAATAAATCGAGCAACAATGGGAAAGAATACTTGACAGTGAGCTTTTTCTACTGTATACTATCATCAGTAATCATTCCTGTTTTGAGTTCAAAATGAGAGGAGCAATTATTATGGCAAACCTAAAGGGCACAAAGACGGAGGCGAACCTGCTGACTGCATTTGCAGGTGAATCTCAGGCACGCAACAAGTATACCTATTATGCAAGCAAGGCGAAAAAGGACGGCTATGTCCAGATTGCGAACCTGTTTGAAGAAACCGCAAACAACGAGAAGGAACACGCGAAAATCTGGTTCAAGCTGCTGCATGACGGCATTGGTGACACCGCTGCAAACCTTGCAGATGCTGCCGCCGGCGAGAACTACGAATGGACGGACATGTATGCTACCTTCGCGAAGGAAGCTGCCGAAGAGGGCTTTGATCATATTTCCTTCCTGTTTTCCGAAGTCGCTAAGATTGAGAAGGAGCACGAGAAGCGTTATCTCGACCTGCTTGCAAATGTAGAGGGCGGTCTGGTGTTCTCGCGCGACGGGGACAAGATTTGGCATTGCACCAACTGTGGCTATATCCATGTCGGACAGGAAGCCCCCGAGGTATGTCCGGTATGTTCGCACCCGAAGGCATATTTCGAGATCAAGGCGGAGAATTATTGATGCTTTGCGCATCTGACTGACACCGCATCTATTATCACGCCTTGCAGCCGCTGACGGTGCAAGGCGTGATTTTTTCATCAAAACACGAAGAGGAATGACACCATGGAAAAGCGTATTGCACTGATTGGCATCATCATAGAAAATCCGGAGCAAAGCCAGCAGGTCAACGAGCTGCTGCATGCATACGGGCAATACATCGTGGGGCGACTGGGTGTGCCGTATCGCGAACGCGGCCTGTCCATTATCAGCATTATCATCGATGCACCGAACGATGCTGTTAACGCGTTGTCCGGAAAATTGGGGCGCATTCCCGGCGTACAGGTCAAGACGATGTACACCAAGGAAAAATAAGGGCCTTACCGCGCGAGCAGTGATTCGCGCGGTTTTTTTCTGTCAATTATCTGATTGCTCTGTTCATTTCTGCGCGAAGTTGGTATACTGAATAGAGATTTGACAAAAGGGGAAACCGCATATGCAAATAGGTGAACAAAAAAAGCTTGCGCTGCTGCTCTCGGGTATCCGCGCGCGTATGACACAAAACCGCGACTATTTTGTTGCGCTCAATATGAAATTCCGCGCAGGCAGCAAGCAGTTTCAGGCGACTGTCACGCGAGGCGGCGCGGAGGACTGGCTGCTGCGATTTCAAGGCGCAGACCGCACGGTAAACGCGCAGCAGGTCATGGATTTCTTTGCGGAGCAAGCAGGCATCTATGAAGAATCGACACTGCGCTACGCGGAACGCGGCAAGGAAACCGTGATTTCGTGCACACCGCGCGGCGTACACATGAAGCAGGCAGAAACACCGGCTACGGCCGAGCAAGCCGCCGCTGCGGCAAATCCGCTGCTCGACAGCAGCAGACAGTACCTCATCCGCGTGGACAAGGCGTCAAAATTGCTGCAGGAAATTGGTATCCTGACCGAAACCGGCAAGCTCAAGAACGATATGATTCGCAAATACAATCAGATTGACCACTATGTCGAGCTGGTCGCGCCGATGTTCGAAAAGGACGACAGCGAGGAGCTGGTGTTGCTTGACTGCGCCTGCGGCAAGTCCTACCTGAGCTTTGTGATGAATTATTATCTGTGCGAAGTGCTGGGCCGTCGCTGCCGTATCATCGGCATCGATTTTAACGAGCATGTCGTGGATGAAAGCCGCAAAATGGCACAGCGCCTGGGGTATCACAATATGCAGTTCCTGCAGGCGGATCTGCGCACCTACACGCCGCCGAAGCGTGTGACCGCGGTTATTTCGCGGCATGCGTGCGACATTGCGACCGATCTTGCGCTCAGTACGGCAATCAAAGCGCGGGCAAAATACATTGCCTGCGTCCCTTGTTGTCATAAAGAGCTGCTCAGCCAATATGAGCTGCCGTCGCTCGAGCCCCTCGTCAAGCACGGTGTGTTCCGCGCGCGCTTTAACGATGTGCTGACCGACAGCCTGCGTGCGCTCAAGCTCGAAGCGGAGGGGTACAAGGTCTCGGTCGTGGAGTACATTTCTCCGCTGGATACACCCAAAAATCTGCTCATCCGCGCCGTGCGCACCGATCGGGACAACCCGCGTGCGCGGGAGGAATACGACGCGGTGCGCCGTGTGCTCGGCACGACCTCCGAGCTTGACCGCCGCTGCGAAGAGATGGAAAATCAGTTTTTCGTGACGGACGACGATCTGCTCTAGAAAGGGGCGTGCGGCAGCATGCGTGGAATCGGCACCGACATTCTGGAAATTGAACGCATCGGTTCACTTTTGCACCGCGAGGTCTTTGTGCGCCGCGTGTTCACCGATGCAGAACGTGATTATTTTATGCACGCGCCCTTGCCTGCGCAAACCGCTGCGGGCATTTTCTGTGCCAAGGAGGCAGTAGCCAAGGCGCTCGGTACCGGCTTTGGGGCACAGGTCGCACTGCGCGACATTGCGGTTGGGCACACCGAAGCGGGTGCACCCCGCGTTACAGTGCGCGGATATGAGCGCTTGGAGTGGTCGCTGAGTATTTCGCATTGCCGCACCTATGCGACAGCAACCGCGATTTTATGGGGGCAAAGCACATGAAGTATCAGGAGATTAGACAGGATTTTGTCGACCGCGCTCTTCCGGCACGCAGGCCGGACAGTCACAAGGACGATTACGGCCGCGTTCTTGCCCTTTGCGGCAGCCGCGGCTACACGGGCGCGGCGTACTTTGCGGCGCAGGCGGCGGTGCGCACAGGCAGCGGCGTTGTCACCCTGTGCACGCCGGAGGCGGTCTATCCCATTTTGGCTGGCAAGCTCAACGAGCCGATTGTCTATCCGGTCGCGTGCGATGCGGACGGCAGGCTGACCGCACAGGGCGCGACGCAGGCGCTTGCGCATTGCCGCAAGCTGGACGCGGTGCTCATCGGCTGCGGACTAGGGCGGTCCGATGGGGTGCGCGAGGCGGTAGAGGAAGTGCTGCGGCAGGTGAACTGTCCGGTGATTGTAGATGCCGACGGCATAAATGCGCTCGGCGGACATATAGATGTACTGCGCAATACCGCGGCATCCGTCATCCTGACTCCACATGCGGGGGAGTTTCGCCGGCTGCGTGGTTCATCCGCTGCAAGTGCGGAAGATGCCGCCGCGTTTTCACAAGAAACCGGCGCGATTATACTGCTCAAGGGGCATCGCTCAATCGTGTGCACGCCGGACGGCAAATGCTTTCGCAACACGACCGGCAATCCGGGCATGGCGAAGGGCGGCAGCGGCGACGTGCTCGCGGGCATGCTGTTGTCACTTTGCGGGCAGGGGCTCGGGGCGGCGGATGCGGCGTGTGCGGGTATGTATCTGCATGGCGCGGCCGGAGACCGCTGCGCAAATGCGATCGGGGAGTATGGCATGACACCGAGCGATTTGCTGCACGCGCTGCCGATGGTATTGCGACGCTATAATACAAGGGAGTGGTAGTCCCTGAAAAGGATCGGATTTGCAGCGCTGCTATGCGGCGCACTGTTTATGCTATGTGCATGCGGTGCAGGAAAAGGTGCCAATGCGGGCAGCGCGCAGGTGCAGAAGCGTTTTGCCGAGCTACCCGGGGCAAGTTTTCATGTTGCAGTTGTTTCGGATTTGGGAAAATCAACACTGGCGTATCAATATGATTATGCGTATAATAGGAAGGGCAGCGACACACTTACGCTGACTGCGCCCGAACCCCTTGCCGGCATCACCGCGACAATCGCAGGGGAGGATTCGTCCGCGCTGACCCTGCAATATGAGGGAACGGAGCTTGATGCACCCGGTTCGCTAAAGGCCGGACTGACACCGGCGGACGTGATTCCCTATCTCTTTGCGGAGCTGCGCGGCGGCAGCCCGATGGAAACCTGGGCCGAGCGCGCAGACGGCACGGTCTTTCAAGTGCTGAAATATGTGCGTGAAGACGATGACGGAACGATCACGCGGCAGGTTTGGATGAACGGCGATGTGCCGCAGCGCGCAGAATGCTACTGGAATAATGTGCTCGTTTTGACCTGCACATTTGAAAACTGGAAAGATACCACAACAAGTTCGGAGTGACAAACCATGGAGAAAAGCACCCACCGCACCTGGGCGGAGGTCGACCTCAATATCATCGAGCAAAATTTTCACAACATTAAGCGGCATGTCGGCGAAAAGGATGTGCTGTGCGTCATCAAGGCGAATGCATATGGGCACGGCAGCGTGCCGGTCGCGCGCCGCTTACAGCGCGCGGGCGCATCCTATTTCGGCGTTGCTACGGTGCCGGAAGCGGTTGAATTGCGCGAACAGGGGATCACGCTGCCGATTCTGATTCTGGGCTACGTCGACGAGGCGGACGCACCGCTGGTTGCCCGCTACGGCATCACGGCCGCGGTATACGATCTGGGTACCGCGCAAATGCTGTCCTTGGCGGCACAGGCGGAGGGCCACAACATCACCGTCCACTTTAAGCTGGACACCGGCATGACCCGTCTGGGATTTCCGTCAACGCATCCGGAGCAGACCATACAGGACATCATCACCTGTGCTGCCCTGCCTGGGTTGACGCCGGACGGTATTTTTACGCACTTTGCCGCCGCAGACGAGGCAAGCGGGCAGGCCTACACGATGGAGCAGTTCGCGCGCTTTCGTGCGGTTTGTGACGGCCTGGAGGCTGCCGGACTGCATCTCGCTGTGCGCCATTGCGCGAACAGCGGCGCTGTGCTGCAATATCCGGATAGCGACACGAATATGGTACGCGCGGGCATTATCCTATATGGCTTTTATCCCGACCCTGCAATGCCGCACAACGTGGATCTCAAACCTGCCATGACGCTCAAAGCGCGCGTTGTGCAGGTGCACGAGGTCGACGCGGATAGCCGCGTCAGCTACGGTGGCATCTACCGGACAGCACACAAGACACGCCTTGCCGTGCTGTCCATCGGCTATGCGGACGGATATCTGCGCGCGGGAAGCGGCCTCGCGAGCGTCCTCATCGGCGGACGGGAGGTGCCGGTCGTCGGACGCATCTGCATGGATATGTGCATGGCGGAATTGCCGGATGATCTGGCTGTTGCGCGCGGGGATGAAGTCATTATATACGGCACCGACATTGTGACGGCGGAAACCGCCGCGCGCGCAGATCGGACGATTACATACGAGGTGCTGTGCGCCGTATCGAGCCGCGTGCCGCGCATTTATATTGATTGAAACCGGACACGCTCTTCAGCATAGGATGGAAAGGTAGGATTTTCCTGCCGCCGTGGTTATAATTGCTGACTTTGTGGGAAAAATAATATTGCAGGACGCAAGTGCCTGTAAATACTTTTCCATCGGAGCGTGTAAATCGTGGATAACAATGTGAAACGAGGAGACATCTACTACGCCGACCTCAGCCCGGTGGTCGGCAGCGAGCAGGGCGGCGTACGTCCCGTACTTATCGTTCAGAATAATGTCGGGAATCGCCATAGCCCTACGGTGATTGCGGCGGCGATCACTTCTCAGGTCAACAAGGCAAAAATGCCAACGCATATCGAACTGGGCGCGCGCAGCTTTGGTCTGACAAAGGATTCCATTGTGTTGACCGAGCAAATCCGAACACTGGACAAACGCAGGCTGCGTGAGAAAATGGGTTGTCTGGACGAGGTGTGCATGAGCCGTGTAGATGAGGCACTGGCCGTAAGCTTTGGATTGGAGCCGCCGACAATCGAATGACTGGGATGAGGACAAAACGCAGTGAAACAGGGCAAGTTCAATTTGTGGGTAGGGGCTTTGCTGCTTTTGGGCATGCTGGCCACCTGTTACGCTGCAATCGACACGGTGTATCACACCAAGACCCAGCCGCAGTTTCCCAGTGGATATGCGGCTGCGGTGCTGCGCCCTCGTGCTGATTAAGGCATAAACGACAGAGAAAAAGCGTATCTTTCTATACAGAAGGATACGCTTTTTGATTGACCGATAGGGGGCGGGGGATATGGAATTTCCGGTGCTGTGGCGCGGAGAAAAAATTGGAGAAGTAACCGTTACGGAAATGCCGCAAGCCGTCACATTTTCGGTGGATTGCGCGTGCGTCAGCGAGGAATTGCTTCGCTGCTATGCAAAAACCGAACCGGAACCGCTGCTCATCGGTGTTATGGAGCCCGTGCATCATCGTCTCGTGTGCCAAAAAAAATTTCAAGGCAGAGCCTGCACCGCTACGGTGCGGAAATTCCGCAGCAATACTACCTGTCGCGCGATGGACGTGCGGGCGAGAACCATGCCGAAACGGTTTCAACGCGCACCGCACCGCCGTCAAACGGTCACCAGACGCAGCTTTGGACAGGGAGTCCGCTATTTGATCAGATAATTGCAGCCGGCACGGTTGCAGCGCAGGAGACATCTGCGGGGCTGCAGCTATCCTGCCCCTTTGCACCCGGCGCACAGCTTCCGCTCGCATGTGTTGCGACGGCCTGCTGCATCACACGCAATGAGGACGGCTATGTTGCAGCATTCGTCTCAAAAAACCTGTTTTTTAGAGTATAGGGTCATTGATACCGCAAGTGCCTTATAAGGTTTGCATATAATCCAGAATAACATCGTCTATATGCAGACAAGACGGACGAAAACGATTCAGTATCGCCACCAGTTCTGCAACCGTTTCCCGATATGACGATATATCGGGAAATGAGAGATAGGTGTGTCCGAATTTCTGCAGGTAAACGGCTGTCAGGCCGTATGTGATGAGATTGCGCCGAACGGTAGACTCTCCCTCCGTGACGTAAAATTCCGCATTTGCGGCATAGGCGCCTTGCTCGATATCCTGAATAGTCAATTTATTTCGAATAACGATGCTGAGCTCATCGAAGCAAGACAGCGCGGTTTGCTGCGTGACATGGAAGAAATTATTCATCATAAATAGGGAGATTGCATTCAAATCCGTACAGCTATCATCGTTAAATAGCTGGCACAGACGGCAGTTCAGCGCCCGTGCAATACGAGAAAGCGTGGTCAAGGTTGCGTTGTGCTGCCCGCGTTCGATGCGACCAACGTGCGCCGCATCCAGACCACACTGTCCTGCGAGATATTCGATTGTCCAATGCTTCTGCATGCGCTGGCTTTTAATGTTGTGCCCGACGATGGCTTCTAACATATTTAAGGCCTCCATATGTGGGTAGTTGTACCATATGACAGCAGAACAAGACGATTAGAACAGTGGAGATTTATAGGACATGGATGAAATATCTACTATCAAAAGGGAAAAGACGACGAACCATCTGCGTCGCCTATGGAACAAAATGAAGCCGAAAAATGGTAGGACACAGCTGCCTGCAACGAACCGGAGGAACATTGCAAGACATTTCCAGAAAATTGCTCTTTTCGACAGACTATTTTACAGTTTACCAGAAGACGACGGCAAAAACAAGCAAAACAGGCGACCTTTATCTATGCAAACGAACAAAATAATTCTTGCCGGGCATTTACTTTCATGCGCTAATATGCTAATATTGAAGCAATATGAATGAAGGAGGACGCCAACATGAACGATAAGCTGCGAGACCAACATATGGACGAGCTGTTTGAGGCGATCTTAACCCTGCGGAGCATTGATGAGTGCTACAATTTCTTTGAGGATTTATGCACAATCACCGAGCTGCACGCGATGGAACAGCGTTTTCAGGTTGCCAAAATGCTGGATCAGGGACAAATCTATAGCGATATTGTCCGTGAGACAGGGGCAAGCACCGCAACAATCAGCCGCGTCAACAAATGTTTAACCTATGGCACAGACGGATATCGTACGGTGCTCGAGCAACTGAAGAAAAAGAATGGATAGTTATGAAGTTTTGTCCGCCTACTATGACCGCTTTACAGATGATGTGGGATATGACGCATGGGCGGATTATTTTGAGGAAATCTTTCGTCGAGAGAATGTCGAGCCCAAGCTGATTCTCGATTTGGCGTGCGGCACAGGCACGATTACAGCGCTGCTCGCGGCGCGCGGCTACGATATGATCGGTGTAGATGCATCTGCCGAAATGCTGTCGCAGGCGCTGATGCGTACGGTCGATTTAACGCCGCGCCCGCTGCTGCTGCACCAGCGCATGGAAGAGCTTGAGCTTTATGGGACGGTGGACGCTTGCGTGTGCTGCCTTGACAGCATCAACTATATCACCGATCCTGCCGTGCTGCGCACCGCCTTTGCGCGCGTGTATGAGGCACTGGAGCCGGGCGGCATCTTTATTTTCGATATCAACACGTCTAAAAAATTCCGCGACATTGCGGGTCAAAGCTATGTGCGGGAGGACGAGGACGTTTACTGTGTCTGGCAATGCCTTGTGGATGACACACTCTGTACCTATGAATTCGATATTTTTGAAAACCGCGGCAAAAACCGCTGGGAGCGTGCACAAGAGACCCATCAGGAGCGCATTTATACGCTCGAAGAGCTGCTCATTTTGTTGGACGACACCGGCTTTATCGCTTGCAAGGTATACCCCGAATTGAGCTTTGACCCTGTTACGGGGCAGGAGCATCGACTGTTTTTCACCGCGCAAAAAGGAAAGGAAACACTATGAACGATATGCTGATCCGTGCGATCACCAAGGATGCCGGTATTCAGATCACCGCAATCAAATCCCACGATATGGTGGAGCGCGCACGCTGCATCCATCATACGACCCCGCTCGCGACCGCCGCGCTCGGCCGCACGCTGACCGCCGCCTCCATGATGGGCAATCAGCTCAAAAACCCGGAGGGCTCAATTACCGTACAGGTCAAGGGCAATGGCGAAGCGGGCGCGATTGTTGCGGTTTCCGATGCCGCAGGAAATGTGCGCGGATATTTGCAAAACCCTGCGGTCGATCTTCCGCTGCGCGCAGACGGCAAACTCGACGTCGGCGGCGCGGTCGGACGCGGATACCTGATGGTTATCAAGGATATCGGTATGAAGGAGCCGGTCACGGGCACGGTCGCGCTTGTCACCGGCGAAATCGCAGAGGATATCACGCGTTATTTTGTCGAGAGCGAGCAGATTCCTTCTGCATGCGCGCTCGGTGTGCTGATTGATGTCGATTGCAGCGTCAAGCAGGCGGGCGGCTATCTGGTGCAGCTCATGCCCGGTGTGACGGACGAGCAAATCACACGCTTGGAGCAAAACATTGCCGCCGCAGGCTCGGTGACGGGTATGTTTGAGCGCGGTATGGATTTGTATGCCATGATTCACGCTGTGTTGGATGGCTTTCAGGTGGAGTTCTTTGAAGCGGAGCCGGTCGAATACCGCTGCGCGTGCAGCCGCGATAAGGTGACGCGCGCACTCATCAGCATGGGACGTGAGGAGCTGACGCAGCTTGCAGAGGAGCAGGAGCACTCTGAGATCACCTGTCAGTTCTGTGACCGTGTTTATGGCTTTACCGCGGAGGAGCTGCATACGATTTTGCAGCAGGCAAGTACACGATAAATAAAAAAGTGCTTGACATTAAGAGGCAGTGCGGGTATGATGAGAGCATATTAAATATAAATGTGATGAATGGGTAAAGTAATCGCGCGTAGCTTACAGAGAGTTGCCGGTTGGTGTGAGGCAATAGCGCAGTGGGGTGAAACTCGCCCGGGAGCAGTTGGCTGAAAGATTTTCCTGTAGGCCGTACCGGAAGCCCACCGTTATCGGGGCGGCACATTGTTTGATGTGCACTGAGTGGTCATATCTATATGACAACGAGAGTGGTACCGCGGAGTATTCAAGCTTCGTCTCTTAATTTTATTAAGGGGCGAAGCTTTTTTGTCCCCAGATTAACCTGTCATTTAAGAAAGAGAGGACAAACATGGAAAGAACCGTAAAGATTTTTGACACAACCCTGCGCGATGGCGAGCAGTCTCCAGGCTGCAGCATGAACCTCGGTGAAAAACTGGAAGTTGCCAAGGAACTCGAAATCATGGGCGTAGACATCATTGAAGCCGGCTTTGCGATCGCGTCTCCCGGTGACGCGGCGGCGATTGCGGCGATTGCAGACATCGTAAAGGGTTCGACAATCTGCTCGCTCGCGCGCTGCGTGGAAAAGGACATCGATGCGGCATGGAATGCCATCCGCAAAGCAAATTCCGCGCGCATCCATGTTTTTCTGGCGACCAGTCCGCTGCACATGCAGTATAAGCTGAAAATGACACCCGATGAGGTCATCGAGAGCATCGCGCACCATGTGGCATATGCCAAGCAGTATTGCCCGGATGTTGAATTTTCTGCGGAGGATGCATGCCGCTCCGACCTGGACTTTCTGTGCCGTGCGCTTGAAACCGCAATTCGGGCGGGCGCAACAACACTCAACATTCCGGATACAGTCGGCTATATGATTCCCGAGGAAATTTTCTCTCGCATCAAATATGTGCGTGAGCATACCGCAGGCATCGAAAACTGCACGATTTCATGCCATTGCCACAATGATCTGGGCATGGCGGTTGCAAATTCGCTCGCCGCGGTGCAAGCAGGCGCAAATCAGATCGAGTGCACCATCAACGGCATCGGTGAGCGCGCGGGCAACGCATCGATGGAAGAGTGCGTTATGGCACTCAATACGCGCAAACCCTATTTCGGGGTGGGCTGCAACATCAAAACCAAGCAGATCTATCGCGCAAGCCGTATGATTCAGACCATCACCGGCGTGCCGGTTGCACCGACCAAGCCCATCGTCGGCGCGAACGCGTTTGCGCACGAATCCGGTATCCATCAGCACGGTGTGCTCGCCAATAAAGAAACCTACGAAATCATGACACCCGAATCGGTTGGTATTCCGCAGAACGAAATTGTGCTCGGCAAGCACTCCGGCCGTCATGCCTTTGAAGAGCGCCTGAAGGATTTGGGCTACACGCTGGATCAGGCGAAGCTCGACAAGGTGTTTGACAAGTTCAAGGCACTGGCGGACAAGAAAAAAACCATCAAGGATCGCGATCTCGAAGCACTCATCGGCGTCGCGCCCGTATCCGGCGCAGAGCGCTATATCCTCAAGAATTTTGTCATCAACAGCGGCAATACCATCACATCGACCGCGGTGATCGCGCTGCAAAAGGGCGATGAAGTGTTCGAGCGCGTCGCGGCGGATGCCGGTCCGATCAATGCGGCATATCGTGCCATCAACAAAATCGTCGCACACGACATCGTGCTCGAGGATTATTCACTGAAGGCTCTGACCGAAGGCGAGGACGCGCAGTGCGAAGCGGTCGTGAAGCTGACCATCAACGGCAGCAAGGAGTTTGTGACCGGACGCGGCGTATCGACCGACATCATAGAGGCATCCATCAAATCCTATATCAATGGCATTAACCGGTATTTCAACGACTAAAACGGGGGATAGACAATCATGGCAATGACAATGACGCAAAAGATCCTCGCCGCACACGCGGATTTGGACGAGGTTACAACAGGGCAGCTCATCGAGGCGCATATCGACCTGACGCTCGCCAATGACATCACAGGTCCGGTTGCGATTCGCGAGATGGAGAAGGCCGGTTTTACGAAGGTGTGGAACCGGGAGCATATCGCACTTGTAATGGATCACTTTACACCCAATAAGGATATCAAATCCGCGGAGCAGTGCCTGGAGTGCCGCGAATTTGCCAAGAAGCACGACATCGTTCATTTTTTCGATGTCGGAGAAATGGGTATCGAGCACGCGCTGCTGCCTGAAAAAGGCCTGGTGGCGGCGGGCGAACTGATCATCGGCGCGGACAGCCACACCTGCACCTACGGCGCGCTCGGCGCGTTTTCAACCGGTGTCGGCTCGACCGATCTCGCGGCAGGCATGGCAACCGGCAAGGCATGGTTTAAGGTGCCCAGCGCAATCCGTTTTGTGCTCAAGGGCAAGCTCAATCCCTATGTTTCGGGGAAAGATGTGATTTTGCACATCATCGGCATGATCGGCGTAGACGGTGCACTCTACCAGTCGATGGAATTTACCGGAGAGGGCGTTGCATCGCTGTCGATGGACGACCGCTTTACAATCTGCAACATGGCAATCGAAGCGGGCGCCAAAAACGGCATTTTTCCGGTTGACGACCGTACACGCGCTTACATGCAGGAACGGGTACAGCGTCCCGTTCGTGAGTTCACGGCAGATGACGATGCCGTCTATGAAAAAACGTACGAAATCGATCTGTCCGCGCTGCGCCCGACGGTTGCGTGCCCGCATTTGCCGGAAAACACCAAGACGATCGACGAACTGGAGCGCATTGAAATTCAGCAGTCGGTCATCGGCTCCTGCACGAACGGACGCATCGAGGATATGCGCATCGCTGCGGAAATCCTCAAGGGCCGGCACGTCGCGCAGTGGGTGCGCACGATCGTGATTCCCGCAACGCAGGCGGTTTATCTCCAGTGCATCCGCGAGGGACTGGCGGAAATTTTTGTGGAAGCAGGAGCGATTTTATCAACACCGACCTGCGGCCCGTGCCTTGGCGGCCACATGGGCATCCTCGCCCACGGAGAAAAAACCGTCGCGACAACCAACCGCAATTTCGTCGGGCGTATGGGACATATCACCTCGGAAATTTATCTGGCAAGTCCGGCGGTTGCCGCCGCGTCGGCTGTTGCAGGCTATATCTGCGCGCCGGACGACCTGAAGTAAGGAGAGCAGCGTGATGAAAGCACAAGGTAAGGTTTTTAAGTATGGCGATAACGTCGATACAGACGTCATCATTCCTGCGCGCTATCTGAATATTGCAGATACGCGGGAATTGTCCTCCCACGCGATGGAGGACATCGACACGGAATTTGTGAAGAAGGTGCAGACAGGCGATATCATCGTTGCGACCCGCAACTTCGGCTGCGGCTCTTCGCGTGAGCACGCGCCTCTTGTCATCAAGGAAAACGGCGTATCCTGCGTCATCGCAAGCTCGTTTGCGCGCATTTTCTATCGCAACGCCATCAATATCGGTCTGCCGATTTTGGAATGCGAAGCTGCGGCAAACGGCATCGATGCGGGAAATGAGGTCACGATTGACTTTGACACCGGCGTGATCACGAACGTAACCAAAGGCGAGTCCTATCAGGCGGCGGCATTTCCGCCATTCATTCAGAATATCATCCGTTCGGGCGGTCTGCTCAATTCAATCAAGGAAAGAGGGGAATAAGCATGCAGTACAGCATTGCGGTTGTCAAGGGCGACGGTATCGGGCCAGAAATCGTCACGGAGGCGATGAAAACCCTGGAGGTTGTCGGCCAAAAGTTCGGACATACCTTTTCCTTTCAAGAAGTACTGGCGGGCGGCTGCTCGATTGACGCAAACGGTATTCCGTTAACGCAGGAGACCATCGACATTTGTAAGGCAGCAGACAGCGTACTGCTCGGCGCCGTCGGCGGCCCCAAATGGGACGAGGTGCCCAGCGAAAAGCGGCCGGAAAAGGCGCTGCTTGGCCTGCGTGCCGCGCTGGGGTTGTTCGTCAATCTGCGGCCGGCGCAGATGCATCAAGCATTGTCCGATGCCTGCCCGATTAAGCAGGAGATTATCGGGGACGGATTTGACATTCTGGTTTGCCGCGAGCTGATTGGTGACGTCTATTTCGGCGAACACGGCCGCCGTCAATCCGAGGGCGGTGAAACCGGTTATGACGACATGAACTATTCTGTCGCAGAGGTCGAACGCATCGGCCGCCGTGCTTTTGAGATGGCGATGAAGCGCCGCAAAAAGATTTGCTCGGTTGACAAGGCGAATGTGTTGGAAACCAGCCGCGTATGGAGAGAAACCATGCATCGCATTCGGGCCGAGTACCCCGAGGTCGAATATTCCGATATGTATGTCGACAATTGCGCGATGCAGCTGATACGCAATCCCGGTCAGTTTGACGTTATCGTAACGGGCAACCTGTTCGGAGATATTCTGTCGGATGAAGCATCCATGATCACCGGCTCGATTGGCATGCTGCCGTCCGCGTCTATGAACGAAAGCGGCAAGGGTATGTACGAGCCGATTCATGGCTCCGCGCCCGATATCGCGGGGAAGGGGATCGCGAATCCGATCGCAACGATCCTGTCGTGCGCAATGATGCTGCGGTATTCGTTCTCCCTGCCAAAGGAAGCGGAAGCGATTGAAGCTGCGGTCGAAAAGGTTCTCAATGCCGGTTACCGCACCGCGGACATTGCCGCAAAGGACGATACCGCGCTGTCCACCAGCGAAATGGGAAAACTCATCCGAGAAGCAATTTAAACATGGCCATTTAACTTGATCTAAACCTCTGATGTGCGTGCAGCTTAGAGCACCGCATTAGAGGTTTAGATTTGCACTTTTTTCGAAAACCACCGCGAACTTGATAGATATGGCTTTTCTCATACAGTGTAACTGTGATATACTAATAGAAATGATGTTAAGTGGAGGCAGCTATGAAAAATGGTGCATATAAGAAATATCTCTATTGGGGACTGACTGTGTTGGGGGTAGTCGCCTGCAGCGGTATTTTACTTTTTATCCTTTTTCGCATGGGATCTGTGCGGCATTTTTTAGCGAGACTGACTGCTATCTTTAAGCCCTTTATCTATGGTCTGGCCATGGCATATTTGCTGCTGCCGGTGTTTAACTTTGCAGCTCGGCACATTGAGCCTTTTTTTCGTCGGCATATGAAAAGCCCTTTGAAAGCAAAGCGCGTCGCCAAAGCGTGTTCGACCGCGACGTCGATTCTGTTTTTACTGCTTATTATCACGGGTCTGATTTGGATGGTTCTGCCGCAGCTTATTGCAAGCGTGATCGGCTTGGTGGATACACTGCCGGAAAGTTTTCGAAAGATTACGCTTTGGCTGGAAACCACGCTGGCGAACAATCCTAAGATCGAGGATTTTGTTTTAAACTTTTCTGAGGAGGCCGTCACGACACTGACGCAGTGGATTAAGGTGGATATGCTGCCACAGATCAACAACCAACTCAATTCTGTCATGAATGGCCTGTGGGAAACCATTACATTTTTCAAGGATATTCTGGTCGGCTTGTTTGTTTGTATTTACGTGCTCAACAGCAAAGAACTGTTTGCGGCGCAGTCCAAAAAGATGACGTATAGCATTTTTAGTGTGCCACACGGCAATCTCATGATTGATAACCTGCGTTTCGTTCATCGCGTCTTTGGCGGGTTTATCAATGGAAAGCTGCTGGATTCCTTTATTATCGGCATTATTTGCTTCGTTGGCATGTCCCTGCTTCGACTTCCATATCCGATGCTGATCAGCGTTATCATCGGTGTGACGAATATCATTCCGTTTTTCGGGCCGTTTATCGGCGCGATTCCCTGTACGCTGCTGATTTTGCTGAGCAATCCGCTTGCGGCCCTCAAGTTTGTCATTTTTATTTTGGTGCTACAGCAATTCGATGGCAATGTCCTTGGACCCAAAATCCTAGGCGACTCGACCGGCCTTTCGAGCTTTTGGGTCATGTTTGCAATTTTGACATTCGGTGGTTTTTTCGGGTTTACCGGAATGGTAGTCGGCGTGCCGCTTTTTGCGGTTATTTACAGTCTGATATCCGGCCTGGTGAACCATTCTCTGCGCCGCAAAGATTTGACAGACGATACCCGCGCGTATTTTGGACTTGATCACATCGAGAGTAACAATCATGTTCTGTGTTATGAAAAGGGCAAGGAGCAAACGCGCGTCAAAACTTCGGTTCGGGATGATGAAGCGTAAAATATGGATGGATTCAGAAAAAACTGTATAAAAATCAATCGGCAGGCAGCGCATTTGCGCTGCCTGCCGATATATTTTAATTGCCTTTGGAATATTATGATTTGGGGAACAATCGTGCCGGGTTAGGCGAACGCTGCGTTAGCGAGGCTTGCGGCAGCAGCCTGCACCTTGCTCCGCGCCGCGAGGTTCCGGTGCAGATCCGCAAAGGAAATCACATCCGCAGTTGCACCCGCCGCCGGGGCGTTGGTCTGGGCAGGGCGGGAAGAACTCATCAATCGGGAATTTGAATTGATCAAACACATCGCAGGGATCCTGTTGTTCGCCGCCGCCGCTTGCGGAGCAATCGCGCTCCGGCAGGCAGATGTCATACGCAGGCATCAGGAGCTGAATATCGCGCTCGAGGCGGATGATGCAGAACTGGCCGATCGTGACGTACAGACGGCGCATATCATCGCCTAAAATAATGTCCGCGCCAAACAGATCGCAAATGCAGTTCGGCACTTCCGAGAGATCGCAGCAGCAGCCGCATTTGCAGCGAGATTCGACGATTTTCGCGTCTAAAATGACGGGATCGACAACTTCGACAACCGCCTTGGGCTTGTTGCTGCGCTGATGCAGCTGGATGTCCGGACGACCGCTGACATAGCTTGAGGAGAAAATACGTGCTCCGCCTTCGCTGCCGAACAGAATGACGCGCTTGTCGGCG
Organism: uncultured Intestinibacillus sp.; assembly: GCA_964580155.1. Classification (GTDB taxonomy): domain Bacteria; phylum Bacillota; class Clostridia; order Oscillospirales; family Butyricicoccaceae; genus Intestinibacillus. The sequence goes on along the minus strand of CAZOJP010000001.1, from coordinate 59,491 downwards.
ACTGCAAGGCCTTCAATAATCTGCGGGCGGCCAACGGGGCAGCTCGCCTCTACCGTGATGCGATAGAAGAAACGAACGTCAACGGAATAAAATCCGCGGTTAAACTGTACCTGTTCCACGTCAATGCACACGCAAAGCAGCTCTGCCTGCCGCGGTCTTACCGTAACGGCACCGCGATCAATAAATTCCTGAGATTCAGCAGTGAGGTAAACGCGCAGATCGCGGATGCACTCTTTACTCTTGCAAGAGTCATAGACTTTCGTCGTATGAACACAAACCGCCTCCCGAATACAAGCATTTCCGCTGACCGGGCCTGGGGTGATTCTTTCAGCCATGTATACTACCTCCATATAGTATTTGAAGGATAACTTCATTAACAGATTATGCATTGATCTGCAAGAGGTTCCTGACATGGGTCTAAATCACAGCCCGTCCGCATAAGCTAATAGGGAAGAGGGAGGGGGAGACCTATGGATCACGAAAAAAACTTCGGATATACTTTGATTCTGGGCGTGTGCGTGCTGATCAGCCTTGTGCTGATCGGGCGCATGCTGCTATATCAGCCGTTGCCGGCGCACACACCATATAAGGGACAGATTTCGTCTCAGGAGCAAAAGAAAGACATGATTTATCTATCCGAGCAAGACGTTGTCAAATATCTTTCGGAAAAGCTGCCTGCGGAAGTGCCGCTTCAAGAAATAGATATTGTGCTGCAAAAAGAAGGGATTATAACTGCAAAGGGGATGCTGCGCAAACAGGTACTGATGCAGCTGGGGGTGCCGCATGCAGTTCTGCTATGGATGCCTGAGAAAATCGCCTTATCGATACAGTTTACGGCGCTGTGCGACGATGCAGCACTTCGGTTGACACCCAGCGAACTAAAGCTTGGCGATGTTGCAGTGCCCGTCGGCCATATTCCACCGGAATGGCTGAGCATACTCAACGAAACAGTCAACGAGATGCTGCATCAGGCGGCAGATTCTTATACGCAGATACAGCTGCTTGACGGCGGAATTCAGCTACGCACATAAAAACGACGGACAGCGAAGTGCTGTCCGTCGGAAAATTCAATCAAAAATAACGCGTCCACCGCTTACAAAACGGCGGTTATAGTTGCCGCTCCACAGAGTATCATACTTGATAGAGGAACCTGTGTGGGGGGAGTGGATGAACTTTCCATCCCCGACATAAATACCTACATGGCTGATTGCTCCGCCGGAACCAAAGAATACGAGATCAGCGGGCTGCAGCTCAGACATGGAGACCGAGGTCAACGCATTGCGCTGGGAAGTTGCTGTGCGCGGGATTGAGCGCACGGTGTTGCGATAGACGTAGGAGGTAAAACCGGAGCAGTCAAAGCCGCTTGGAGAGCTGCCGCCATAGACATAGGGTGTACCTAGGTATTTTGCGGCAAAACTCAATACTTTGCTACGCAGAGCAGAGGCTTCGGAAGAATCGCCGCGCGAAGTGCTGTTCGTCATACGGCTATTTATGTACACATACGGGGCAGCCATGTAACCGGTCACGTCGCCGACGGTGACCTTATACCAGTCTTTTTCCACGCCAACCACCCAGACAACGCCGCCGTTGGAGACGCTGGCCAGCACATCGCCGTCTGTGCTCGGAAGGGAGCGTACGTTTACGGTGGTGTCACAGGTGACCGTAGCGGTGCCCAGCGTGAAGTCGCAATCAGGGATGCCCTGAACGTATTGACCGCTGACATAGCCTGTCATGCCATATGCCGCAACCTTGTACCAATCACCGGAATTATCGATGACTGCAAGCTTCGCGTTCTGGGGCAGGCAGGTCATAACCGCGCCGCCTGCAGTCGTGCGAAGGTTAACGCTGGCCCCGGTCGTTTGCGCCGCATATAGACCGAAGGCGCCGGTGCTCGTAAGAGAGGCTGCAAGTGCAGCGGTACATACGATACGAATTACTTTTTTCGGCGAGTGCATGAGAACCATTCCTCCACGTTTCGTCAAATTTTTTTCTAAACCATCGTTGTTCTGTCTAAAAATCATTTTACAGAAAGTGCGCGAGCCAGCCAGATGGATGCGATGTCCATCGCGTTCCACAGACCGTTCTTTTCAGTCTTTTTTACGATGCGGTCTTTGGGACGTACATTCGGAGAGGTTTGCTGGAGCTGTACAGCAACGCGTGTGGCGACCGGAAGATCCTTGACCATCTGGGTCTCAAGAATCTGCATCATGATGATATAGCGGTCGCTCATGCTGCCGTAGTAGATGATGTTATCCTTGCGCATGAGAGGGCGGCCTTTATACAAAAGCATTTCGCTTTTTTCGATTGTGTTTGTCATAAGACATCTCCTTTGGTTTCGTTACAGTTCGGTGTATATGATTACAGAATAGTTACATTCAAAAGTTACATTACGGTAACATGATACCACAGCATTTACAGCTTGTCAAACATTTTCTGCGAAAAAGCACAGCGTATTTGTGAAAGTTGCAAAAAGCGCATGCCGAAAGTGCAGGGCATCATCGATAATTTGCTGCAAGACAAAAGGCCGAGCGCTCTATGGGTGCCCGGCCTTTTGCCATGACGCTTTGATTTAGTACAGGGTGCTAAAAACCTTTGCAATCTCTGCACGGGTGATATTGCCGCCGGCGCGGATGCTGCCGTCTTCATAGCCGGAGATGAGTCCGGCAGCGACGGTATAACGCACATGCAAAGCCGCCCAACTCGGAATGGAGGCTTCATCCGTGAACGAAGCAGCGGCGGCGACATAGCCGCGCGGCAGGACACGCGACATGACGGTCATGACCTCGGCGCGGGTGATGTTGGCATTCGGATTGAAGTAAGTCTTGCCGCTCGCAGTATCGAGCTGTCCGCCCATGATGCCGGCCTGATAGCATGCCTGCACGGCGCTATCCGCCCAATCGGGAATCAACGCAGCATCGGCAAAGGGGAGCGTCTCACCCTCAAGAGGGTTCAAATCCAGATAACGTGCCATAATCACCGCAAACTCACTGCGGCGCAGATTGCGAGCGGGGTTGAAGTTCGTCACGTCGTTTGCGGTTTCGCCCTTCAGCAGTCCCTTGTTTGCGGCAAAATTGATGTAGCCGTTTGCCCAATGGGTCGCTGTGTCCGCAAACGTGGAGGAGGCGGCTTCGCCTGCGGTAACAGAGACTGTTTTCCGTGCGCGATTGCCCGCATCATCGATCGCTTCGATCGAAATCTGGTGCAGTCCCTGGCCGAGCGCGCCCGTCACAACGGAAATCGTTCCGCTGGAGGTGCTGTAAACCGCGGAGGACTTGATGCCGTCCACCGTCGCTGTCACGTTCTCAGGGCGCAAGACATACCGCCCGTTATTCATAGCGATGCGTGCGGTAATCGTAGCGGTCGCACCGGCAGATACCTGCGTGGGCGCTTGCGTCAGGGTAATCGCAGGTGCATCGGTGTTGCTTACAGCTTCCTTACTCAGGAGAATGTGATCGAGATACAGCGTGCCCGCATCTGTGCTCTTAACGAGAAAGCCGGTCAATGCGGTCGCATCCTGGGGCAGGGGGCAGGTGAGCTGTGTAAAGCTTTCCGTGCTCATGCTTCCGGATAGCGGTGTCACAATCGTGTCACCCGCATCATTTTCAAACAGCGCGGAGATCGTGACATCTGCCACCGTACCCTTGGCATAGAGCGACAGATAGCCCATGCCGTCGGTCAGCGTGCGGCCTGCGAGAAGCTCTCCGGTTGTCTGCGCGGGCAAGGCAACGCTGAGGGCACCCTTGCCGCGGGCAATCGCATTATAGTCCGTTACACGTGTGAGCTCGAAGGTCTCGCTTTCAAACGGCTGTGCGGATTCAAAATCCTGCACCGTCGTTAAGGCCGGCGGATCGGACAGGCCGACGTTAATCGTGAGACTGGACGAGACAGCGCCGTAGGAACAGGTCAGCTTGCCGGTCGCGGGTTTTTCGTTGGCAACAAACACGCCGCTGCCGTCAACCGTGCCGATGTCGCCGCTGACGCTCCAGCTGAGCAGCTCGTCACGCGCGGCCATTGGTGTTTGCTGGTGATAAACAAGCGCGTCGATATTGATCGATTGACCGCCGCGCAGCGAAACGGACGAAACCGACTGACCGCCGCTTTGCAGCTTGATGCTGTCGACTGCGGTCGTGACGCTCAGCTTGTGGCTGCCTGAGACCGTACCGTCCGCAGAAGTACCCGATAGGGTGACAACGCCGGAGGTATCCGGTGCGGTAAAAATCTGACCGGACGCATCAATCGTACCTGCGGACGCGGCATACGTCATGTCGTCCGGCAGCTTCGCCGGGGCATAGGTGCTATCCGACCCCCATGCGGCAAAGTAGGTGGATGCACCGGGGAGAATATAGTAGTGACTCGGACGGAAGTGTACATGACGCACGATACCGTCCGGCGTCGCCTTGTTGACAAGAAACAGGAAGTTGGCGGTGGAGCGCTGCGCGCCGTCTGACGGGCTGGAAATGAGCTTGGCATCGGCTTCGCCCGGAATGCGCACCGTCATCGCGGAGGAGCCGCCGCCGTCCAGGCAGAGCACGTTGTTGCAGCCCAGGCTCTTTAGCTCGCTGCCGAGCTGCGCTGCCGTCATACCGGCGCTGTAGGAGGATTGGTTGCCGTCAATTTCGTAGAGCACGACTGTGCCGTCGTCCTTGATGCCGACCGCAGTGCGTGCGCGCACGGAGGAACCGCCGTCGATGCCCGTTGTAGAAGTGACGCCGTTTTTAACGAGATTCTTGCCGCCCACCGCGTAGGCGACATTGTTCCAGCGAGAGTCGGGGGAGGAAACGGTCAGCGTGACTTCCTCTCCGATGGGGTAGTCAATCCAGGTTGCCTGCACCGCATCGTCCATCGTCAGAACCATCTGATTGCGCGTGATCGTGGTCGAGCCGTTGCCCGCACCCTTCGCGATCACCTTGAGCTTGACCTGACCGCCGACCTTGACGGGGGTGTCGTCAACACGTTCGAGAATGATGCTCTTCCCGCTGGTCGAGATGTGCGTCTCGTCATCATAATTGCTGTCGAGCAGGTAAATCCCTGCGGTAGAGCGCGTTTTGTTGAAGTAGCTGATCCACACAGCGCCGCTCGGTCCGTCAATCTTCATCGAAGAACTCGGCTGTCCGATGATTGCAGAGCCGTCCGCCATGAAGCCGACGGCGTACTGCCACGCATCCGAGCTGACGAGCGTACCATCGTTGATGACCATACCGATCGGCACACCGGAGCCCATCACGAAAAAGTCTGCATTGGTGCCGCCGATGGGGGTGTACCCTTTTTGCTTTAAGTAATTTGCGGCATTTGTGATGGTTGCCTTGCTGCCGTAAATTGTGTCGCCGGCATAGACCGCCATCGGTGAAACCGAGCCGCCCGGTTTGTATTCAATGTAATTTGCTTTTTGAAGTCCACTTTCATTTTTTCCCTCTATGCGCGTATAGGTCGCGCTGTCCGCGATCTGGTACGAGTAGGAGAATGCGGAGTCCAGCGCCGCGAGCGCGCCGCTCGATAGCAGGGTGGTCGCGGTGACAAAGCCTGCAGTGAATCGAAGAAATTTGCGATTGAGAAAAGACATAATAGAAAATACCCTCTTAAATATCACAGAAAGTCAAACGCTTGCGGGTTTTACGCCGCAAGCGCGACCTGCGTTAGATGCTCCGGATGACGCGGTCAATCAGCTCGGACAACCGAGCGGTGCGCACGGACAGATCCGCGACACGGAGATATATACATTTGCGTGCGTTATATAATTTGCGTGTTTGTGCCATTTTATCGCCCTGATCAAGCAGCGGACGATGTGAGGAATAGGACAGGTTCTTGACGATGCGGTGAAACGGTGTATCCAGATGAATGAGCAATCCGTTTTGCTTGAGCGCAGCGACATTTTCCGCGCGCAGCACCGCGCCGCCGCCAAGTGAGATTACCGCGCCGTTCCGCTGCGCAAGCTGTGCGATGTACTTGCTTTCCAAATCGCGAAACGCCTCTTCGCCGTCCTGTGCGAAAATATCCGGGATGGTGCGCTGCTCGCATTCCTCCAAATAGTGGTCTGCATCAACAAACTGCAAGCCGGTCAGTCGTGCGATTTTACGGCCCGCCGTGGTTTTGCCGCAGCCCATGAAACCGCAGAGCACGAGATTCCCTTTGCCGTACTTGTCATGCAGCCGCTTGACCGCCATTTGCGCGTACAGCCGCTTGAGGATGCTGTCACACGACTGTGTCGTGAAGGTGCGGCCCGTCCAGATTGTCTGCGCCTGAGCAGCCTGCAAAACCAGCATGGAAAGGCCGTCACGCGTCTTGATGCGTCGGCCGCGCGCCAAGCGAATGGTTGAGGTCATGGGTGGGTTATAGATGGCATCGAATACGTACTCCGTATGCCGGGGGAGAAAGCGCAGCGGGCATTCGTCCTCGTTCGGAAACATACCGAGCGGTGTTCCGTTGATGACGATTTGAGTGTCGCTCGGTATATGATGCTTGGGCACGGCCTCGATGGCAGCATCCGGCAGCGCCGCTTGCAACTCCCGGGCGAGCGCCTGTGCTTTGCCTGCATTGCGGCCGGTTATGAGCACCTGAGCACCTGCGTTTGCGCAGTGATAACCCATGACTGCCGCTGCACCGCCATAACCCAGCAGCAGCACTTTTTTTTCAGAAAGTGTAACCCCGTCGCGCGCTAAAGTGGCGGAAAAACCATAAATATCCGTGTTATATCCTTTGGATTTTCCGCCTGTAAAGGCAACAGTGTTTACAGAGTTTAGATCGTGTGCGCCGTCATCAATCTCATCCAAAAGAGGAATCACGTTCTTTTTATGGGGGATCGTCAGATTGATACCGCGCAGTTTTTGCGCCGCGAGCGCGAGCGCATCGGCAAGCTGCTCGGGCGGTACTGCAACCCCGATATACGCCGCATCACAGCGGTCAGTCGCGAATAGCGCAGCGTGCAGCTCAGGGCTCATCGTGTGACCAAGCGGCCAGCCGAACAGCGCATAGGTCGGCCGCGAAGGCTCGAAACGCTGAAACTCTTCATACGTCAGCACCATATGATCAGCCCTCCAGATGCGCCAAGGTGTCGAAAAAATCAGGATACGACACGGCCGCTACTTCGGGATCCAGAATCTCGCTTTCCCCTGCGCACGCAAGCGCGAAAACCGCCATACTCATCGCGATGCGGTGATCCTGATAGGTTTCAAATTGCGCGCCGTGCAGCGGCCTTCCTCCGCGGATGATCATGCCGTCCGCGGTCTCTTCGGCATCTGCCCCGGCCTTAGACAGCTCGTGCACCATCGCGGCAATGCGGTTGGATTCCTTGACCTTCAGCTCCTGTGCATCGCGGATCACGGTCTCACCCTGCGCAAATGCGGCGGCAACCGCAAGCACGGGCAATTCATCTATGAGGCGCGGGATGATGTCGCCTCCGATTGTGATGCCGTGAAGTGGGGCGTGCCGAACTGTGAGATCGCACACCGGTTCGGCGCCGCCGCGCACATTGAACTGCTCGATGTCCGCACCCATCTCGCGAAGCGCGTCGAGAATGCCGGTGCGTGTGGGATTGATGCCGACGTTGCGGATTGTGAGCACGGAGCCGGGAACGATTGCACCGGCGACCAGGAAAAACGCTGCGGAGGAGATGTCCGCAGGCACCGCAACATCGCGCGCGACGAGCTCAGCAGGCGGGGTCAGCGTGATGGCGTTGCCGTTGGTTTCGACGGTCACGCCAAGGTCGCGCAACATACGCTCGGTGTGGTCGCGCGACGGTGCCGGTTCGAGTACGGTCGTGTCGCTGTCTGCGTACAGCGCCGCGAGCAGCACCGCGCTCTTCAGCTGCGCGGATGCAACCGGCATGGAATAGGTGATGCCGTGCAGCGTGCCGCCGCCGAGCGTGAGCGGGCAGAAATTGTCCTTTGTGCCCGTGATGCTTGCCCCCATCAGACGCAAGGGCTTTATAACGCGCCCCATCGGGCGGCTTTGAATGGATGCATCGCCCGAAATCGTGCACGAAAAGTCCTGCCCTGCAAGGATGCCGCACAGCAGCCGCGTCGTTGTGCCGCTGTTTCCGGTGTAAAGTGCGTCGGGGGGCCGGCGCAGGCCACGCAGGCCGACACCATGCACCGTGACCGCGTCATCATCGACCGCAATTTTGACTCCCATTTTGCGGAAGCAATCGATCGTAGCCAGGCAATCCTCGCCCATCAGGAATCCGGTGATGCGGGTGGTGCCCGTTGCAAGTGCGCCCAGCATCACCGCGCGGTGCGAAATGGATTTGTCACCCGGCACGGTGATTGTTCCGCGCAACGGTGCGGAAGTTTTGATTTTCATAGGTCAGTCCTCCGTAGGTTCCGTGACGCGATAGCTGCCAATCACCTTGATAAAGGGGAGTTCCTCGTGCAACTGATAGAGTAGCGCCTGAATGTTGTGATCTGCCATATTGCCCGTAAAATCGATGTAAAAAACATAGCACCACGGGCTGTCTTTCATCGGACGGGAGTAAATGCTGACCATATCAACGCCATAATCGGCAAAAAGGGACACCACCGAGCTCAGCGATCCCGCCTGATTCGGGATGTGGAACGCAATCTCGATACAGTTGTGATCGGGCAGCACGACAAGTTCACGACCGACCGCGATAAAACGGGTTTCGTTGTGCGCGAGATCGTTGATGCCCTCGGCGAGGACGGTCAAGCCGTAGCGTGCCGCCGCCTCCTTTGAGCAGATTGCCGCCGTGGAGCGGTCGCCCTTTTCGCATACGCTTTGTGCGGCCATTGCGGTGTTTGGCATTTCGATGATCTCCAGCCCGTGCGACGCAATGAATGTGCTGCACTGGGGGAGGGCATGCGGATGGGAGCACACGCGCCTGACATCCGTCATCGCGGTACCGGGTGCCGCCGCAAGGCAGTGACGGATTTTCTTAATATAGGTGCGCACGATGGACAGGTCGTATTGCAGCAGCAGGTCATAAACCTCGCTGACTGTACCCGCCGTCGTGTTTTCAACCGGTACAACGCCCGTGTCCGCCTCGCCGGTGTGCACAGCCTGAAAGACCTGCTCCCAGGTGCTGACCGGCTGCGGCGCACAGTCGGGGAACAGGGCGCTTGCCGCAAGCTCTTGGTACGCGCCGGGCACGCCCTGATAATAGACGCTGCGCGGGGCGGGTTCGACTTCAAGGTAGCGCACAGGGAACCGATCCGGGCGCAGCGAGAGCAGCGTACTGTACTGATATTCGCGGCTGGAGCGCATCATGCTTTGCAGCAGTGCAATGTATTTGTGACGCAGCTCCTCGGGCATGCCGGCAGAGCGCGTGGCGATAATTTCCGCTTCGCGCTCGGGCTTTAAAATTTTGTCATTGGTCTGTGCTTTTGCCTGCGCTACCTCAAGCGCAAGCTCCATGCGCTGCAAAAACAGGGCGCGGATGTTCTCGTCGACCGCATTGATGTCCTGTCTGATTTCTGTCAATTCACGCATAGCCCTTTGCCTCCGCCACCAGATCTGCCAGTGCGATCGCGACAGCCGCCTCCACAACCGAGGCGGCGCGCGTCACGATGCAGGGGTCGTGCCTGCCGCGAATGGTCAGCGCTTGCATCGTGCCGTCGGAGAGCTTGAGGGTCTCCTGTTCGTGGGAAATGGACGGTGTGGGTTTAATACAGGCGCGCACGATGAGCGGCATGCCGCTTGTGATGCCGCCGAGCACTCCGCCGTTGTTGTTGGTTTCCGTGCGCACGATACCATCTTCCAGACAGAAGGCATCGTTGGCATGCGAGCCGCGTAGCGCAGCAAACGCAAAACCTGCGCCGAATTCCACACCCTTGACCGCAGGAACCCCGTAGAGAAGGGAGGCGATGCGTCCCTCCACCGTATCGAACATCGGGCTGCCCAGTCCAGCGGGCAGCCCCACGGCGGCGCACTCGATTACACCGCCGACCGAGTCGCCCGCAAGGCGCGCGTCCTCAATGGCGGCGAGCATCGCGCTTTCCGCACGCGGATTGATGATCGGATAGGTCTGCAAACGCAGCGCGTCAAGCTGCGCAGCACTGACCGCAACATCGTCGAACGGCGTATCCTGGATTTGTGCGATGGATTGAATGTGCGCGCCAACCGTCGCGCCCTGCGCCTTGAGGTAGAGCTTGCACAACGCACCTGCGAATACGAGCGGTGCGGTCAGCCGTCCGGAGAAGTGGCCGCCGCCGCGCGGGTCGTTGCAGCCGCGATACCGTACGCTACCGGTATAATCGGCATGGCCCGGGCGGGGCTGGTCGGTTAAATTCTGATAATCGACCGATCGTGTGTCGGTGTTTTCAATAACAACGCTGATGGGAGTGCCGGTCGTGCGTCCCTCATAAACACCGGACAGCACCTTGGGCTGATCCGCTTCGCGGCGCGCGGTCGACTGCTTGTTTTTGCCCGGTGCGCGGCGCGCGGCTTCGGACAGGATGAAGGCGTCGTCATAAGGGATGCCGGCAGGGAAGCCGTCGATCACGACGCCGATGCCACCGCCATGTGACTCCCCAAATATCGAAATTTTGATGGTATTACCCCAAACAGAACCCATAGGGTGGCTCCTCCTTTTATAGTGCTTGCATCAGCTTGTGAAGCTGTTCCACCGGAATCGGTTGTATTTCCGCATTGCCAAGCGTACGCACGAAGATAAAGTTCATCGTGCCGCCGAAATTTTTCTTGTCCGACAGCAGTGCACGGTAAATATCCTCCCGATCGTAGGGCAGCGCAGTTGGCAGCCGGTGCTGCTCCAGAATTTCGGTAACAGTGTCTGTCAAATCGGGGGCGCCGGTCGCAGCGGCGAGCTTCATAGCCGCCACCATGCCAATGGAAACCGCCTGCCCGTGTGTCAGCGCGGTGTAGTTGCCCAGCTTTTCTGCAGCATGTCCGATTGTATGCCCGAAGTTTAAAATTTGACGCAGACCGGTGTCGTGTTCATCGACCGCGACAATATCGCGCTTGATTTTGACGCATTCATAGATGATGCGCGCAATGTGCGACAGAAAATCCGGTGCGCGCACGAGATCCAAGATTTCTGTGTTTGCGATGCAGCCGTATTTGATGATTTCCGCCATGCCATCACAAAGCGTCTGCTGCGGCAGGGTGGAGAGTACGGACGGGTCGATGAGCACCAGACGCGGCTGATAGAATGCCCCGACCAGATTCTTCCCCTCGGGCAGATCGACGCCGGTCTTGCCTCCGACCGAGGAATCCACCTGTGCAAGCAGCGTCGTCGGGATTTGGCAGAGGGAAACCCCGCGCAGGAAGGTCGCTGCGGCAAAGCCCGTGATATCCCCGGTGACGCCGCCGCCGAGCGCAATCACGAGATCCTTGCGCGTCATGCCTGCCGCAAGAAAATCGTGATACAAGGTTTCGACGGTTGACAGACGCTTTTGTTCCTCGCCGGCCGGGATTGCGGTCACGGAGACCGGCACGTTAAACTGCGCACGCAACCCATCAAGATAGAGCGGCGCAACATGGGAATCGGTCACGATATGCACGCGGCTGGGCGAAAAATGTGCGAGACAGTGGGTCGCCGCGTGTGCGAGCAGACCGTTTTCGATGTAAATGTCGCTGATTCCGGCTGCGCCGTTGAGCGTGAGCTGCTGCATAAGGGGTACCTCCTTGCGTGAATCTTAAATGGTTTTGCCAACTGCGGCCGCGACGGCGCGAAGCTTGCCCATGGTTTCCTCAAACAGCTGGTAGGTCAGCGACTGCGCGCCGTCAGACAGGGCGTGTGCGGGATCGTTGTGCACCTCGATGATGAGGCCGTCCGCGCCTGTGGCAATCGCTCCCATCGCAAGCGGCTCGACCATCCAATAGATGCCGGCTGCATGCGACGGATCGACCACGACCGGCAGGTGGGACATGCGCTTGAGCGCCGGAATCGCGGAAATATCGAGCGTGTTGCGCGTATAGGTTTCGTAGGTGCGGATACCGCGCTCGCACAAAATAACGTTGGTGTTGCCGCCCGCCATGATGTATTCTGCGGACATGAGGAATTCCTCGAGAGTATTGGCAAATCCGCGCTTGAGCAGGATGGGCTTGTCCGTCTGTCCCAGCTCCTTGAGCAGCTCAAAGTTCTGCATATTGCGCGCACCGACCTGGAAGCAGTCGCACTTTTCCATGAACAGGTCAATGTGCGCAGGGTTTGTGATTTCGGTTACGACAGGCAGTCCGGTGTCCAGACTCGCTTCGTGGAGCAGATCCAGCCCCTCCGCCTTGAGTCCTTGGAAGGAGTACGGGGAAGAACGGGGCTTCCATGCGCCGCCGCGCAGGACGGTCGCGCCCTGTGCCTTCACGTGACGCGCCACGTCGATAATCTGGTCGCGTCCCTCGACCGAGCACGGGCCCGCCATAACAGCGACGCGGTTGCCGCCGATCTCGACATTCTTGCCGATGCGCACGATGGTATTATCCGGATGGAATTTGCGGTTTGCGAGCTTGAACGGCTCCTGCACCTTGATGACATTCTCCACCTGCGGGTCGCGCAGCAGCGCGTCGCGATCGACAGAAGCCGTGTCACCGACCAGACCTATGACGATCGTATCCTTGCCGAAGATCGGGTTTGCCTGTACGTTGAAGCGGGTGAGCCATTGCGACAATTCTTCTGCGTGTGCCCGGGAGGCAGTGCTCTTCATAATAATGATCATGGTAAAACTCCTTTTTCCTAAATGAATCGAACGTTGTCTGTCCATAGGAACAAAAGTAAAAAAGTCTCCCGTCCTATAAAAAGGGACGAAAGACAAACTGTTCCGCGGTACCACCCACATTCGGCGCAAACGCCGCACTTTTCAAACACAGGGACTATGCCCGATGTTCTATCCCACTAACGGGGGAGGACCGTCAAAGCCTACTACATGGAAACGGTTCAGCTTTGCTGCTCAAGAGGGAACTTCGACCGATCGACGTCTACACGCGCTTCCAGTCTAGGCGCATGCTCCCTGTGAGCCGTCTGTGACCCGTTTACTTTCCTCTGTCATCACATTTGAAGTATTCAAATATGATGATATTATACTCTTGATCACATGTTTTGTCAACCGCATTTTATCTGTTTATCAGATAAAAATATGAAATGCTGCGAGAATGTTTCGCACATCGGTCATACCGCTTGTCCGTCCGGCATAGAGTGGGACAGGTGATGAAAATGGAAGATATTCAAAAGCGCCGAACGGCATTTCGGCAGGCGGCGGCGACGTTGCCGCTGCGAATCCAGCAGGATGTGCTCGCACTATCCGATAAAATCCAATCCCAATGTGAGGAACTCCGCCTGCGCGCAGGGCGCGGTGTCTCCTATGTGATCGCGGGGCAAGAAACCTGTCTGCCGCTCTCGGCCGTTGCAACAGCCGATCTCGAGGAAACGCTGGGCCGCGCAACGCGCTATTCGGTACATAGCTTTGCGGAAAGCTTGCAAAACGGATTTGTGACGCTTGAGGGCGGGCATCGACTCGGTCTGTGCGGCGCGGCGATTCTGCGCGGCGAACGCATCGACGGTATCCGCAACCTATCCTCTATTAATCTGCGTATTGCATGCGAGCACCTCGGTGCAGCCGCTGCGCTCACGCCGCATCTGCAAAAAAACGGACGTGCGCAGAGCATGCTCATTCTGTCCCCGCCCGCATGGGGGAAAACCACCTTGCTGCGCGACTGCGTGCGTGCGCTGTCCTGCACGGGCATGCGCGTCGGGGTGGCGGACGAGCGATGCGAACTGTCGGGCAGCTTGGGCGGCGCGCCTCAATTTGATCTTGGACCGACGACTGATATCATCAGCGGCGGCAGCAAGTCGGAAGCGGCGCTGCTGCTGCTCAAAACAATGTCACCCGCGGTGCTCGCACTTGATGAAATCACCTCGCTGCGCGATATCGAGGCGGTATCCTGCGCCGCGCATTGCGGTACCGCCGTCCTTGCGACCGCGCACGCCTATGATCGGGAGGATTTTGCGCGCCGCCCGCTCTATCACGCACTGCTCGAAGCGGGCGTGTTTGATATTTTTACCACGATTCGACTGGAAAATGATAGGCGAGAGTATACAATGACCACGGTGGGAGGGGAAGCGATATGCTGAAGCTGTTCGGCAGTGTGCTCGTTATGGGGGCATGCTGTGCGCTCGGACTGGCGGCGCAGCAGCAGCTCCGGCAGCGGCTGTGCGCTCTTGAAGCCATGCTCGGCGCGCTCGACTATATCTCCGCGGAAATCGCGTGCCGTATGACACCACTGCCCGTGCTCATCGAGCAGCTGGCGGCATCGCCCGAACGGGCGGTTTGCTGCGTATTCGGCGCGGTTCTGCGCGAACTGCGCACGGAGGACGGCTGCTCGCTGCCTTACAAATGGTGCCGTGCCGTGCGCGTTTCGCGTGAAGCCTCCGGACTAGGTGAGGAGGAAACGCTCGTCTTGTGCGATATTGCGGCGTTTTTGGGGCGTTATGATGCGAAACAGCAAACAAAGGAGCTCGACTATGTGCGCAGCCGTCTGTGCGACATCCGCGCACGCGTACGGGACGAAACACACGTTCGCGGCAAGCTGTATCGCAGCTGCGGTGCGGCAATTGGTGTTATGACTGTGCTCATCCTGTTGTGAAACGATAGAAGGAGACCGCTATGCAGATAGACCTTATTTTCAAAATCGCTGGCATCGGCATCATTGTCGCGGTGCTCAATCAGCTTTTGGTGCGCTCGGGACGGGAGGATCAGGCGATGATGACCTCAATCGCAGGACTCATCGTCGTTTTGATGATCATTGTGCAGCAAATCAGCAATCTTTTTACGCTCATTAAATCCGTGTTCGGTTTTTACTGAGATGGGGGGTGTTGCAGCCGCCATCGGTTTGGCGCTGACGGCGACGGTGTTTGCGCTGCTGCTGCAAAAGGATGCGCCGGGCGTGGCATTCGGGCTGACTCTTGCTGCGGGTATTTTAATCTTTGCATCCGCGGTGCAGGGAGTCGGAGGTATCTTGCGCACCCTAGAGCAGATCCTGCATGCCGCGGGGGTGGAAACCGCGCTGTATCTGCCGGTCGTCAAGGCGGTCGGCATCGCGGCGGCGGTGCGCATTGCCGCGTCACTGTGTCGCGATGCCGGACAATCCTCGCTTGCGGTGAAGCTGGAGCTTGCAGGGGCAGTTGCTGCGCTGACTGTAACACTGCCGCTTTTTACAAGGGTACTGACCTTTGTATCCGCGATGCTGACCTGAAAGGACCGGAATATGAAAAAACTTATTTGGGTGCTGATGTGCATCCTGCTGCTGATGCCGCGCGCCGCGGCCTATGATGGTGTGCTTTATCAGCAGCAGCTCGATGCGGCGGGCGGCAACGCACTGCGCGGTGCGCTGCCTGCGGAAAGCGCGCGACATCTGGGACAAATCACGCCTTCCGCGAATCTTGACATAGGGGAGTCGTTCACGAGTTTGCTGCAAGCTGTACTGCGCGATCACAGCACTCTGCTGCGCGAGGGACTGCACAGCTTGACGCGCGTTCTGTTTGTGATTGTGCTTTGCAGCTGTGCGGCGGGGATCCGTACGGCGGCGGGGGATAGCCTGTCGACATCCGCCATCAACATGGCGGGGGCGCTGGGCGTTACCGGTGTGCTGCTGGGCGATCTACATGGCATGATGGGACTGTGCGCGCAAACGCTCGAACAGGTCAGCACTTTTTCCAAAACCATGCTTCCGGTCATGGCGGCGGCAATTTCGATGTCCGGCGCGCCAACGGCTGCAACTGTGCTGCAAGGTGCGACCATGTTTGCGTTCGATCTGCTCGTGCGCTTCATCACCGCGGTTCTTGTGCCTGCTGTGTGCGCGTATATTGCAATGATCACGGTGAACGCTGCGCTCGATAATGACGCGCTCGGCAAGCTTGCGGGCTTTGTCAAATGGATGACGACGGGCAGCTTAAAACTGCTGCTGACGATTTTCATTGCCTATATCACACTGTCCGGCTCTATGGGAAGCAGCATTGACGGGATGGCGCTCAAAGCCGCGCGCTTCGCGGTATCGGGCGGCGTGCCGGTCGTCGGCGGCATTATATCGGATGCCACGGAGAGTATTTTATCCGGCGCGGTGCTGCTAAAGAATACGCTGGGCATTTTCGGGCTGCTTTGTATCGCCGCGATTTGTGTTGTGCCCTTCCTCAAGGTTGGCATGAACTATCTGCTGTTTAAAGCAGGCGCGGCAGTGCTGTCTCCGGTCTGCCCGAAAAATCTGTCCGGCCTGGTTGGCGGTATCAGCGACAGCTTCGGGTTGCTGCTCGGCATGCTTGGAACATGCAGCGCAATTTTATTCTTTGAGCTGGTGTTTTCGATTTCATTGGTACATGCGTCATGATCGAAATTTTAAGACAGATGGTTTTGGGTGTGACCGCTGCAGCGATTTTCTCCGCAGTAATGATGCAATTTTCACACAAAAGCGCGATTTCCGAGATTATACGTCTGGGAACCGGCATGGTGCTGATCCTCGCGCTGCTCACGCCGCTGACGCATTTATCTCTTCCGTCGTTTTCAGGATGGCTTGCGCAGGCGCACGGCACGGTGGAGCGTCAGACCGAGCAGGCGCAGATGCGCAATACAGAGATCGCCCACAGCAGCATCGCAAACGCGGTCGGCGGGTATCTGACCGAGCAGGCGCGCAAGGAAGGGATCACCTGCTCGGTGCGCGCCGCGATGGCAGTGGGGGGAGACGGCACTGCCGAGCTATCCGACATTGAGGTACGGGGCAAGCTGACTGCGCCGGAACGCACGACGGTGGCCGACATTGTGACCAAAAACTGCGGCATTGCACGCGAACACATTACGTTTACGGAGGACTGAGCCATGCGTCACGAAAGAGTCGAGAAGATGCTGCAAAAAGTGAACGGTATGCTGCTCAAATACAAACATGCAATGCTTATTTTGCTCATCGGCGCGTCGATGCTGATACTTGGCAGCGGATCAAAGCCGGCGGTGCAGGCCGATGTGCAGCCTGTGCCGGAAAGCGATCAGGAAAGCGAAAGCTTCGATCTTGATGCGTTTGAAAGCAAGCTGGAGACCAGCTTGGGCGCAATCCGGGGAGCGGGCCGCGTGCAGCTCACGCTGTCGCTCAAGTCGACCGGCGAAGCGGTTTATGTATCGGATGTCAGGCAAGCACAGCAGGGGGAAAGCAGCAGCTCATATGAAAGCTCGCTCGCAACAGTGTCCGACAGCGGCTATGGACAAAAGCCGGTGCTTGTCAAAAATGTATATCCGGTATTCCGCGGCGCGCTCGTGCTGTGTGACGGTGCGGATGATAATACCGTACGGCTTGCTGTGACGCAGGCGGTCAGCACCATGTGCGGCTTGGGAACAGACAAGATTGCGGTGCTCAAACTCGCAGATTGAACATATACATGCTATAACAAAACAAGCGGGAGGAAAAAGCATATGGTATCTATTCGCAAACGTGGCGCGGTGTACGGCGTCATCGCGCTGATGCTGGTCGTCGCTGTGTACCTGAACTGGAGCTATGTACGCACGCCGGAGGATCAGACTGTGGCAAATCAGGCCCAGACGGAAATGGCCGCGGGCACAGTCGGCGGCGCTGCCGATCTGAGCGCCGATGCAGCCGGTGTACAAACAGATCCTGCAGCCGCGGCAGCTGCGGATGCCGCAGCACAGACCGCGCAGGCGGTGCAGACAAGCGACTACTTCGCACAGTCGCGCCTGTCGCGCGAACAGGCGCGTGATGAGGCAATCAGCATCTTAAAGGAGACTGTGGAGAGCGATAAGGCCAACGATAAGGCGAAGGGTGACGCGAGCGATAAAATTTCCGCTCTTGCGGAAAATTCCGTGCAGGAAGCGCGGGTTGAAAGCCTGATTAAGGCGAAGGGCTATACGGAAGCGGTCGTATTTATCGGAGAGGATAGCGTCAATGTCATCGTGCAGCCGCCCCAGGCGGGATTTGAAGCTTCGGACGCATCCAAAATTCGCGATATTGTCGTGACGGAAACCGGCATGGGCGCGGACAAAATCAAAATCGTAGAAGCGGCATAAACGATTGATTATTGCTTTCCTTTTTGCGCATCCTATGCTATAATAAAGCAATACACGAGAAATTACTGCATATTAAGATGCAAAAGGAGAGTGCGCAGTATGGCGGAAAACAATTACTGGTCTACGGCAGGGGATCAGGGCACGATAAAGATTTCAGAGGATGTTGTCGCATCGATTGCAGCGATTGCAGCAATCGAAACCGAGGGTGTCAGCGGGTTATATTCCAACCTGACCTCCGACATTGCGAGCTTTCTTGGGAAGAAGAATCTCTCTAAGGGAGTCAAGGTGCAGTTCGAGGGCGATGCCGTCGCAATCGAAATCAGCCTGCTCGCAAAATATGGGTACGGTATCCGTGAGATCGCACAGAATGTGCAGACGCAGGTCAAAGCGTCAATCGAGTCTATGACCGGACTTGTCGCGTCCTCCATCGACGTACAGGTTGGTGGTGTCACCTTCACACCGCCGGCAGCCGAGGAATACCCTGCGCCGGAAGCCGCGGCGGACGAGACCTAATTTACACAAAAAAGATACGCCGCATGATTTTCATGCGGCGTATCTTTTTAGCTTTGTGACCAGTGCAGACAGGCGCCCATCGCCTTTTCCCAGCCTCGCAGAAGCGCGGATCTCTGCGCGTCTTCCATGGCAGGCGTGTAGGTGGTGTCGCATCTCCACAGCCGCTCTAATTCATCGCAGCCGCTCCAGATGCCTGTGGCGAGTCCGGCGAGATAAGCTGCGCCCAGGGCGGTGGTCTCGCGGATCATGGGACGGCGAATGCGGCAGTTCGAAATATCGGATTGGAATTGCATCAGAAAAGCGTCGCGGCTTGCTCCGCCATCTACGCGAAGCTCTTCGATGCGCGCACCGGTGTCACGCGCCATCGCGGTCAGCAGATCACGCGTCTGATAGGCGATGGATTCTTGTGCCGCGCGGATGAGGTGCTCGCGGCGCGTGCCGCGTGTCAGACCGAAAATGGAGCCACGCGCATACATATCCCAATAGGGTGCCCCAAGACCGGTGAACGCGGGGACGAAATATACGCCGCCGCTGTCTGATACCTTTTGCGCATAGTATTCCGCGTCGCTGCTTTCGCTGAAAAAGCGCATCTCGTCGCGCAACCACTGGATAACCGCGCCGCCGACGAAGACACTGCCCTCGAGCGCATACTGCACACGGCCGTCCAATCCGATGGCGATTGTCGTGAGCAGTCCGTTTGTGCTCTCAAATGCCTGCGCGCCGGTGTTCATAAGCAGGAAACAGCCCGTGCCATAGGTGCTTTTGACATCTCCCGGGCGGAAGCAAGTCTGTCCGAAGAGCGCCGCCTGCTGATCTCCCGCAATGCCCGCAATCGGAACGCGCGCACCGCGCAGGTCGGTATGGCCGTAAATTTCACTGGAGGAACGCACCTCGGGCAGCATGGCGCGCGGAATATCGAGTGCGCGCAGCAGCGTATCGTCCCAATCCAGCTGATGAATGTCGAAAATCATCGTGCGTGAGGCATTCGTCACGTCGGTGATATGCACTGCGCCGCCGGTTAGATTCCATACGAGCCAGCTATCTACCGTTCCAAACAGCAGGTCGCCGTGTGCGGCAGCCTCCCGCGCACCGGGAGTGCTGTCCAGAATCCATTTGATCTTGCTGCCAGAAAAATAGGCATCCGCGACGAGTCCGGTCGTTTTGCGGATATGCTCGCCCAAACCCTCTTGCCGCAGCGCGTCCACGATGGGAGCAGTGCGCCGGCACTGCCAGACGATTGCGTTATAAATGGGGCGGCCGGTTTTACGATCCCACACGATTGTCGTCTCGCGTTGATTGGTGATGCCGATACCCGCAACATGCGCGGCATCAACGCCGCTCGAGGCGAGCACTTCCATCATAACGGCGTACTGCGACGACCAGATTTCCATGGGATTTTGCTCGACCCAGCCCTCGTGCGGATAGAACTGCGTCAGCTCCTTTTGCGCAACGCCGATGATGTTCTGCTCGGCGTCAAAGAGGATGGCGCGTGAGCTGGTGGTGCCCTGATCGAGTGCCATCAAATATGATTTCATTTTCATCGCCCCTTTTCTTTCTATCATGATACCTTGTCCGGAAAAGCTTGTCAACAGATGGAGCTTTTTGGGAAAATACATGCTTTACATTGCATGACAAGGCATTTTGTGCTATGATAATGCGTAGGTTTAAAAATCGGCAAAATACAGGGGGCATGATAGATATGGATTATCAATTCTCCGACCGAATGGCGGCATTAAAGCCATCTGCGATACGCGAAATTTTAAAGGTGACGCAGGATCCCAGTGTGATTTCCTTTGCGGCAGGCAGTCCGTCACCGGACAGCTTTCCTGCACAGGAAATGGAAGAAATCGCGCGCAACCTGTTCCTGCAGAACGCCGCGCAAGCGCTGCAATACGGCATGACCGAGGGATATACTCCGCTGCGCGAGCAGACGATGCAGCGTTTACAAACAAAATACGGCGTTGGCACAGCGCCGGATGAGCTGATCATTACATCCGGCGGCCAGCAGGCGCTTGATCTGACAGCAAAGGTTTTTCTCAATGAAGGTGATGCACTGATTTGTGAGGATCCCAGCTTTGTCGGTGCGCTCAATGCGTTTCGCTCCTATCGCGTCAAGCTTGTCGGCTGTCCGATGGACGATTACGGCATGCGCATGGACGCACTCGAGGAACTGCTCAAAACTGTACCGAATGTCAAGCTGATTTATACCATTCCAACCTTTCAAAACCCGACAGGACGCACAATGCCCGCGCAGCGGCGTCAGCAGATGCTGGACCTTGCTGCGCGATACGATGTCATGATTTTAGAGGATAACCCTTACTTTGAGCTGCGTTATTCGGGGGATTATGTCGCGCCCATCAAAAGCATGGACACGCAGGGCAGAGTCATCTATGCCGGCTCTTATTCCAAGGTGCTGGCACCCGGTATCCGCTTGGGGTATGCGCTTGCACCGCGCGAAATCATCGCGAAGATGGTTGTCGCAAAGCAAACGAGCGACGTGCACTCCAATTTGTTTTTCCAAATGGTGGTTGCTCAATATTTGCAGCAGTATGATCTTGATGCACATATTGCATCGGTGTGTGCGCGCTATCGCCATAAGCGCGATGTTATGCTCGCGGAGATTGCGCGGCAGTTTGATCCGCGTGCGACTGTAATCGTACCGGAGGGCGGACTGTTTCTGTGGGTCGAGCTGCCGGAGCCTTGCGATGGATTTACGTTCTGCGCACGGGCAGGGGAACGCAAGGTTGCGGCTGTGCCGGGTGTTTCGTTCCTTGCGGATGACAGTATGCGTTCCGGTGGGTTCCGTCTGAATTTCTCTTTGCCTTCGGAAGAACAAATTAAGACCGGTATCGAGATTCTCGGCGCGGTCATGAAAGACTATATAAAGGAAGTACTGAAATGAGCGAAGTAATCACAGAAAAGAAACAGACCATTTTTTCTGGCGTACAGCCCAGCGGCCATCTGACACTCGGCAACTATCTGGGTGCGCTGCGCAACTTTACGCTGCTGCAAGAGGACTTTAACTGTATTTATTGCGTCGTTGATATGCATGCCATCACCGTGCGGCAGGAGCCGGCAATTCTGCGCCGACATACGCTTGAGGTGCTCGCGCAGTATATCGCATGCGGCCTCAATCCCGAGAAAAGCACACTGTTTATTCAGAGCCATGTGCCGGCACACGCAGAGCTTGCTTGGGTGCTCAACTGCTTTACCATGTTCGGCGAAGCATCTCGTATGACGCAGTTCAAGGACAAATCCCAGCGGCATTCCGACAACGTGAACGTTGGACTTTTTACCTATCCGGTGCTCATGGCGGCGGATATTTTGCTGTATCAAACGGATAAGGTGCCGGTTGGTGTGGACCAGAAGCAGCATGTCGAGCTTGCCCGCAATATTGCGCAGCGGTTTAACGGCACATTTCCTGATACATTTGTCGTTCCCGAGCCGTATATCCCGACCGAGGGCGCAAAAATCATGAGTTTGCAGGATCCGCTGCGCAAAATGAGCAAGTCGGATGAGAACGTCAACGGCTATATTCTGCTTATGGATAAGCCGGAGGACATCATGCGCAAGTGCAAACGCGCCGTCACCGACTCTGATACCCGCGTTGTGCGCGGAGAGGGCAAGGATGGCATCAACAATCTGACGACCATTTATGCGCTCGCAACCGGCAAAACCCCCGAGGAGGTCGAGGCTGAGTTTGCAGGCAGGGGCTACGGCGACTTTAAGCCCGCGGTCGGAGAAGCCGTCGTTGAGATGCTGCGCCCGATCCGCGAAAAGACTGAAGATCTGCTGCGGAACAAAGATTATCTCGAGAGCGTCTATCACGAGGGCGCGCAAAAGGCGGCCTATCAGGCGCGCAAAACACTGGATAAGGTCTACCGCAAAGTCGGCTTTGTGCGCAGATAAGCATGTTTTGCATGCAGTTTAAGAGGGTATAACAGATATGTCAGAATATACAGTGGTGCTGCGAATCATCGCGGTGTTTGCGCTTGCCGGCGTGATTTCCTATGCATTGACACCGTTTGTCAAGCGTTTCGCACATAAAATCGGTGCGATCGATGTACCGAAGGACAGCAGACGCATGCATAAAAAACCCATTCCGCGTTTGGGCGGTCTTGCGATTTTTCTTGCATTCCTCTGCGCGGTGCTTCTTTTTGTCGACATCGACCGGCAAATGCTCTGCATTTTGATCGGTGCGATGACCATTGTCATTCTGGGCATCTTTGATGATGTCATGGCGCTCGGTGCAAAGCTCAAATTCGTCATTCAGATCATTGCCGCGGCGATTCCCGTGTGCTTTGGCGGACTGCGAATCGATATGTTTTCCAGCCTGAATCCCTTCTCGAACATGCCGTATTTCAGCTTGGGCATGCTTGCGATTCCCATCACTGTTCTTTGGATTGTCGGCATTACAAATGCAGTCAACCTGATCGACGGTCTGGACGGTCTTGCCGTGGGTGTATCATCAATTGCAAGTCTGACGATGCTCGCGGTCGGCCTGCTGGTCGGGGAGATGCCTGTCGCAATGACGATGGCAGCACTGACGGGCGCATGTATCGGCTTCATGCCGTACAACATCAACCCGGCTAAGATTTTTATGGGAGACACCGGCTCCACTTTTCTCGGTTACATGCTTGCAACCATGTCCATTATGGGCATGTTCAAGTTTTACGCGGTCATTTCGTTCGCTGTGCCGTTTCTCATTCTCGGTCTGCCGATTTTCGATACCGCGGTGGCAATTATTCGCCGCTTGCTATCGGGGCGCAGTCCGATGAGTCCGGATCGCGGGCATGTGCATCACCGGCTCATGGACATGGGATTCAACCAAAAGCAGTCGGTCGCAATTCTTTATGCGATCAGCGGCACGCTCGGACTGGCAGCGGTCGTGCTGACGTCGCGCGGAGAAGTGCGCGCAATGGTGCTTGTGCTTGCAGTCATTGTGACCATTGCAGTCGGCACGCGCGTAGTCCTGAGCATTGACAAGCATCTGGGGCACGAACATATATCGACGACGTCGGAGGAATCCGAAGTGACGTCCGGAAAGGAAACAAAAGAAGATGAAAAAGATTAAGGTCATGACCGTGTTCGGCACACGACCAGAAGCGATTAAGGTTGCGCCGCTCATCCGTGCGCTGGAGCAGGGGGAGCATACAGAAAGCATCGTCTGCGTCACCGCGCAGCATCGTCAGATGCTTGATCAGGTGCTCGATATCTTCCAGATTAAACCTGATTACGATCTCGATATCATGCAGCCCCGTCAAACGCTCTCGACAATCACGGAGAAATCGCTGCACGGTCTGGACGAGGTGCTGGAGCAGGCAAAACCGGATATGGTGCTCGTACACGGTGATACCTCCACCACCTTCGCCGGTGCGCTTGCGGCGTTCTACCATCAAATTCCTGTTGGGCATATCGAGGCAGGACTGCGCACATATGATAAGTATTCACCGTTTCCGGAAGAAATGAATCGTTGCCTGACCGGCCGCATCGCTACATTGCATTTTGCGCCGACTGCACGTAACCGCGACAATCTGGCGCGCGAGGCGATTACAGACGGTGTGACCGTTGTGGGCAACACGGTTGTCGATGCAATCCATATGACGGTGCGTGATGATTTCGCTTTCCGCGATGAGCAGCTCAAGGCGCTGGACTTTGAGAGCAATCGCGTAGTGCTGGTTACGGCTCATCGGCGCGAGAACTATGGCGAGCCGATGGAAAACATTTGCCGTGCAATTGCAGAGCTGTCGGCTGCGTACGAAGACGTGCATTTTGTTTATCCGGTGCATCTCAGTCCGTATGTGCGTGAAACGGCGGAAAAATATCTCGGTGGAAATGCGCGTGTACACCTCATTCAGCCGCTTGCGGTCGATGAGATGCACAACCTGATGGCGCGCTGCTTCATGATTATGACCGATTCCGGCGGCTTGCAGGAAGAAGCACCCTCGCTGGGCAAGCCCGTACTGGTGTTGCGACGCGAAACCGAGCGCCCGGAGGCGGTCGAGGCGGGAACGGTCAAGCTTGCAGGCGTGGATCAGGATGATATCGTGCGTCTGGCGCGCGAGCTGCTTGATGATCCGGCGGCGTATGCGGCGATGGCACATGCGATCAACCCTTACGGTGACGGTAAAACCTCGGCACGTATCGTACAGCTAATCGAACAGCACTTCGGCGCGCGCGCGGATAAGCCGGAGTCGTTTACACCGCAATGAACAGACGAAACGGCGAGCAGCGGCAGGTGATTACCACGCCGCTGCTCGCGGCGCTTGGAGCACTTGCCCTTGTCATCGCGCTGTTTTTCAGCTTTTACCTCTCGACGAGCGCCTATCGCAGGGCGGGAAGCGGCATCACGCTACCATCCGAGCAAACCGAAGCGCCGGTGGTATCGCAAGGTGATGAACCGTTCACATCGAACGATGCCTTGCAGGGGGTGGAAATTCGCCCGGACAACGTGCAACGCGTGATTGCGTCACTAAGCCGACCGGAAGCGTACAGCTACCTTGTGCAGAACACACTGTATGAGGGCATGACTGCAATCCATACACTCAAGCGTCGTCAGTACTTTAAGCAGGACGTATGCCGTACGGACGAAATTAGTGAAAGCGGCAACACGCAGCGCACCATCCTGCGCAAAGCGGATAAAATCTATGCGTGGGAGAGTAATTCTGATCGCTATTACTCTGGCAAGGCAGGAAACTTTACAGATGATGATTCGGCGATGATACCCAGCTATAAAACTGTATTATCGCTCGGAATAGATCAAATTGTCGCAGCTGATATATCGAACCTTTCGTATGAACCATGTATTCGGATCGATGCGACCCAGGGAGCGTATCGCAGCGTTTATTATGTCTCTACAATTTCCGGACTGCTTGTGCGCGCGGATATTTTGAAGGGAGATACGATCATGCGGCAATGTCTCGTCAGCAGCTTGACGATGACCGCACCGGCTGACAGTGTTTTTCAGTTGCCGGACGGCACATCGGTGCTGACGGAGGATACATGAGGCAGGGGCGTGCAGATTCGTGTGCAGGGTTTTTACGCAGTATGCGGATTTTGTCCTTGCGGGCAGCCATTTGACGAAGAAGGATGCCCGCACATTTCAATAGTATACCATTTAAGGGAAGAAGGATCATATTGACAAACCATCTAGGCGTTTCAGATGCGATTTACGCATTAGGACGCGAAGCAGAAAAAGAAATTGCACCGTATTTTGCTGCAATCGAGCAGGTATGTGATGAGAATACGGAAAAGGTGTTGGCTGCATTTGCAGAGCATCGTGTATCCGATAATCTGTTTGCAGGAACAACGGGATATGGATATGATGACCACGGACGCGACACGCTCGATCGGATCTATGCCGATATTTTCGGCGCGGAGGCGGCGCTTGTGCGCATCGGTTTTGTGAACGGCACCCATGCGCTGTCATGTGCAATGTTTGCGGCGGTACGCACCGGAGATACGGTGCTTTCGGTAACAGGCGCGGCATATGACACGCTGCAAAATACGATTACGGGCGATTATAGTGGCAGCATGAAGAATTATGGCATTCACTACAAACAGGTGAATTTAAAAGACGGAAAACCCGATTATGATGCAATTAAAGAAGCTGTAAATGATAATACCATTACACTTGTTTTCATTCAGCGCAGCCGCGGATATGCGGTCAGAGAGACGCTTTCTTGTGCGGAAATCGCAGAAATCTGCAATGTAGTGCGTGCAGGCAATCCGCATGCGGCTATTATGGTGGACAACTGCTACGGCGAGTTCGTGGAGACCGTCGAGCCGACGCAGGTTGGCGCAGACCTGATTGCGGGGTCGCTCATCAAGAATCCCGGCGGCGGTCTTGCGCCGACCGGCGGATATATTGCAGGCCGGGCGGATTTGGTCGAGAATGCCTCCTACCGCCTGACGGCGCCCGGTATCGGCGGTGAGTGCGGCTGCACGATGGGGCAGAACCGGCTGCTGTATCAGGGATTATTCATGGCACCGCACACGACGGCGCAGGCGCTGAAGACCGCGATTTTTTGTGCGAAGGTCATGGAAAAGCTCGGCTATGGGGTCAGCCCTAAGGCGGAGGAGACACGCCATGACATTATTCAGACCATTGCGTTCGGCGCGCCGGAGCCGCTGCGCCGTTTCTGCGAAGGCATTCAGGCGGGGGCACCGGTCGACTCTTTCGTAACACCTGAGCCGTGGGAGATGCCGGGCTACGACGATCCCGTCATTATGGCGGCTGGTGCGTTCGTGCAGGGCGCGTCGATTGAGCTGTCTGCGGACGCACCCATGCGCGAACCGTATGTATGCTATGTGCAGGGAGGCCTGACCTATTCATCCGGAAAGGCGGGTATTCTGCTTGCAGCAGAGCGGATCCAAAGAAGCCAACAAGGACAGTAAAGCAAAAGCAGGGGCAGCCTAAATGCCCCTGCTTTTGCTTTGTATTCGGAAATATACATTGTCTGTATGCAGAAAATATGATAGAATATCAATAAGTTTAGGTGCAAAGGATGTGTGCAGCGGAAAATGGTGATTTTGGGCATTGACCCCGGATATGGAATCGTGGGCTACGGGCTGGTGCGATACGAAAAAAATCGCTTTACGCCGATACAATACGGTGCTATCACGACACAGGCCGGGCTGGAAATGCCACTGCGCTTGGCGGAGATATACGACGATTTGTGCACGCTGATTGACACCTTTCATCCGCAGGAGGTCGCCGTCGAAGAACTGTTTTTCAATCAGAATATCACGACGGGCATTCAGGTGGCGCAGGCACGCGGCGTGATTTTACTCGCCTGCGCGCAGAAGGGCCTGCACCCGGTGTCCTATTCGCCGTCCCAGGTCAAGCAATCGGTTGTCGGCTACGGCAAGGCGGAGAAAAAACAGATTATGGAGATGACACGCACACTGCTGGGGCTTGCGAAAATCCCGCGCCCCGACGATGCAGCGGATGCGCTCGCACTGGCGATTTGTCACGGGCACTCGTGTTGCTCTCAACTATATAAAGGAATTTGACATATGTTTTATTATGTGGAAGGCACGGTGGCACTGCTCGAGTCGGGACTTGCGGTTGTGGACTGCGCAGGTGTCGGATATGCGTGCTATACCTCGCAAAACACGGTTGGAAATTTAAAAATTGGCCAAAAGAGTCGTTTATATACCTATTTGCACGTAAGAGAGGATGTTTTTAACCTCTATGGTTTTGGCGACCAGGAGGAACTGCGTTGCTTTAAGCTGCTCATCGGGGTGTCCGGCGTAGGCCCAAAGGCTGCACTTGCGATTTTGTCGGTTGCGTCACCCTCGAGGCTTGCGCTTTCTGTAATCACGGGCGATGAAAAGCTGCTTATGCAAGCACCCGGCATCGGCAAAAAGATTGCACAGCGCATCGTGCTTGAGCTGCGCGATAAAATGGCAAAGGAGCAGCTCGAGAGCGCATCCGGTGCGGGCAAGGAGCTGCCTGCGGCGCAGGCGGCGCTTGGCGTGAATCACACGCAGGAGGCCGTCGCGGCACTTATGGTGCTTGGGTATTCGCGTGCGGAGGCCCTGCAGGCGATGGAAGGCATCAATGCGGCCGAAATGGACGCCGAGGAAATCATTCGCGGATGCCTGAAAAAACTCGCAATGCAATAATGAAGATGGGAGAAACAGAACTTTGAGCATCGAATTTTCCGGCGGAATGTCGGATGATGAGCGCATCGTATCCAGTCGCTCTCTTTCGGAAGAGGAAAACGATTTTTCCCTGCGGCCGAAGTCTATGGACGACTATGTGGGTCAGACACAGGTCAAAGAAAATCTTAAAATATTCATCGAAGCCGCGCGTAAACGCGAAGAACCGCTCGACCACACCCTGCTATACGGACCGCCCGGACTGGGAAAGACCACGCTTGCCAACATCATTGCGCAGGAAATGGGTGTGAACATCCGTGTCACTTCGGGGCCGGCCATCGAAAAAGCAGGCGACCTAGCCGCACTCTTGACAAATTTAACGGAAAACGATATTCTGTTCATCGACGAGATTCATAGGCTCAACCGCAGCGTAGAGGAAATCCTATATCCGGCAATGGAGGATTTTGCGCTTGATATTATCATTGGCAAAGGGCCGTCGGCGCGTTCCATCCGGTTGGATCTGCCACGCTTCACGTTAATCGGAGCGACGACACGCGCCGGCCAAATGACAAGCCCTCTGCGTGACCGCTTCGGCGTGATTTTACGTCTCGAGCTTTATTCGCCAGAGGAGCTGCAATCCATTGTCGATCGCTCTGCAAGCATTCTCGGCGTGCCGACCGCTTCGGACGGATCCTATGAAATCGCGCGCCGCTCACGCGGAACACCGCGTATTGCGAACCGGCTGCTGCGCCGCGTACGCGATTTTGCCGAGGTGTGCGGCAACGGCACTATCACCAAAAAGGCAGCTGATATGGGCCTTGGTGCGCTTGATATTGATGCGCTCGGATTAGACCGCATTGACCGGCGTATGCTATCGTGCATCATACAGAACTTTAACGGCGGACCGGTCGGACTTGAAACGCTCGCCGCTGCCATCGGAGAGGAATCCGTAACCCTGGAAGATGTCTACGAGCCCTATCTCATGCAGATCGGTTTTCTTAACCGCACTCCTCGTGGGAGGTGTGCTACGCTCTCCGCATATGAGCATCTGCAACTTGAGCTGCCGAGCGGACAGCTCAAGCTATGATGGAAATTCAGGGCGCTCGACCGTGTATGCGGCAGTGAGCGTAACATATAAAACAAAAGGTAAGGTGTATTGATTTGGGTAAATATTTTGGAACAGACGGTGTGCGCGGTGTCGCAAATGTCGAGCTAGATGCGCTGCTTGCATTTAAAATCGGTGCGGCGGCGGCCTATACCCTGACACAGGAGCATGTGGGCAGCGGCAAAGCGAAGCTGCTTATCGGAAAGGACACGCGTATTTCCTCCGATATGCTAGAGAGCGCGCTCGTTGCCGGTATCTGCTCGGTCGGCGCGGATGTTGAGCTGCTCGGCGTCATTCCCACCCCCGCGATTGCTTATCTCACCATCAAGCATAAGGCGGATGCCGGCATTGTGATCTCTGCGAGCCATAACTCGTTTGAGTACAATGGCATCAAGATTTTTGCGGGAACAGGCTACAAGCTATCCGACGAGAGTGAAGCCAAAATTGAGGCACTGATTGATGATTTCGGCTCGATCCCTACAGCTAGCCATGAACAGTTGGGCTGTGTCCTTAAGAGTGCAATTGATCCGGTGGTCGAATATACCGACCATATTGCGGATACCATTCAGGGCGACCTTTCCGGACTGCGTGTGGCAATTGACTGTGCCAACGGCGCATCGTCGACGACCATTGCCCGGTTGCTGCGCCAGCTTGAATGCAGCGCGGATGTGCGGTTCTATGAGCCGAACGGCATCAATATCAACGACGGCTGCGGCTCAACCCATTTGGGAAACCTCAAAGAACGCGTCAAGCAAGGGGGATTCGATCTAGGGGTTGCGTTCGACGGCGATGCAGATCGGTGCCTCATTGTGGACGAGACCGGTGAAGAATTGGATGGCGACCGTATCATGGCGGTATGTGCTGCCCGTATGAAGAAGGAAGGCCGTCTGCGCGGCAATGCATTCGTGGCGACAGTTTTATCCAATATGGGTCTGCATGCCTATGCAAAAGCGCAGGGAATGGAGATTATCTGCGCAAATGTCGGTGACCGTTATGTGCTGGAAAAAATGCTGGAGGGCCGCTATGTCCTCGGCGGAGAGCAATCCGGCCATGTCATTTTCCTCGAGTATGCTTCTACCGGAGACGGTGAGTTAACAGCGGTGCAGTTTATGCACATCCTCAAGGAAAGCGGAAAGAAATGCTCGGAGATTGCGGCAGAAGTCGTTCCGTTCCCGCAGGTTATGATCAATGTCAAGGTGCCGAATGATCAGAAAAAGGTCATCGCGGATCGTGCCGAGGTGAAAGCTGCGATCGAAGCGGCGGAAAAAGAGCTGGGTGAGGGTCGTATTTTAGTGCGTCCCTCCGGCACGGAGGCGTTGGTGCGCGTTATGGTTGAAGCAAAGAATGCGGATTTGGTTGAAAAAACTGCAAAAACAGTTGCGCAAACCATCGAGCATATCGTATAATATAAAATCATCATCTCGCAAAAGGGTGGTATAAGCCGCCCTTTTGCTTGTGACGAAACGATAGGTGAAAGGGGTGATAAAAATTTGAATTGCATATAAAAAGCGCCAGAACTGCGGCGTCATGAACCGCAGTTGACGAGGAAAGGGTTTATCGAAAGTTTCGGCGGGTGCCCTTCGGTCATCAGTGCGATGGTCGTCAGCAGGCCCTTAAATCCCGGGAGTGATTCCGGTGACAAAGGGGTTTTGTATTTCCGCACTATTTTTATGTCCATTTTTGCATAAACACAGACATACCTGACATGGAGGTTTACAATTATGTGTGGCATTGTAGGTTTTACCGGCAGAGAAGGCGCGCTGCCGATTTTGATTCGTGGTCTTTACAGCTTGGAATATCGCGGTTATGATTCCGCCGGTATTGCGGCATTCACCAAAGAGGGCTTGAGGGTTGTCAAAACCCGCGGGCGCATCAAAAATTTAGAAGATAAGATTCGGGAGCAGGGTGGGATGGACTGCGTTTGCGGCATCGGTCACACCCGTTGGGCGACGCATGGCGGCCCCTCCGATTTTAATTCCCACCCGCATTTAGGGGGCAAGGAAGATCATTACAGCGTCGCAGTTGTGCACAATGGTATTATCGAGAATTACCTGGAGCTGCGCGAGCGCTTGGAGGCGCATGGATACACCTTCCACTCGGAAACCGACACGGAAACAGTCGCGCACCTCATCGATTATTTGCACACCGGTGAACAGCAAGACCTTGCTATGACCGTGCTGAAGGCAGTATCGCGTTTGCGCGGGTCATATGCGCTGGGCGTTGTTTCGCTCGATCGCCCCGATGAAATTGTGGCGGCACGCCGCGACAACCCCCTTGTCATCGGTCTGGGTGACGGCGAAAATATGATTGCATCTGACATCACTGCGATCATATCCCGCACAAAAAAATATATTATTTTGGATGATAACGAGGTTGCGGTTGTGCGGCCGGACAGTGTCGTTGTGATGAATGAATTTGGCGACGTGGTAGAAAAGCCGATTCAAACCGTAACCTGGGATTTGTCTGCTGCGGAAAAGGGCGGCTATGAGCACTTCATGATTAAAGAAATCATGGAGCAATCCAAGGCGGTAGCAAATACCGTACACCCGCGTATCCATGATGGGCAAATCGTGTTTGAGGACAACGGCTTGACCGATGAGCGCCTGCGCCGAACGGAGCATATTCACATTATAGGCTGCGGATCTGCGCTGCATGCCGGTATTGTCGGAAAAACCGTCATCGAGCAAATGGCGCGCGTGCGCTGCTCTGCGGTCGTCGCATCGGAATTTCGGTATGAAAACCCCATTATAGGCGAAAATGACCTGTGTATCGTCATCAGCCAATCCGGAGAGACAGCGGATACGCTGGCTGCGATGCGTCAGGCAAAGTCTGCAGGTGCATTCGCAATCGCGATTGTCAATGTGGTTTCCTCGACCATCGCGCGCGAAGCAGACGGCGTGCTCTACACTTGGGCGGGGCCAGAAATCTCGGTCGCGACAACGAAGGCATATTCCGCGCAGCTGTCTGCACTATATCTGATTGCGGCGCGCATCGCCTGTGTGCGGGGCTGTATTTCTGCCGAGGAAGAGCGCACAATCTGTGAGGAGCTGCACGCCTTGCCCGATCGCATCCGCGAAGCGCTGACCTGTAAGGAAAATATGCAGTATCTGGCGACAGTGTACGCAAATCGAGAGCATGTTTTCTTTCTCGGCCGTGGGCTCGACTATGCTGCAGCGCTCGAAGCATCGCTCAAACTCAAGGAAATTTCGTATATCCACTCAGAGGCGTATGCGGCAGGCGAACTCAAGCACGGCACAATCTCCCTAATCGAAGAGGGCACACTCGTTGTCGCGCTCGCGACACAGCCGGCACTCTATGAAAAGACGGTCTCCAATATCCGAGAGGTTGTTGCACGCGGCGCTTCGGTGATTTTGGTGACAAATGATGACTTTTCCGGCGACGACAGTCAGTGCCAGCAAGTCATTCGTCTTCCCGGATGTCTCAACTTTTTTTCCGCATCACTGTCTATTGTTCCGCTCCAACTTTTGGCATATTATGTTGCTGTACAGCTTGGATGTGATGTGGATAAGCCGCGTAATCTTGCAAAATCTGTCACTGTCGAATAAACGCGTCTTGTAAAAACGCACAAAACACAAACAAGATATACCACTAGATTCGTAGTTTTCACAAAAATCTGCTTGACAATAGCGAGGCTTTCTTTTATAATGAATACAATATGACATATGGAAATGTACTTTTCTCCACATCAATACCCGATGTGGAGCTGTGTGCCGCTGCGCAAGCAGGCGACATGCGTGCCACCGAGCAGTTGGTACATCGGTATTCTCGTCTGGTCAAAACATGTGCGCGTCCTTGTTTTCTCGAGGGCGCAGATGCAGAAGATTTGATTCAAGAGGGCATGATCGGTTTGCTGGCTGCAGTGCATCATTACAATCCCCGGCGTGACATTCCTTTTGAGGCATACGCACGGCTGTGCATTACACGGAAAATTTATTCCGCAGTGCGCACGGCGGCAGCTCTCAAACACGTCCCGCTGAACGCATCCGTATCCATAGAGAAACCTCTGTTTGAAGACAATGTGGAATCCCGCCCTCAGGTGAATGATCCAACTTCCGATCCGGAGTCCCTGGTGATTGGCATGGAGGAGCAGAAGGAGCGTATCGAACGTCTCCTAGGCCTACTGTCTGTTTTTGAGGCAAAGGTTTTGAAGCTTTTTTTAAAGGGTCTCTCCTATGAAGAAATGGCGCAGACGCTTGGAAAGCCGCTCAAATCCGTGGACAATGCCATCCAGCGCATCAGGCGAAAATCGGCAGCAATCAATCCCTAGGCGAATACAGGGCACTGCTCTGTACGCAAATATATTTCCAGTGTTCCGCAGGGAACAAGGTATCAAAGAGAGGTAGAAAAAAATGTACGAAGACAAGACCTTAGTATGCAAAGAGTGTGGACAGGAGTTCGTGTTCTCCGCTGGTGAGCAGGAGTTTTACGCAGAGCGCGGCTTCATGAACGAACCCCAGCGCTGCAAAAACTGCCGCGATACGCGCAAGAACGCATCCCGTGGTCCGCGTGAGTATTTCACAGCCACTTGTGCTTCCTGCGGCGGCGAGGCGAAGGTTCCGTTCGAGCCCAAGTCCGATCGTCCGGTATATTGCAGCGAGTGCTTTGCTAAGATGAAGTCTGAGCAGTAATTTGCCAACTGAGGCCCTGTCCACACGGACAGGGTCTTTTTGCTGCACGCAGATCCGATGCTGCAGTTACGATTTTGGGTATTGAAATCCAGAGTATAAGGCAGTATAATAGGAGTAATCAACTACAACAAATATTTGGAGGTCTATCATGGCAGATATTACAAAAAAGACCACGATTGGCGAGGTTCTCGCACGCGATCTGGGAACAGCACAGTATTTCCTCGATATGGGCATGCACTGCTTGGGCTGTCCTTCCTCTCAGGGCGAAAGCATTGAGGATGCGTGTGTCGTTCACGGCACAAACGCCGATGAGTTGGTCGCAAAGCTCAACGCATATTTTGCTGCAAAGTAAGCATCAAACGCATGAGGCCGGCGCGGGCAACCGCTGCCGGTCTTATTTTTATAGGGGGGCCGTTCATGCCGGACATCAAGTTAACACCGCGTCTACAATGTATTGCAGAGCATGTGCCTGTCGGCGCGGCGCTTGCCGATGTGGGGACAGACCACGCATATCTGCCGTTATACCTATTGCAACAGAATAGGGTGTCCCACGTCATCGGTAGCGACCTGCGCGCCGGACCGCTTGCGCGGGCGCGTGAAAATGCGCAAGCCTTTGGCTTGGACGGACAGCTTGCGCTGCGGCTCGCTGCCGGTCTGGATGCAGTCGCACCGCAAGAGTGCAATGTGATCTCGATTGCAGGCATGGGTGGCGAAACCATTGCCGAAATTCTGACGGCCGCACCGTGGACAGCGGAAGGTGCCCATACGCTGCTGCTGCAGCCCATGACACGCATTGCGGGGCTGCGCCGTTTCTTACGCATACACGGTTATCGAATTTGCGCGGAATATGTTTGTCAGGAAGATCGCCGCTTCTATGTGGTGCTGCATGCACAAGGAGGCGGCATGCCGGAACTACCTGCACCGGCGCTGTGCGACTGCTATCTCTCTCCGGAACTGTTGCAAGCGGCACATGTGCGGCCGTATCTTGCCGCACTGCTGCATCGGGAAAGGCATGCGCTGATGGGCATGGAACGCGGCACAACGACGGAAGCGGAGCTGATGGAGCAGAAAAACATTGTGCGTATACTAGAAAATGCGTTGGAGGGACTGACATGACCACCGTACAGGATATTTTGACCGTTCTGGAAGCCTTGGCGCCCTATGCGCTTGCAGAAAGCTGGGATAACTGCGGACTGCTTGCCGGCGATCGCACGATGCCGGTATCGCGGGTTTTGTGTGCACTCGATGTGACCGAAGCGGTTGCACAGGAAGCGAGCCGCATTGACGCACAGATGATTGTGGCGCATCATCCGGCTATTTTCACCTCTGTGAGCAGGGTGACCGCAGATGATGTGACCGGACGTATACTGCGTCATGTCATCACGCACGATATCGCTGTGATTTGTATGCATACAAACTTAGACTGCGCGCAGGGCGGCGTAAACGATGCGCTGGCGGCTGTGCTCGGCCTTGAAGATGTCGTATCGATGGAAGCAGGAGAGAATGAAATGCTCGGACGTGTCGGAAACTATCCGGGCGCGCCGCTGTCTGCCGCCTCCTGTGCAGCGTTTGTCAAGCACCGCCTGCGGGCAGGCGGTGTACGCTTTACAGATGGCGGTCGACCGATTCGCCGTATTGCGGTTGGCGGCGGCGCCTGCGGCAAAATGATGGATGCCGCGCTCGCAAAGGGCGCGGATGCCTTTGTGATAGGGGATTGCAGCTACGATCTCATGCAGCGTGCGCAATCGCTCGGTTTGACGCTGATTGATGCGGGGCATTTCCCGACGGAAAATCCGGTTGTGCCCGTTTTAGCGCATTCATTGGAGGACGCATTTCCGGATATCGAAGCAATCGTATCCGCAGTGCATGCGGATTGCATACAATTTGTCTGACGAAAAGGAGAAAAAGCGATGTCATTAGACGCGATCTGCCTGCGGGCGGTGGTTCATGAGCTTGCCGAAGGTGCGGTAGGCAGCCGCGTAGAAAAAGTCTATCAGCCCGAGCGCGATGAACTGATTTTGGCGCTGCGCGGTGTCAGCGGCGCAAAACGCTTGCTTTTATCCGCATCGCCCAATGCGCCGCGCATGCATTTTACCGATGCTGCACGGGAAAATCCCGCCGCGCCGCCGATGTTTTGCATGCTGTTGCGCAAGCACATTCAGGGCGCTAAAATCGCTGCGATCACACAGCCCGGTCTTGAGCGCATGGCGGTTATAGAACTGGATACGACGGATGAGATGGGTGTTGCGTGCAAGCGTTACTTGCAGTGCGAGCTTATGGGACGATTTGCAAACCTCGTTTTGACGGATGGGGACGGACGCATCGTGGATGCTTTGCGCCGCATCGAAGGCGACGTTGCCGCCGGTAAGCGCCAAATACTGCCGGGGCTGTTTTATCATGTGCCGCCCGCTCAGGAAGGTAAAATCAGCATGCTCGAGGTTTCCGGAGCAGGTATTGCCGCAGCGATACAGAGCGCGGAGGGCGAGGGAGGATTGGACAAGTGGCTGCTGTCCCACTTCTTTGGGTTGTCGCCGCTATTATGCCGCGAACTTGCTTATCGGGCGACCGGAGAGGTCTCCAAGCCGGTATCCCTGCTGACAGTGCGGGAGCAGGATGTGCTTTGCGCGGTGCTCACGGATTTTGTTGCGTATCTGCAGGAAAACCGCGAAAAACCCTGCCTTCTCACCAAAAATGAGGATGAAACCATCTTTGATTTTACCTGCCTGCCCATCACACAATACGGGGCACTGATGACGGTTTCTATAGAACCTTCTTTTTCTGCAATGCTCGGCACGTTCTATGATAAAAAGACCCATGCCGAGCGCATGCGCCGCCGCGCACAGGAAACGCTGCGTACTGTGACAAATGCGCACGACCGCTTGGTGCGCAAGCTCGGTGCGCAAAGGCAGGAACTGGCGGACACGAAAAATCGTGAAAAGTACAAGCGTCTTGGTGATTTAATCACCGCAAATTTATACCGTCTCGAAAAGGGCGCACGTAGCGCGGTTGTAACCGATTACTACAGCACAGACTGTGCGGATATTGAGATCCAGCTTGATCCGCGTCTATCACCGCAGCAAAATGCGCAGAAGTATTTCAAACAATACAACAAGGCGAAAACGGCAGAGGAGGTGCTAACCGCGCAAATTGCAGAAGGGGAGCATAACCTGCTCTACCTTGAGAGCGTGCTCGAGGCGATTGGAGAAGCGGAAAGCGAGCTGGATTTGACACAGCTCCGCGAAGAGTTAAAGCTGACCGGTTATTTGTCCGCCAAGCAGCAGCGCGGCTTCAAGGGGCGACGAGAAAAGCCGGTGGCAGTACCGCCGTACCACTATCGCACAAGCGATGGGTTTGATGTTTTTGCGGGAAAGAACAATCTGCAAAATGATTTGTTGACATTAAAGACTGCATTTAAGAGCGACATTTGGTTTCATACGCAAAAAATACACGGTTCACATGTCATTCTGGTTGTGGACGGTAAAGCCCCGACAGAGCTTGCCATGACCCAGGCCGCAAACATAGCAGCTTATCATTCCAAGGGACGCAACAGTGCGATGGTTCCCGTGGACTATTCCGAGGTGCGCAACATCAAGAAACCTGCCGGTGCAAAGCCCGGTATGGTGATCTATCATATTTATAAGACGGCCTATGTAACACCGGTCGAGAGCGAAATTGAAAAGCTGCGTGTCAGATAAAGAACGAAGCCGGAAGGGTGGCCATAAAAGCGAAGGGGCGCTGCGTCAACATAAAAATCCACGCTACAAACCGGAAATGGTCGGTAGCGTGGATTATAAACCCATCAGGTTCTATTAGGCCTCGCGGAGCACCAGTGTGTGATACAGCAGTTCACATGCGGTTTTACGGGTGATGGGGTTGTTTGGATCGGTCTTCATCTGGTCGGGCAGAACCCTTGCCGCGGCCAGACGTGTGGTTGCGCCCGCAGCCCATGCAGGAACAGAGATGCTTTCTGTCGCGACAGCTGTGACCGGTGTGTCAAAGTCTTCGGTGAGCAGATTCCCCACAATCACACTGGCCTCTGCGGCGGTGATCAGGCTTTCACCGCGAATTTCTGTTGCACCAGAGACGGTCTGATAACCGCTGATAAGTCCGGTGGAGGCGGCAGCGCTGATATACGGCTTTGCCCACGCAGACAGGCCGGAATCATCGGCAAAGTCGGTTTGTGTGGTCGGTGTAACAGGGATGTCCGCAATCGCAGCTGCCATTGCAATGAACTGGCTGCGGGTCATGCTGTCATTGGGGCGGAAAAAATAAGATGCGCCGATTTTCTCGCCGGTGAGAACTCCGCGCTCGGACAGACACAGCGCCGCATAGTGTGCGGAGTCCGTTAACATATCCGAATAAGTCAGCTTGGCGCTGTTGCGCTGCACCTTAATTTTGATCTGCGCAGGAGCGGATAGATTCCCCATTGTGTCAACGGCAACATAGGCGAACTTATCTGTGCCGGTCTTTCCTGAGATTGGGGTGTACTGCAGTGTGCCGCCATCAATCACCGCTGTGCCCAGTCGAGGTGCCTCGACGATTTTGAAAATTACGGCATCGCC
Organism: uncultured Intestinibacillus sp.; assembly: GCA_964580155.1. Taxonomy (GTDB): domain Bacteria; phylum Bacillota; class Clostridia; order Oscillospirales; family Butyricicoccaceae; genus Intestinibacillus. Next base: position 21,096 of record CAZOJP010000001.1, on the reverse strand, counting down.
GTCAGCATCTGTCGCGGCCAGCGGAACTTCCACATAAACACCGGTATACGTTTCACCGGTGACATCTGCCGCAATCGGTGCATGCCCGGTTGTCGAAACTGGCTGGAGCGCTTCTGCGTGTGCCCCCCAAAAGGCAAGGGTTGCCGGTACTGACATACCGAGAAGAGGGAATGCCAATATCGCACAAAGCAGGGCGCGCAGAGAATGATATCGTTTTGTTTCCACGGAAAATTCCGTCCTTTCTATCAGCAATTTACCATTAGTTTAAACACGGACTGCGGAATTATTCCGAACTTTTCATGCCGTAATCAGGGAATTTCAGTATATCTCTCCAGAATTGTATTTGCCGAAAATAAATGATGCAAAACCCTTGCTGTCTGTCGATTTTTGTGTCATAATTTTAGATAATCATATCATTGATTAGGGAAGGGGAACCGCTTTTATGAAAAAGCATCAGCTAGTCCTCGTGTTGGACTTTGGCGGTCAGTACAATCAGTTGATTGCGCGTAGAGTTCGCGAGCAGCATGTTTATTGCGAGGTAAAGTCGTATAAAACGCCAATCGAGGAAATTCGGGCAATGAATCCGGTCGGCATTATCTTCACCGGCGGACCAAGCAGCGTTTACGAAGAGAATTCACCGCATTGCGCGAGCGAAATCTTTGAACTGGGTGTTCCGGTGCTCGGTATCTGCTACGGATGTCAGCTCATGGCACAGGCGCTCGGCGGCGAAGTAGTCGCCGCAACCGATGCTTCGGCACGTGAGTACGGCAAGACCATGACGTATTATGATACGACAAGCAAGCTGTTCAAGGGACTGCCTGCGGAAGGCATCTCCTGGATGAGCCACAGCGATTATATGGCTAAGGTACCGGAGGGCTTCAAACTGACTGCACACAGCAAAATGTGCCCGAATGTTGCAATTGAAGATGAAGCACGCGGGTTTTACGGCGTACAGTATCATCCGGAGGTCAATCATACCGAAGGCGGAAGCCAAATGCTGCACAACTTTCTGTATGAAATTTGTCACGCCAAGGGTGACTGGACGATGGGGGATTACTCCAAACACACAATTGCTGCCATTCGCGAAAAAGTTGGCAGCGGCAAAGTTCTGTTGGCACTTTCCGGAGGCGTAGACTCCTCGGTCGCGGCAGCACTGCTGGCCGAAGCGGTCGGCAATCAGTTGACATGCGTCTTTGTTGATCACGGTCTGATGCGCAAGGACGAAGGCGATGAAGTCGAGCAGGCCTTTGCAAAATGGGATATTGAATTTGTGCGCGTTGATGCTGAAAACCGTTTCCTCGGCAAGCTCAAGGGCGTTTCTGAGCCGGAGCATAAGCGCAAGATCATCGGCGAAGAGTTTATCCGTGTCTTTGAAGAAGAAGCGAAAAAGATCGGCCGTGTTGATTTTCTCGTACAGGGCACAATCTATCCTGATGTTATCGAGTCAGGGCTGGGGGACAGCGCTACGATTAAGAGCCATCATAATGTGGGCGGCCTGCCTGATTTTGTTGACTTTAAGGAAATTATTGAGCCCCTACGACTTCTGTTCAAGGACGAGGTGCGTGAGCTGGGCCGCGAGTTGGGCCTGCCTAACTATCTTGTCATGCGTCAACCGTTTCCGGGCCCCGGTCTCGCAATCCGCATTATCGGTGACATCACCAAGGAAAAGGCAGATTTGCTCCGAGAGGCAGATTATATCTTCCGTGATGAAATTGCAAACGCAGGTTGGAACACACAAATCAGTCAGTATTTTGCGGTTCTTACCAATATGCGCTCTGTCGGAGTGATGGGTGATGAGCGCACTTACGATTATACGCTTGCGCTGCGCGGTGTCACGACGACCGATTTCATGACAGCCGATTGGGCACGGATTCCCTACGAAGTGCTTGACCGCATCAGTGTACGAATCGTCAATGAGGTAAAGCACATCAACCGCATCGTTTACGATATCACATCCAAACCGCCCGCTACGATTGAGTGGGAATAAATGGAAGAAAGCCCGAAAGCCTTTATTTGCAAGGCTTTCGGGCTCTTTTAATGATAGCTGCGATGCTGTTATGACGCTGAAATCAGGTTTTGAGCAGGGAGTCCAGCGTTTGAGCAAGGCGTGGACTCTGCGGCATGTGGCTGTGGGTACTGTATAGAACAGCGGCGCAGCCGAGCGCCAGCGTAACCGTAGGCCAAGGGTCCGCACCCTGCGGAACATCATCAAGGTCAAGCGTGATTAGCTGCCGCGAGGAAACGGAGTCAGCCTTTCTTCGTCCCGTTCTCAAACTGCCGCCGACAAAGCCACCCACATCTTTAATGCGGTCACGCTCGTCTTTCGGCATGTGTGCATACTCGTCTTGCGTTTCCTGTGTCCTCGTAACATTAGAGAGCTTAGTGGCAAGGTCGGACCACAGTATGTTCTTGTTTTTCCAATTCGTGGACCGGCGAGAGCTCCCTGTGGCTATCGTCAGTAGTCCGTCATACTGCATATAGTCAACCCCCACTTCCTTAAATACAATATCTTGTGTCCGCTTGCATTATATCGTACAAGATACGGTATTGTAAACGTGAACTTTTGTGGCCTAAATCGGCTGTTTGACAAACTTTGTCAATTAAAGGCAAGCTATTGTCGCTCAGCAATAATGTTTTGCCTTTAATGAGCAATCGTTCGTCTTTATTTACCTAAAATTGTCTTTGTAAACATTTTATGAACAAAACAAGCCCGCGCACAAGGCGGAGGCCCTTAGCAGCAGTTGGCAGCAGTTTTTCGATAGGGTAAACTTTTTTAAGAAATAAGAACATTGATACCCAACTTGGGTATCAAAATCTTTAATTCGTTGCGATTTATAAAACACTATAAAAACCGCTGCTTCTGCTGCTAAAACCCCGAAATGCTTGAAAACGCTTGACTTTTTCAGCAGCGGTTTGCAGCAGCAGATTTGAAAGAACTGCTGCTTCTGCTGCTGACCCAAGCAGCAGAAACGGACATAAGAAGAGGAACGAAATGAAACTATTGCGAGAGTCTAAAAGCGTTGTTTCTGCTTTAGAGCTGGCAACCGCAGCCCACCGCGGACAGGTCGATAAAGCCGGGTGTGACTATATCAACCACCCTATCACGGTCGCAGAGTCCCTCTACACCGAAGAAGAACAGACGGTTGCGTTGCTACACGACGTAGTAGAAGATACCAACGTCACCCTTGACGACCTCAGGGGGCGCGGATTCAGTGATAGCATTGTTGCGGCGGTGGATTGCCTGACGCACCGAAGCGGCGAGCCGAGAGATACCTATTTACGGCGAATCGCAGAAAACCCGCTCGCCGTAAGAGTGAAGCGCGCAGACCTCACTCACAACTCGGATTTGAGCCGAATTGCAAGCCCTACCGAAAAAGACTTTGCACGCGCCGCCAGATATAAACGAGAAATGGAGTACCTACGGTCTCCCGTATTGCGTCCGAGCGATTCCGAGGATAAACTATAAGGTCTCTGATTAAAACTCCATACGAGAGACTGTGGAGCTCCATAACAAAGAAACCGGCCTGCGTTAGCAGACCGGCTTCTCTCGTTTATAGCATTTTTTCAATTATGGCAATCGCGTCCGTTGCCCTGACATATCCGTTTAGGTCAATCTCCGCTGAATCGTCAAGCCAACCGCTTGAAACGCAGATATTCACATAGTCGCGCGCCCAATGGTGTTCGATATTTTGGAATGAGCTTGTCCCACTCTCTAAATCGGAAAATCGGCTCAGTATCGCGCAGAGTTCGCCCATCGTCAAATAGGTGTCGGGTCGGTAATGCTCGTCATAGCCGAGTACGATTTTCGCCTTTGCCAATACCGCAATCGCTATGTCGTCCTCAACATCGACAAAGGGACTTGTCTCACAGGCGTAATACTCCTTGCTTTCGGCACTCATAAGGTTATACAGAATATGCGCGACCTGCCGCCGCGTGATATTCCCGTCAGGAGCAGCGTCCCGATAGCCGACAAGGTAAAGCATATTCGCCTTGTCAAGCGCGGGCTTTACCGGCTTACTGACGACCGTAGTAGTATGCCGCTTGGTCGAGGGGCGAATAGTGATGGTCGGCGTGGGCTCTGGCGCGGGGTCAGGGTCAATCGATGGGGCGGGGTCGGGCTCAACAGGAGTAACCGGCTCAGGCTCAGGTGTAGGAAGGTCGGATTCCATGAGAAATACCAAATTGCCGCTTCCCTCAAACGAAGGCTCAAATAGTTTATCACCGGAACGCTCGGTATAAAAATCAGAGTGCCAACCGCTCGGCGTTTCATCAAATATATAATCAGTGCTATACGATACGGCAATCGAGCTCGTAGTGTGTAAATCCGCGCCTTCTTCGGTTGCTGTATTTTTGTATATCAGCGTGTCGATGATTGTTGCGGCTCCTGAATTGCCTATCGCGCCGCCGACATTTGCCGAATTGTTAGTAAACGCACACCCTGTAAGTTCTGTGTTGCTGCTGCCGATAGTATCTATTGCACCGCCGACCAAAGAGCTGTTTTCGGTAAAAGTGCAATCCTCAGCGGACAGCGTCCCGATACTGTAAATCGCACCGCCGTTTTGGTAAGTGGATGTGCCGTTGGTGCAATTCCCCGTAAAGGTGCAATCGGCCAATGTCAGGTCACCGTTATTCCGAATCGCGCCCGCGCTGTTCGCCGCTTTGCCGCCTGTGAAAACGCAATCCGAGAATGTAGCAGTTGCATTATTAAGAACATGCGCGCCGGTGTCACCGGAATTATCCTTGAAAGTGCAATCTGAAAATGTCGCTGCGCCTGTTCTTACCTCAACGGCTCCCGCTGGGCAGTTCGTAAAGGTTGCATTTTCAATTTGGTTGTTACCGCAGGTCCATACCGCCCGTTTTTGAGTTTCTACGGAGCAACCGTCAATACTCAGGTTTTTAAGGGTACCATCTTCAACCCACAGCAGAATATTATCCGTAAAGTCTGCCGAACGGGTCAAGGTAATTGTCTTGTCATCATAACCCAAAGCCGTATCAACTACAATCATTCCGGTAATCTCAACGGTTGTTGCCCCGCCATCTATAACGGCGGTAAGTTCGTCGAAGTTTGCGGCGGTTGGTATGTCGCCCTCTGCGGCGGCAAATGATGTGAGCCCTAACATCAGGGCAAGGGACAGGAATACTGCTGTTAAACGCTTTTTCATAGCTTCCACCTCTTTCATAAAATTAGGAGAGTGCCACCACAACAGCAGCACTCTCCTAAATACTTCTCAATCGGTCCGCAAGGTCCGTAAGCATAGCTACGTCCTTGATAGACAGGTCCGACACATTGATAGTATGTAGTGATTCAACACCAAGTAAGAAGTCGGCGGAAACAGAAAAGATTTTTGCGAGTTCGACGAGAAAGTGCGGGGACGGCATGGATAAACCCTGTTCCCATGTGTTTACGCCGTTCCTTGAAATGTTCAGCCTTCGCGCCAATTCTGCCTGAGTCCAACCTCGTGCCTCACGTAGCTGCTTGATAGTCTCTGCTGTCATGTATGCTTCCTCCAATTAAAATTATAGTACGCATACATGGTATGTCATTATCAAGGAAGGCTGGAAATAGCTTGACACGGGTGGCTCTAATAATTGACACAAATCGCCCTACACGGTATAATTATTTCAAAGTCATACCATAGGGAGGTGTCATATTATGAGTTTGCGTTTTCGAAAAAGTGTTAACTTGGGCGGTGGCTTTCGTATCAATTTCAGTAAAAGCGGCGTAGGTTATAGCTTTGGCGGAAAAGGCTTTCGCTACACTAAGACCGCTCGCGGAACGAACCGGGCAACACTATCTATACCCGGCACCGGCATTTCGTGGGTGGAGGAAAGTGGAAAATCAAAGAAACCGTCAAATACTGTAACAAGTACAACGGATTCTTCATATTTGTTCTCTATTGAAAATGAAGATGAGGTTTATAGCGCCGATTTTGAAGCGTTCTTAGGAGCAATTAAAGATTTTATTAAAATAAACAGGCTCCTCACATGGCTGCCGATTATCGCACTCATTGTCTTTATCTATGGCACGGCACAGACAGCAGATAACGGTGGCTCTGGGGCACTCCTTGCACTGAGTATGCTTGCCTTTGTCGGCTTCCTCGTTTGGAAAATTGTGTACCGCATTGTAGGCCCAGTAAAAGCAACCTATGATATGACCAGCACAGAGGGGCAATACCGCGTGGACCACCTCCAAAAAGCAATGGAGTGCTTGAAAAGCTGCGATGCAGTATGGCAGGTCAATGATATATATGCCAACAGTTCATCTCGTCGGCATGGTGGTGCCGGTCGCTCTGTCCAGTTGACAAAATTGAAAATCCAAAAGCGGAGACCGTATTTCCTTCGGACAAATGCAACGATTTACTTTGTGAAGCTGAAGAAAGAAAAACTCTATATTCTGCCTGACGTTATTATTGTGGAAGGCAAGAAAGGGCTTGGCACTGCGGCATTAAAGGATTTGGATATTTCGGTCGAAGATACTCGCTTTGTCGCAAATACAGCGCCTAAGGATTCCAGATTCTGTCTTATACTTGGCAGTATGTAAATAATAATGGTACACCCGATAAGCGGTTTAAGAATAATGTGCAGTTGCCAGTATGCCAATTCGGACTTGTGGATTTGAAAACTTCGGGTGGATTCCATACACGGCTTTATCTGTCCAGTATTCAGAAAACGAAACAGTTCTCTGATATTGCGACAGAGATGATTCAACACGGTAATACTTTGCGGCAGGAGGAGCAACAATCCGAGAACTAAGCGGACGGAGACTTTGAACTATGGGCGAACGTGTAGCATGGAGCCGAGAGGACATTATCGTTGCCTATGCGCTGTACTGTATAACACCGCTGAACGATATGCGCCCCTCCAATAAGTTGATACAGCAGGTCGCTGATGGGTTTTCTCACTCTGTCAGCTCTCTTGTTATGCGTATGAAAAACTTTGCGGCTATTGACCCTAATTCAAAGGTCAAGGGTGCAACTCATGCTGCGAAAGCGGACCGATTGATTTTCGACGAATTCAAGAATGATTGGGGCACGCTCAGCGTACAAGCCGAATCTTTGACCGGGCTTGCCCTATTCGACGCAAACCCAATAAATGGCGCAAAACCCCTATCCTCGCTAACAGATAAAAACAGAGTGAGCCGAGAGCGTCATTTCTTCCGAGCATCTGTTTTTGCGTCTTATGAAAACGCCTGCTGTATCTCCGGCATGACCTTGCCAGCCATGCTTGTTGCAAGTCATATCAAACCGTTCCGAAGTTGCCGCACGACCTCAGAGCGAACCGACCCCACAAATGGACTGCTGCTCAATACCTTTTATGATAAAGCGTTTGACGGTGGGCTAATTACGGTAACGCCAGATTATAAAATCCATGTGTCAACGCAGGTACGCGAGCAGCGTGACAGCTTTACAAGGCAATGGCTTATCGACCTTGAAGGAGAATCTATTGCCTTACCAGAAAGATTTTACCCGAACAAAGACGCTTTGACTTACCACAACGATGTGATATTCAGGGGTTAATCCTGCTTCTGTTCTTCCATCATTTTGAGGATTTCGTCTTTGTGCTTGTAGAAGTAGTCCAATAACTTATCAATCATAATCTGCTCACGGGCTTTGGCTGTGCGGTGCAGCATTTCTTCTCTGGATTCAGACATATTTTTCACCACTTTCTTCTCTAACGCGATGCTGAAATGACGCCCATATCACTTTATCACGAAAATAAAGCGTAAAATAGATACAATATACAGGGTAAAAATAATACAAAGCTGCTGAATACAGTGTGGATAAGATTTCAGCAGCCGAGTGGGAATAATCTTTCAAACGCAACAAAGACCACAAGCCTGCATAAATGCTAGGCTTGTGGTCTTTTATTTGCGCAATATGATATTGCGATTCGTGCTAGGCTGTCACTTCGTCAGCACACGCACGACCTCGTCGCCGACCTGATCGGTGGTCGCTGTGCCGCCCATATCGGGTGTTAAGGCCTTGGCCTCGACCATCACCTGCTCAATTACATCAATCAGGCGCTTGCCCCAGTCCTCATGCCCAAAGAAATCGAGCATTTGACTTGCTGACCAGATAGAGGCAAGGGGGTTCGCTTTCTTCTGCCCTGCGATATCGGGAGCCGAGCCGTGGATGGGCTCAAACATAGACGGGAAGGTGCGTTCCGGATTCAGGTTCGCACCTGCTGCAAGGCCCATGCCACCGGAGATGGCCGCGCCTAGGTCGGTGATAATATCGCCGAACAGGTTGGAGGTAACGACGATCTGAAAGCGCTGCGGATTCTTGACGAAAAACATTGCCGCAGCATCCACCAGCAGGGAATCTGTTTTGACTTCCGGATAGTCCTTGCCGATTTCGGCAAAAACCTCGTCCCAAAAGACCATAGAATAGTTGAGTGCGTTTGCCTTGCTGATGCTGGTCAGAGTCTTGCCCTCTTTTTTTGCGAGCTCATAAGCGTACCGGATGATACGCTCCGTGCCCTTGCGAGAGAACACACCGGTTTGCAGCACAACCTCATGCGGCTGACCCTTAAATAGCCAGTCACCTGCGCCGGCATATTCGCCTTCGCTGTTTTCACGGATCACGATCATATCAATATCGCCCGGTTTAACACCCGCCAGCGGACAGGGAGCACCATTTAGCAGCTTCACCGGTCGAACGTTTACATACTCGTCAAAATCGTGGCGAATGCGCAGTAGCAGATCCCACAGCGAAATGTGGTCGGGGACGCCGGGCGCGCCGACCGCACCAAGATAGACCGCATCGAATTCTTTAAGCTGCTCAATGCCATCGTCATCCATCATTTTGCCGGTCTCGAGGTAGTATTCACAGCCCCATGGGAAGTGTGTAAACTCAAACTTGAAGCTGCCGTCAAGCTCTGCAACTTTGTTTAATACCTTGGTGCCCTCTGCGAGCACCTCCGGACCTACACCATCGCCCGCAATTACTGCGATCTTGTATGTAGTCATTTCGTTCATCCTTTCTCTTGCTCCCTTTATTCCAATGGGAAATTTTCAGCCGCAAAGCGCAGCGCCGTCACGACCGGCAGTTCTTCGCCGGTGAGGAAGCGAATCAACGCACCGCCGCCTGTGCAGATATAATCGATTTTATCGGCCATATCATACTTGTTCGTCGCGGTCACGCTGTCACCACCGCCGACTACGGTATAGCCAGCGGTATCGCCCAGCGCTTGCCAGATGGCTTTTGTTCCATATTCGGTCTCAGCTTTTTCGAAAATGCCCATAGGACCGTTGACAAAGACGGTTTTTGCACTTTGAATGATGCTTGCATACTGTTCTGCCGTGCGCGCACCAATGTCCACAAGCGGCAGTGCCTGCGGCAGCGCATCAATCGCTGCCTCATGTCTCTTTCCGTCCTGCGTATAAGCCAAATCGACGGGGAGCACCAAGCGATCGCGATATTGATCCAGAAGGGGCTTTGCACTCTCGATATATTCGGCATAGCCCTGCTTTTGGATAAAGCCGAGGGAGGCTTTGCCGATATCCACGCCTGCTGCCGCCAGCAGAATATTCGCAACTAAGCCACCGGACAGAACCTGATCCGCTACACCGCGACGAAGAACCGTGTTCATCATCATAAACGCGTCGGAAATTTTTGCACCGCCCAACACGAAGACGCACGGTCGCTCCGGTGCCTCCATGATCGAAGAAATAACACTGTATTCCTTTTCAAACAGGCGTCCCATCGCCGACGGCAGCACCTGCTCAAAACCGCACAACGTTGGTTGATCACGATGCGCGGCGGCGAATGCGTCACACACATAGAAGTCGGCCAGCGGTGCGAGCGTACGCACCACCAGCGTTTGCGCCTGCTGCTCATGCGTCAGCTTTAGAGCACGCTCGAACAGCGTTTGCTCCTCGGAAACGAAGCGCACATTGTCTAAAAGCAGCACCTGTCCACTCTGCAAACTCCGAATTGCGTCCTGTGCCGCAGGGCCGACCACATCGGGCAAAAAATGAACCGGAGAACCGAGCAGTTTCGTCAACACCTTTGCGTGTGGCCGCAAGGTGTAGAAGTTTTTGTATTCGATGTCGCTGCCCTGATGAGCCAGCAGCACGATTTTAGCGCCCTTATCCCGCAGCTCACGGATGGTCGGGATACATCCGCGGATGCGCGTATCGTCCGTCACAGTATCCGTCGCACGATCGATCGGCTCATTGATATCCAACCGAACCAGTACGGTCTTGTCCCGAACATCCAATGCGTCGAGCGTATAGATTCCGAATTTCTTCATGTGTTCGCCTCAACTTTCGCTTACTTGAAGTTGCCAATATCCAGATATCGGTTGGTCATCGCGGTGCCTTCCTCGCGGGTAAGCTGCATTTTGGTCGCGGCGCGGATGCCGTCGATATTCTCCGGAATTACTACCGATTCCTGTGGAATATTGATTGCGAACATGATCTGATTTCCACTCATCACGATCGACTCGTCCCACAGCGCGATCTCGTAGTTATCGCCGCGGAATTTGCCCATATCGCGCGCATAACGGAACAGGGAGGCATTACCCAGGAAGCCATCCGCAATCTTCACGGTACGGATGCGCGGATGCGCTGCCGCGATCTCCAGTAAGCCTGCTTTGTCAATGGATTTTGTGGTAGTCACCACGACGGTGATGACGTGGCCATGGGTCACCGGCGCATGCACAAGAATACCGGTTGCGTCCACATGGGGCATGATATGCATCAGATCGAGCGCCTGATGCGAGGGGGCGTAATCCATCTGCAGCGCATTTGTCAGGCCGCGCTGATAATCACCCGGGTCAGCTACACGGCGAATGATGGTGATGGCAACGCGCTCCACACCGACCGCGCGATCAATGCAGTCCACTGCGCGAATCAGGCCGGTGGTATTGCAGCTGGTCAGCTTGAGGAACTGCTGGCCAACACCCGCTTCATAGTTTGCATAGCCGTGGAAGAATACATCGGCGATGTTGTTTTGCTCGCCGCCCTGGAAGATGGCCTTTTTGCCCATGCGCTGATATAGCTCTTTGTTTTTGGCGCCGATTCCGGCTGAGGTCGCGTCAAGCATGATATCGCACTGCTCAACGAGATCTTCCATTGTGCCTGAAATAGGCACACCCGCTTCACGTAGCTTGTCCTCATTTCCCTTGGCTGCATTATAGAAATGATAGGGCATACCGGATTCAACCAAACCGCGGACGGCAAGGCTGGGTGCAACATCTGCAACACCTACCAGCTCCATATCCTCCTGCAACGCAACACCTGTCGCTAAACGCAAACCGATAACACCATAGCCTGCCACGCCAACTTTAATTTTGCTCATCTTGACACTCCCTTTTTATGATATTTAAGGCACATTAACGTTGTATGATGGGTATGTCTGGAATATGTCTTGTACATTATCATATAAGGATAGAAAAAGCAACATATAAATGAAAAAAGCATTGTTTATTTAATAACAAGGTTGCAGTATTCACAATGCAGAGCTTAACACATGACGTTCTTTGTGAGAATGGACTTTATAAAATGATACCTCCGTATGGAATTTTAATTCGCATTAACGATCCGAATTATATGGTTTATATGCAGAATTTAATCAGAAAAGTGGAAAATAAGAAATTTATTTTGGTTGATCAGGTAAGTCTTCGGGCGCAGCTGTGGTGCCGTATACCACACATAAAGTATCTCGCAGCTTTTCAGACCGCGCCTTTAATTGACTGAGCTGAAACGAAAGAGCATCATATCCATTCGTGGTCAGCGTGTGACTGTCGTAATGCACCTCCAAATCCTTGCTATAGTCTGCAATGGCTTGATCGATTTCGTTCAATTGATCACGATAACTGCCGCACTGCTCTTTTTGCTCCTTGCTAGCCGGTGACTCTTGAACCGGAAGGGGAGTGATCGCCTCGGACAGCGCGGCAATCAGCTGGCCGGTGGTTTGAATCGCTTGCTCATATTGTGTCACTAGTCGGTCAGAATCCTCTGCCTGTATCGCAGCCTGTTTCGCTTTTGCAGATGCAGCAGGGGTGATCGCGCATCCGCTGGTGGGAACAGCAAGCAATCCGGCAAGCAAAATTGTGAAAAATTGTTTCATGGTATTAGCCGCCTCCGCAACATTATAGCTTGAGTATATCATGCCGAAAGCATACGGTCATCACCAAACTGTAAACAATTAAAAAATGAAGGAACAAAGGAAAACCCTTCCACGTCTATATGGACAAAACCGGTTGAGTAACGGCTAGAAAATGGAGGGATTCATATGAAAAAATGGTTGTCCGCCTTGATGGCGATCTGCATGCTTTCATCGGTATGGGGCGCACACGCTGCCGATGCCAGTACTACGCAGGATGCCCAACTACAGTCTATTACAAAATCAGTCAAGCAGCAGCTCGCGATACCGGATACCTACACGTCGTTCTACGGAGAGAAAAACGATGACGGGTTGGACCCAATCTGGCAGCTTCACTGGGCTGCGACGGGGGATACCTTGAATGTGACCGCGCGGGAGACCGGTGTCATTACGAATTATCGACACACCCGAGAGGATGAGCGCCAGAACTACAGCAGCTCTTTCGAGCCCAAACTGCCAATCCATGATCGCAGCAAGATTGAAGCTGCAGCACAGCTTTTCTTAAAACGGGTTCTTGCCGCGCGTGAAACCGTTCAGTTTTCCGCAGAAGCATCAGAGATTCTTTCAATCAATGCGCAAAACACCTATCTATATGGGGCACTATATTACGATGGGCTTCCCACACCGACTTCCGTTTATATGCAGTTGAGCAATTCCGATCTGCGCGTAATCAGCTTTTCACGCAATGAGAGCAAACGAGTCGGGGATATCCCCACGAACAAGCCGGCGGTAAAAACGACCGATGCTGCGCAAGGACTGAAGGGCACGATGCTCCTGCGTCTGCAATACACAACGCAGCAGAGTAAATCCGGTCAGGCCGTTTTGAGATATGTTCCGGTAAATACCGACCGTTACTATGTGGATGCACAGAGCGGAAAACTTGTGAACTTATCTGACCTAGAGCGCAATCTAACCATCTTTTCCGGCAATGCTACAACGGAATCTGCGGCAGCAAAAGACGACGCGGGACAGTCGCTGACCGAGGCGGAGCAGCAGGGAAGTGCACTGCTGAAAGACGTTTTGGATAAAAACGCATTGGACGGAAAATTGCGTGCGATGCCCGAGCTGGGATTGTCCGGCTTTACAGTGCATCAGGCATTCTATTCTGTCAACCCGGAAAGCACACAGATATGGGCATATTTGCTGTATACACAAGGCACTACACAAGATCGCATCGTTTATAAAAATGCAACTGTCGATGCCAAAACCGGCGAATTGCAGTCGTTTTCCACCTATCGTATGCAAGAAAACAAGAGCACAGCATATCGCGGCAGTGAGGGGTACAGCAAGGCGCAGGCATTCTTGCAGCGCTATCAGAAAGAAGCGATGGGACAAAGCGCGCCTGCCGCAGCGTTTGCCGCAACCGATACCGGATTTGTGTGGGAGCGTCAGGCGAACGGATATCCTTTCCCCGAAAACACCCTTCACGTTGGTATTTCGCCGGCGGACGGAACAATTGATAGCTTTTCCAAGAGCTGGAGCGACGACGTCGTGTTTGAGGATGCGTCAAATCTGATCTCCGACGCGCGTGCGCTCGATCAATATTGGGACGTGCATAAACTCCAGCTTGGGTATACCGCAGTTCCGATTGCGATTGATCCAACAAATCCGCTCTACGCGAAATATTTCGAATATGGCTATCGTTACCTAACACAATGGAAACTGACCTATACACCCGAACTGAAACGCTACTGCTATGGCATTGATGCGAAAACCGGCAATGCCATATTTGCGGATGAGGTGAAATCTTCTGCCCTGGCTTATTCGGATATCGACATGACACAGTATCCGCAAGTAGCTGCCCTTGCAAAGTTTGGAATTGGCTATTCGGGAGGGATGCTTCAACCAGAACACTCCTTGACGCAGGAGGCTCTCGTTGTGCTTCTTTTGAGTGCGGATGGGTATCGCTATGACCCCACGGCCGAAGGTGCGCAGGAGGCGCTGTATGAAGCCGCATACCAGCGTGGGATTCTCACCCGTGAAGAGGCTGCACCTCAGCAAGTTATGACCCGCGCCCAATTGGTAAAGCTGCTCATTTCTTGCACCGGATACGGCAAGACGGCCGGTCTGCCCGGCATCTATCGTTGCTCCTTTGTAGATGAATCCAGCATTCCTGCAATATACTATGGATATGTTGCCACCGCACAAGGAATGGGATTGGTGCGCGGTGACGAACATGGTAGATTTCTTCCCAATGAAGCCGCGACACGCGAGCAGGCAATTTTGGTGCTCTATCAGTTTATGAGCCGTGCGTGATCCATAAAAACGCCCTCCACATCTCGCTCAGTGCGGCGGATGCGGAGGGCGTTTTCATCATCAATTGGATTAAGCCAAAAGGGACGTAATCTTTTGGAAAAGCTGCTCTGCTTGTGTCGCATCAGTATGGGCACAAACTGCTAAAGGCTGACTGCGGTCGAGCGCAAAAATACCCATAATCGACTTTGCATCAATAATGTAATTGCCCGATAAAATATCAATTTCGAAAGGGCACGAGACTGCGGCATTGCACAAGGCTTTAATAGACTCTGTATCTTCAAGTCGGATATTTCTTTTAACCATATGGAAATTCACCTCTTTGTTGTTATATCTTATGACTGCATCTATTATAATATAGCACATTCATGAATTGCAAGTGCAACTTGGATATCCATATAAAATCACAGCTTTCTCAAATTTCTCAAAATGTCCATCCGTAAAAAAGCAAATTCGGAGCAGGGCAGAGCGCACCAATTTAGCTACAGATCAAATTAATCAAAATCAAAGTTTTGGTTAATTAGGGGTATTACAAATTGGCACACACCTGTAGATGTGTGCCAATTTGTAAATCATCTAAATATAAGTTTCATAAGCTGCGATGTGCTTCTAACTATTTTTTAGCGGCTTATAATTGATATCACGAATGAAAAAACGCATTTTTTGCCGGAGTGCAATTGCTATAATCGATAGAATCACACCTTTTAAAAGGTTGAACGGAAATACACCAAACAACAAATATCCATTCAGACTGCCAATCAGCGGATTCACTTGCGCGCAGGCGTTGATGATTGCGTCGATCGGCATTATTTGTGAATAAAACGGAATGATGATAAACTTATTTGTAATGATTCCCATGATAGACATTGCAAAAGTACCTGCGGCGCAACCAATAATCGTGAATTTGCGATCAGCACGATTGCGGTAAAGTAAATACGCCGTAATGACCAACGTGCTTGTCATAAGGAAATCTGCAAGCTCGCCTGATCCACCTGTTGTTGTAGAGAATAAATGCAACAGATCTTTGATCAGCGCTGCTGAAATAGCCGGCCCCAGTCCCAAGGCATACGCCGCAATTAGAATAATTGCACCGCTTAAATCCACTTTTAAAAACGGCGGCATAAACGGTATCGGAAACTCGAAAAACATGACAATGGTGGCAATGGCGGCAATGACTGCAGTAAATGTGATCTTCTTAATGGTTAGATTGTTCATTCAGCTTTCCTCCCAGCAGAATTTCAGCTCCTGAGCATAAAGAAAGCCCATAGAACATTTGTCCTATGGGCGCAGATGTGCGTACGTACACCTGTTTCTTTCATCCGGACTATGACCGTCGGTTGGGATTCACACCCATCATGCCTTGCGGCTCGCAGACTATAGGCAATCGATGCCCTTTACTGCCGGTGGAGATTTTCACTCCGCCCTGAAACAGAACTGATATATGATTGTTTATGCTACAATTATATGATATCCATTGCAAAATGTCAACTGTGTTTTCATTTTTGATCGAGATGGCACAGAGTTTTGACAGAGAACTAAAAATGGTTACGCAAGCTTGAAAAAAACAATGCCGTTGCATCGTTCTTTCTGCTAAGACACCCCCTTCCCTTCCCAAGCGACTGATTGTAGGAACTTGCTGGACATATGGTGTTACAGTGCATGCTTTTCTCCTAGTAAACGCAGGTGTTTTCGCATCCACATGCATTCATATATTTTTAAATCTTTTTTATCAAAATATCTTGACGAAAAGTAAAAGATGGTATATAATAAATCTCGTTGCTTAGGAAAAATCAAAAGCGAATATTTGGAGAGTTGGCTGAGTGGTCGAAGGCGCACGATTGGAAATCGTGTGTGCGGTAATCCCGTACCCAGGGTTCAAATCCCTGACTCTCCGCCAGAAAAGAAGTTTGAGAAATCAAACTTCTTTTTATTTTACACGTTATCTTGAATTTCAAATGAAGATAGGTCATATTTCAAATTTATGCATGACTTTTTGCTTGTTTTATGTTATTCTTAATAAGAAAAGTTATTCGTTATATGTGAAAGGACGGAGGGATCAACATCGCTACACCCCTATTGGTAGCAGCAACCGTAATTATTGCGTGCGTAATCTTTAACAAAGTATCCGCTAAAACCGGAATCCCCACTTTACTGGCTTTTATCGTGCTGGGAATGTTTTTCGGTTCGGACGGAGTTGTCAAAATTCCATTTGATAATTATATGTTTGCTGAGGAAATATGCTCTGTAGCGCTTATTTTCATCATGTTCTATGGCGGGTTTGGAACCAACTGGGCCAGTGCAAGATCTGTTGCAGCTAAAGCAATCGTTCTTTCTTCTTTTGGCACGATCGCGACAGCCGGCCTGGTCGGGATATTTTGCTACGCAGTATTGAAAATCGCGCCGCTTGAGAGTTTTTTGATTGGTGCAGTGATTAGCTCAACAGATGCTGCCTCGGTTTTCTCGATCTTACGCTCCAAACGCTTAAACTTGCGATACAACACCGCGTCTTTGCTCGAGGTAGAAAGCGGAAGTAATGACCCGTTTTCCTACATGCTAACAATTATCGTGCTTGCGTTGATGAGCGGCGATAGCTCCGTCGGAGATTTCTCGCGGCTTCTGTTTGCGCAAGTCTCATATGGTCTACTTTTTGGTATTGGAATCGCTGCACTTTCGCTGCTGTTTTTAAAGAAATTTTATATCTCCTCATCAGGATATACCGCCACATTTATCGTCGCCATTGCGCTGATTTCTTATGCAGCTCCCACTGTATTGGGCGGCAATGGGTATCTGAGTGCATACATTACAGGTATTGTTCTGGGGAATAGCAAGATTCGAAACAAATCGGAGTTGGTACACTTTTTTGATGGTGCTACCGGTTTGATGCAAATGCTGCTGTTCTTTATGCTCGGTTTGCTTGCATCTCCGTCACAATTGCCGGGCGTTGCAGGAAAAGCCTTTGCAATTGCGTTGTTTTTAACTTTTGTTGCGCGCCCTATAGCAGTCTTCGCGTTGCTTACCCCTTTTAAAAGCAACCTAAACCAAAAGCTGCTTGTCTCATGGGCAGGTATGCGTGGTGCGGCATCTATTGCGTTTTCCATCATGGTCGTTATTCATCCGACCACTGTAGATAACGATGTCTTTCATATCGTGTTTTTTATCGTTCTCTTCTCAATCCTCTTGCAGGGAACTTTACTTCCGTGGGTTTCCCAAAAACTTGACATGACGGATGATGAATGCAACGTCATGAAGACCTTCAACGACTATATAGAGGAAATTCCAGTTCAGTGCATACGGTTTAAACTGAATCAGGATCATGCATGGGTGGACAAAAAGGTCAGCGAGGTCACACTGCCGCCCAATTCTCTGATTGTACTGCTCATTCGCGGAAAAACGAGCATCACGCCGGACGGAGAATCTGTTTTGCGCGCAGGCGATCATATTATTATGTGCGGACGATCTGTAGATGGTATCAGTAGCCCTCATCTTTATGAAAAAGAAATTTTAAAAAATGATCCTTGGGCAGGCAAACTCATCACCGATATCGCCTTGGACAATAGCTTCATTCTTGTGGTGCGGCGTCTGGGAAGTGTTATCATGCCCAATGGCGCAACCGTGATTATGGCTGGCGATATATTGATCATGACAGACAAAATTTCTATTCCCTCGGAAGAACTAAACGCATCCTAAACGTACAGCACTCATAAACCATAGCCTTGTCTTGTGCCCAACTTGCAGCCTGTGCATTGGGCACAAGACAAGACTTTATATTTTAATGATCCATAGTGATTTCTCTCTCTTGGCGGATGGCTGTTCGTAGCTCCATGCTAATATTAGAAAATCAGTATGGATTTTTTATTCAGAAGATTTTCTTCCTTTTGTAAAAACAAAATACCGGCTATTCACAATATCGTAACATTTATCTGTTATACTAAGACTCTCATATCCATCCGTGGCAGCAATGCTGCACCGTCAGAAAGGAGCCCTCCGATCATGGCAAGCAATCCGAATTATAACAACGTCACGCCCGAGATTGAAACGCTTGCGGAACGCAGCCGCCACAACAGCCGGATAGATCCCGCGGATTATGCAAAATATTCTGTGAAGCGCGGTTTGCGAGATCTGAACGGACGCGGTGTTGTGGCGGGCCTGACCGAGATTTCAGAAATTGTGGCAACACGCGAAGAAAATGGTCAGATTGTTCCGTGCGAAGGTGAACTCTTTTATCGGGGTTATCGGATTGATGATTTAGTAAATCGCCCATTACTCGAAAAACGCTTTGGTTTTGAAGAAACTGCGTATCTCTTGATGTTTGGTGCACTGCCGACACGTGAAGAACTGCAGGCTTTCCAGGCACAACTGTCCTATTATCGCACGCTGCCGAATAATTTTGTACGCGATGTGATTCTAAAAGCACCGAGCGGCGATATGATGAACTCGCTTGCTAAATGTGTTCTGACAATGGCCTCCTATGATGACAACACCGATGATATCTCCCTGCCCAATGTTGTGCGTCAATGCATGCAAATGATCGCAACATTTCCGCTCTTTGCCGCATACAGCTATCAGGCATATCACTACAAAGGCGGCAACAGCCTCTATATACACGCGCCCAATCCTGCCCTCTCGACGGCTGAAAACATTTTGGCGCTATTGCGCGCGGATTCCTCCTACTCTTATTGGGAGGCGCATGTGCTGGACGTCTGTCTCATGTTGCACGCAGAGCATGGAGGCGGCAACAACTCAACCTTCACGACACACGTTGTCACCTCATCCGGCACAGACACCTATTCCTGCATGGCAGCAGCCTTGGCTTCGCTCAAGGGGCCGCGGCACGGTGGTGCCAATATCAAGGTCGTGCGTATGTTTGAGGACCTCAAAAGGAATGTCAAGGACTGGTCGGACGAAGAAGAGATTAAGCGTTATTTGCGTGCGCTATTGAAGGGAGAAGCATTTGACGGGGCCGGGCTCATTTATGGAATGGGACATGCGATCTACTCTACCTCCGACCCACGTGCGAATATCCTTCGCTCATTTGTAGAAACCCTTTCTCAAGAGAAGGGACGCACCGAAGAGTATGCCCTATATTCCCGTGTCGAGCGACTGGCGCCCGAGGTTATCACGCAAGAGCGCAAGATGTACAAGGGCGTGAGCGCAAATGTCGACTTCTACTCCGGCTTTGTATACTTGATGCTCGATTTGCCACTTGAGCTGTATACGCCGATTTTTGCAATCGCGCGTGTCGCCGGATGGAGTGCGCATCGCATTGAAGAGCTCATCAATATGGGAAAAATCATTCGACCTGCATACACATACGTTGGAAAACGTCGCGAATATCGCACGCTCGAAGAACGATAAGGAAAAAGAGGACATTTGAAATGTCCTCTTTTTCTATGCTCAGGAGCGGTTTGCTAGCTGCCCCAGAGCGTATACGATTAAGGCGATTATACCGATTACTGCAAAAATACCTGCCATTCCCTGCCACAACATTGTAATGGCCTGCTGAACTGCTTCGGACATGATACTACCTCCTGTTACTATATATTTGGTTGAGGACATGGCAGCCGGCCATGTCTTTTTCCATCTTGTTGCCTAAGCTGTTAGAATAAGAGGACAATGGGTCTGACGAAAACCTCCAAGGACTTCGCGTCCGTATGTAAGTCAGTCAGCCATCCTCTTATTCGCAGCGTTCGATTTGTGCAGGTAGAGCCGCCGTCCGGCGCGTTCGTGTCATCAAACAGATAGAATCGGCAGTGAGAAAAGGGTGGTTCGCCAATTGTAAATCTGTGATAGGAGCGTGGATTATGAACGCAGTCGGAATTGATGTTTCCAAAGGGAAAAGCATGGTGTCGGTCATTCGCCCCTTTGGGGAACTGATGGCAAAGCCTTTTGAGGTGCGTCACACCTCCAGTGAACTCAGCGAGCTGGCAAAGCGGCTGAAAAGTCTGGAGGGTGAAACGCGGGTGGTGCTGGAGCACACAGGGCGGTACTATGAACCGGTTGCCCAGCTGCTCCATGATGCCGGCATCTTTGTCAGCGCGGTGAATCCGCTGCTCATTAAGGAATATGGGAACAATTCTCTGCGCAAGGTCAAAACCGACAAGGCAGATTCTATCAAAATTGCTCGGTATGGCCTTGACAATTGGGCCGAATTGCGTCAGCATACTCCTATGGATACAATTCGATACCAACTGAAAAGCATGCACCGGCAATATGGTTTGTACACCAAGAACAAGACGGCGCTGAAGAATAATCTCATTGCCCTCCTTGACCAGACCTATCCCGGCGTAAACGCCCTCTTTGAAAGCCCCGTCCGTGCGGATGGCAGCCAGAAGTGGGTGGATTTTGCTTACGTCTTCTGGCACGTGGACTGTGTGAGGGGCATGGGACAAGCCGCCTTCGTGGAACGTTATCGGAAATGGTGCAAGCGGCACGGATACAATTTCAGCGCGGACAAGGCCATTGGGATTCACGCAGGATCGAAGGATCTGATTGCCATGCTGCCGAAGGATGCGTTGTCAAAGATAATGGTGCAGGAAGCGGTTACACAGCTGGATACCGTTTCCAGAACCGTGGAGGTGTTCCGTGCGGAAATGAATCAGCTTGCCGCGCAGCTGCCGGAATATCCTGTTGTGATGGGGCTGTACGGCACTGGAAAGTCCCTTGGTCCCCAGCTTATGGCTGTCCTGGTATAGTAAAGTTGTAACACCGCTCTCTAAAGTAGTATAGTAGAAGA